>JADZFZ010000972.1 GCA_020854145.1 Deltaproteobacteria bacterium | reverse complement strand
CCGGCGGCTCGCCGCGCCGACCCACGCCGCGCTCGTCGCGGCGCTCGACGGGCTCGGGCTCGCGCCGTGCGACGGGGGTCGGCTCGTGCGCCTCGGAGCCCTGCCCCGCCCTGGCGCTGCCGGTCGCGTCTCGTCGACCTGAGACGCGGGTACTCTTACGGGGCACTCGCCTGCAGCAGCGCTGCGCTCGCCGTCGGCGTGGCAGGCGCCGTCGATGACGAACGTGTCGGGCTCGAGCGGGTAGACGCACGCGCCCATCACGCACGTGGGTGAGCTACGGCGCTGGCGTCCTGACGCAACCGATCGGCTCGTGGGGTGTGGCAGGATCGGTCGCGTGACGACGGGGATCCGGGTGATCGCCGTGTGCGGTCTCCTCTGGACGGTCGCGTGGGTCGCCACCTGCTCGAGCCCGTCGTCCACGCCTAGAACGGCGAGCATCCACCCCGAGCCGTCGCCGCCTCCACCATCTGGCCCGCCGAGAGTCGTCTCGGTCGGCCTCCTCGAGGTCGATCTCGGGCCGCCCTCGAGCACCCCTTCGACATGTGTCGACTCCATCACCGTGACGCGCAGCTGCACCGCGACGCTCGAGGGACCGACGCGCAGGACCACGACCATCTCCGCACGGACCTGCACGCAGCTATTCGACCTCGTGGAGCGCGAGATCGCGCCGCGCATGCAGGTCGCACCGCAGTGCGACCGCATCTACGACGTGCGCATGCACTTGTCGCTGCGTTACGAACGGCCGCTCGCGAACGGTGTCGACACGCGTCGCGCAAACGTCGCCGGCTGTCACGACGACGTACCGTGGCGCCGTCTCTTCGAGATGTTGTACGGGCTCCGTTGCGGCATCGCCGCGACGAGCTCGTCGGATGGCGGCCTCACCGCCAGCGACGCAACGACAGAACGTGCTCTGCCCGTGGCCGACCTGATCGGCAGGAGCCGAGCCGAGGTGGAGCGGGGGCGAGATCACGTCCGTGTGACCGACGAGTGGGTCGTGTACGCCGACGGCATCGAGGTCCGATTCGGTTGGCGCGACGGGATCGCGCTCGCGGTTCGCACCCGCGTGCAGGCCGGAACCGATTGTGTGAGCGCCGCACGCGCGATGGGATTCACCCCGATTCCAGGCAGCTCTCCGCTGCGGCGCGCCGATGGATGCGCGTGGCCCGGGATCAGCGACCGGCATCGTCTCGCCCCCGACGTCGCGGCGCGACTCTCTGGCACCACGTTCGAGGTCTGGCTGCGCCGGTGAGCGCTCGCCTCGCGAGTCACGCGTCGCGTCGCGATGGGCGACGGCGAAGAGGACCGGCCCCGAGGACGGCCTCGGGAGGTCCGCGGTGACCCGATCTGCGTGCTCGCAGTCGCGATGGGCGACCACGTCCACCTGACCGCCATCGACGAGCCGGGCCGCCGCCGTGGAGCCCGCGCGTGACGGACGGCGTAGCGGGCAGACATCACCCGTGACTCGATTTCACGCCGCCACGTGCTGGCGAATCACTCTCCTCGGCGCCTGCCGCAAGATACTGGCCGAAGGGCCTGGGAACGCGTCGTGCGTAGGAAAGAGGCGTCGGAGGTGCCGATGCCGCGTCCCGTTCCTCAGTCCTCGTTGCTCGTCGCCGTTCTGGCGGTCCTCCTGTCGGCAGCGCGTCCCGCGCGCGCGAGCGCCCCCGCCGACGCGCCCCCACGGCTCCAGCTGCCCACGGCGGCGGAGGTCTACGGCCCGCCGGCGCGCGCGAGCCGTCCTGCGTGGCGGAGGCACCTCGGCATGGTCGCGGGTGCGCTCACGGCGACCGCGCTGAGCAGCCTGGCCGTGATGGGTGCGCTCGCGGCGCGAGAGGCGACCAACTTCCACGACTGCTGGGAGTCGGAAGACCCGTCGTGCGGATCGAGCCTGGGACTGCCGATCGCGACCGCGGCGCTCGCGATGACGTTCCTCGTTCCCGTCGGCGTCGACCTCGGCGGTGATCTCGGCGGCGGCTCGGGCACGTTCTCGGGCGCGTTCGTGGGAACCGCCGTCGGGCTCCTCGCCAGCGCCGTTCCGCTAGGTCTGGGCGCGCTCGCGACCGACGGCTATCGAACGAACAGCGCCGACACCGTGGCCATCGCCGCCGGCACCGCAGCGGTCGTGCAGATCATCACGGGGGCCATCGTCGGCTACGAGCTGTCCCGGGTCGGCCAGCCGCAGAACCCATAGGGTGATTCACTCGCCGGAAGCCGCCGGGTCCGCGTGGCACCGTCTCGACGTCGACGATTCGCGGCATCGTCGTCAGCTACCGCCGAGCTCGTCGACCTGCTCGTGGTGCCAGAGCACGACCGGCGGCGCGTAGCTCACCTCGCACGCATGTCGCGCGACGGGACGCAGGAACGACTCGATCTGCGCGCGTACCTCGACGATGGGGTTGTCGAAGTCGAGCGAGCGCCTGAAGCTCCTGCCCGACGAGCGGGTGCGCCTCGAGCCGAAGAAGCCCTTCGGCGATGGGACCGTCGCGGTCGAGCTCGACCCGTTGTCGCTCTGGCGGTTGTGCGCCGCGGTCCTGTCGTCGCACGCCAAGTGGCGTTCGCGCATCGTGCCCGCACCGACTCCCCTCGAGCCTCCGCCGGTCCAGTCGCCGCACGCGAACGACCGCGCTGCCCCCGATACCGACGCGCCCTCGCGCAAGACGCCTTCTCGCTGCCGACGCCGCT
>JADZFZ010000971.1 GCA_020854145.1 Deltaproteobacteria bacterium | reverse complement strand
TCGCGCGCGATGCCGATCGCGGCGGCGCTCCGCGGCTCGCGTTGGTGCCGATCGAGCAGAGAGATCACGGCGGTGCGCGCGCCCGCCGGCCCGAGCACCATCGGGCGAACCGCCTCGGTGGTGCCCTGCCCGGCGCCGATGATCCCGAGCCCCGCGGCCCGCACGTTGGCCAAGGTCTCGGCGAGCCCGTCGCGCCCCTGATCGAGGGCGTGGTTGTTCGCGAGCGTGACCGAGTGGACCCCCGCACGTCGCAGACCCTCGGGCACGGACCTCGGCATGTTGAGCGGCGAAGGAACGAGACGACCCGGCACGACGAGGTGAACGAACGCGTTGGGGAGCAAGCGCGTCCGGTCCGCGACGGGGCTCTCCAGGTTCACGATCACGTGCGCGTCGGGTGCGTCCGCCCGCCAGAAGCGCGTGAGCGGTGCGAACACCGACTCGAGCCCCGCGGCGAGGTCTCCGCCCGCGTGCCCCCTCACCGCGCGGATCATCCCCGGCGGCACGATCACGTCGCCTCCGATCCACAACACGAGCCGCGACGGCTCCGCCCGTCCGGCTTCCGCGGCGCGTGCGCTCGTCGGAGCGACCGAGCTCGTCGCGGTCGGACGCGCGGTCGTGCCCGCATCGGGGCTCGCCGGCGTATTGCGCGGCGCGCTCGCCGGAGCGACCGCACGCACCGGCGCTCGCGGTGTCTGCGCAACCGCGTGCCGTGGCGCGTCGTCGCACCCGCACAACGCCAGGATCACGCACCCGACGGTGATCTCGACCTTGGTGGCGATGGGCAACCTCAACCCTCGCCGACGACGGAGTCGTCTTCGCGTCCCTGCCCCGGCGGAAGCGCTGGCGGATACGGATCGCTCACCTTCATCGGTCGGCTCTCGGTCGTCATCGTGCCACGCCCGTCTCGGCGCGAGCACGAGCAATCACCCAACCCGGTTGCGCTCACTCTTGCCCGCGCGCGAAGCCGCGTCGCCGACGACATGCCGCAGCCCGTCGGATGCGGGCGGCCGCCCATCGGACGCCGGGTCGCGTCAATGCGGACCGACGACCGAGCGCACCGCCCATGCGAGGTACACGACCGCCGCGCACACGACGAGCGCGGGCTCGAGCCCCACGTCGTAGACGCGCGTGAGCGTTCGCAGCCACGGCGGGCGCGACGCGATTCGCGTTCGCTCGACGAGCACTCCACGTGCGCGCCGGTGCACCTGCGCGCTCCGTCGTTCGTCGAGGTCGTACGCGGGTAGCTCCGCCAGGGCCCGATCCAGCGCCTCGTGATCGTCGTCGCCGCTCATCGGTCCCGTCCCTTCTTCCTCGCGGCCGTCACCGACACGGCCACGCGTTCTTCCCTCGCCACGAGCGCATCCGCGAGCGCCACCCGCGCACGCGACAGGCGCTGCCGAAACGCCTCGGGCGCGAGCCCGACCACCCGCGCCGCATCGGTCGGCTCCATGCGCTCCACGCAGACCAGGAGCACCACCTCGCGCTGCGCCACGGGCAACGCGGCCAGCGCATGCTCGAGCTTCCGCTCGGTCTCGTTGGCGGCCATGCGCTCGAACGGCGACAGCTCGTCGGCCTCCCGCGCCCAGAAACGCAGCGCGCCGAGACGCTCGGCGTCGAGCAGCGACCAGCGGCGATGGCTCGTGTGGAGGTTGCGCGCGACCGTGTAGAGCCAGGGCAGGAGTCGCGTGTCCTCGTCGAGCTCGAGCGCGTGGCGGGCGAGACGGAGCCACGTCTCCTGCAGCAGGTCCTCCGCCACGTGACGGCTCCGCGACAAGCGCACGAGGAACGCGAACAACCGCGCTCGGTAGCGCTCGTACACCGCGTCGAACGCCCGCGCGTCGCCTCGCCGCAGCGCACGCACGAGCGCCTTCTCGTCGTCGAGCGCGATCGCATCGACCTTCGAGGGCGGCGCCGGGTCACGGAGCTCCACGCGAGGATCAACGCACGAGCCGCCCGGAGGTGACGAAAAAAGATCGACCCGGACCGAGGCGCCGCTGGTATGGACCGGCCGGAGGCGTGGCCTCGAGCGTGCGACCCGGCGACGTCATCAGCGACCGATTCGTGCTGGAGCACCACGTCGCCAGCGGCGGCATGGGCGCGGTCTGGAGGGCACGCGACCGGACCGACGGCGACCGCGCGGTCGCGATCAAGCTCGTGGCGGTCCCGTCGGACGAGCACGCCCGGCGCTTCGCGCGCGAGATCGACGCCCTGCGCCGGCTCGAGCACCCGGGGATCGTGCGCCTCGTCGCCTACGACCTCGCCGGCGGCGCGACGCCGTGGCTCGCGATGGAGTGGCTCGACGGCGAGGATCTCGCCGCGCGCCTGCGGCGTGGACCGCTCGACGTCGCGAGCGCGCTCGATCTGGTGGAGCGCGTCTCGCACACCCTCGCGTTCGCGCACGCCCGCGGGCTCGTCCACCGCGACCTCAAGCCCGCGAACCTCTTCCTGGTCGGCGGAGACACGGCGAGCCCGAAGCTGCTCGACTTCGGTCTGGCGCGCGGCGCCGAGCTGCGCACGACGATCACGGCCTCCGGGACGATGCTCGGCACGCCCGGCTACATGGCGCCCGAGCAAGCGCGCGGCGAGCCGGACGTGGACGCGCGTGCGGACGTCTTCTCGCTCGGGTGCGTGCTCTACGAGTGCCTGACCGGTCGAGCGGCGTTCGCGGGCGCGCACGTGATGGCGGTGCTCGTGAAGGTCCTGCTCGAGCCCGCACCACGCGCGTCGGAGGTGACACCCGGGATCCCCGACGCGCTCGACGCGCTCGTGAACGCGATGCTCGCCAAGGAGCGAGACGGTCGGCCCGCCGACGCGAGCGCGTTGGCGGCGGCGCTGTCGGCGCTCCGCCGCGGGAGCTGGCCCTCGGCCGCGCGTCGGGGCTCCTCGGATGCGCTCTCGTCACGCGAAAGGCGTCGTGTCGCGCTCGTGCTCGCCTGGCACGGCGCTGGGCCGGACCTCGACGACCCCGCGGCGCGGACCGTCCTCGACCCGAGCGAGCTGCGCCGCCGTCTCGCATCGTCGAGCGACGGCGCGGCCCGCGAGGCCGGAGTGCGCATCGATCGGCTCGCGGACGGCGCCGCGCTCGCGGTCATCGGCGGAACCGGCAGCGCGGCCGATCTCGCAGCGCGCGCCGCGCGGACGGCGCTCCGGCTGCGCGCCCAGCTCGGCGGCGTGCCCATCGTCGTGGCCACCGGAGAGGCCGAGCTCTCGGAACGCGAGCTCGTCGGACGTGTGATCGACGATGCGGTCGCGCGCCTTCGTGCGCTCGAAGCACGTCATCGGGGTGCACGAATCGCTTCGCCCGTCGAGGTGGACGACGTCACCGCGCGGCTGCTCGACGAACGTTTCGTCGTACGGGCGCTCGAGGGCGGGCACTTCGTGCTCGACGGCGAGCGGTCGCCGGATTTGGGCCTCGCGCACGCGCCGTCACGGCGGATCGCGCCCTGCGTGGGACGCGATCGCGAGCTGGCCGCGCTCGAAGCCGTGTTCGTCGAGTGCTTCGAAGAGCGCTCGCCTCGTGTCGCCCGGGTGGTCGGCGCCGCGGGTCTGGGCAAGACGCGGATCGCGCGCGAGCTGTTGGCGCGGCTCGACGCCTCGGCCCCGTCCCCCAGAGTCTGGGCGGCACGGTCCGAAGAGCCATCGGCCGGCTCGGCGCTGACCGTGGTCGCGCAGCTCGTCCGACGTGCGACGGGCCTGCGCGACGCCGACGCGCCCACCACCGCACGCGCCGCGCTCGACGCCCACGTGAGCGCGCTGCTCGGCGCCGAGCATCCCGACGTCGGCGCCGTCGCCGAGACGCTGGCGGAGGTCGCGGGCATCGCGATCGCCGAGCCGTCCCCGCGCCTCCGCATGGCGCGACGAGAAGCCAGCGTGATGGCGGAGTCCGTGCGCTACGCATGGGAGGCCCTCTGTGGTGCGGCGGCCACGCGTCAGCCGCTGCTCCTCGTGCTCGACGATCTCCACTGGGGAGACTCTGCGTCCACGCGCCTCATCGAGGGCGCGCTTCGCCGCAACCCTCGCGCTCCCATCGGGGTCCTCGTCCTCGCACGGCCCGAGATCGACGCCGTGTTGCCTGGCGTCTTCGCCGAGCAGGCCCGGCTCGAGCATCGCCTCGGCCCCCTCACGCGGCGCGCCGCCGAGGAGCTCGCGCGCAGAGTCCTCGGCGATGGCGCCGAGGAATCGGCCGTGCAGGCGGTCGCCGAGCGCTCGGGCGGGCACCCGTTCTTCGTCGAGGAGCTGGCGCGCGCCGTTCGCGATGGGAAGCGCGACGTCCTTCCGGAGACCGTGCTCGCGACGCTCGAGCTGCGGATCGAGCAGGTCTCGCCGGAGTCGCGCCGTGCGCTGCGGGCGGCGGCCATCCTGGGCGAACGTTTCTGGACCGAGGCGGTCGCCGAGCTCCTCGGCTCGACCGACGCCGTGGCCACCGCGCTGCTCGACGACCTCGCGCGCGACGAGCTCGTCGATCGCCGACCGCCCGAGGAGAGTCGATTCGCCGGACGGGTCGAGCTCGCGTTCCGACACGCGCTCGTACGCGACGCCGCGCTCGCGCTCCTCACGGAGGACGACCGCAAGCTCGGCCATCGGCTCGCGGCGCAGTGGCTCGAGCGGGCGGGAGAGCGCGATCCTCTCGCCGTCGGATCCCACCACGAGCAAGCGGGCGACGGCGAGCGCGCGGCGGAGTGTCTCGTGCGTGCTGCCGAAGGAGCGCTCGCCGCCGGCGACCTCGGCGGCGCCCTCGCGCATGCGGCGCGGGCGGTCGTCCTCGGTGCCTCGGGCGTGCAGCTCGGACGCGCGCGGCTCGTCGAGGCAGAGGTGCATCGATGGAGACACGAGCCAGGCCTGCGCGCCGAGCGCGCCGAGCAAGCCGCCACGTTGTTGCCGTGGGCGAGCGACGCGTGGCTGCGGGCGGCGACCCAGGCATCCATCGGACGCGCGTACCTCGGCGACGTCGAGCGCTCGGACGAATGGGTGCGCCGCGTTCTGGCGGCGCGCCACGAAGGCAGCCCCGCGTCGATGGTTCACGCCCTGTCGCTGCTCGGCTACTCCTGCGTCATCTGGCGGCGGATGGAGCGCAGCCGCGATCTCATCTCGTCGGCGGACGCGCTCCGCACGTCCAGCACCGTCACCGATCCGGTCGCGCTCGCCTGGTACGCGATGGCGCGGGGTGCGGCGGCCAACCTCGACCGACGCCCCGACGAGCAGCTCTCGTGGTTTCGCGCAGCGCACGGTCTGTTCGAGCAAGCGGGCGACCTGCGCGGGGAGGTCTTCGCAGGCGCGTGCAGCGGCGCGGCGTGGAACGCCGCCGGTCGCGGCCAGGTCGGGCTGCACGGCGTCCTGCGCATGCTCGATCGCGCCGAGTCGCTCGGACTCGTGCTCGTGGTGCGCTCCTACCGCGCCATCGTCGCGGAGGCCGCAGCGCGTATGAACGATCGCGCCGAGGTGGAGCGACAAGTCGCCGCTCTGGCCGGCGCCGGCGCGCGCTCCGGGCCGGTACCGGAGCTCGCCCGCGCACGAGCGTGGCTCGCGCTCGTGTGCGTGGCGCAAGGCGATCTGGCGTCCGCGATCCCCGAGGCGGAAGCAGCGTTCGAAGCCTCGCGCGGGCAGACCGGCACGCTGGCGGCCCACGTCGCGCTCGCCGAGGTCCGGCTGGCGGAGGACCGTCCGCAGGACGCGCTGACGATCGTCGAGGAGGCCAACGCGCTTCTCCGAGCGCGCGGGGCCGACGACATGGCCACCTACGTGCACTGGGTTCGCGCACGTGCGCTCGACGCGGTGGGTCGTACGGAGGAGTCGCTCGCTCTGCTCGCGGAGCAGCGCGAGTCGCTGCTCGCCGCGGCCGCTCGGATCGAAGACGAGACGCTCCGACGAAGCTGGACCGAGAACCTCGCCGAGCACCGCGGCTTGCTCGACCTCGCGACCGCGCGCTCGGGGCCCGGCCCGGCCGCCCCGGCGACCTCGTGATCTTTCTTGGTCACGCTCCGCCCGCTCGAGCGTCGTCATCCCGAGCGCGATGCACGGAGCGTCGCACACGAACGAAAGAGGTCACCCATGGCAGCTCTCTTCGCCGCTGGTGGAATCCCGATGTTCTTCATCGTCGCGTTCGGTCTGATCGCGCTGGTCGCCGCGGTCCTGTTCGCGATTCGCCCCGACGCCCGCAAGGTCGAAGCCGTCAAGTCGCTCTCCATCGCCACCGTGCTCTCGGTGTTCGCCGGCGTCGCCAGCGACCTCGCGGCCGTCGGCTACACGGTCCCGCACCACCCCGAGTGGTCGCGCAGCCCGAACGTCGGGCTGATCGTCCTCGAGGGCTTCGCCGAGTCGATGTCGCCCGCCATCTTCGGCTTCTCGATGCTCTCGGTGGTGTGGATGATCATGGCCGTCGGCCACCGCCGCCTCCGTCCGCAGCTCGCGGAGTGATCGCGGGGGCCACATGACGACGCGCACGAGCGCGGCGCCGCGACCGTGCCAAGACCGGCGCATGAGGATCGTGGTGATGGGTGGTGCGGGCGACATGGGCAGCCGTGCCGTCGAGGATCTGGCGGCGACCGAGGGCGTGACGCGCGTGACCGTCGCCGACCGCGACGTCGCACGAGCCAGCGCGCTGGCAGCGCGTGTGTCGCGTCCGGGGGTGGAGGTGCTCGCCCGCGGGGTCGACGCGATGGATCACGCGGCCGTCGTGGAGGCCATGCGCGGGCACGACGTGGTCGCGTCGGCGCTCGGACCGTTCCACGTCTTCGAGCCCCGCCTCGTGTCCGCGGCGCTCGACGCCAGCGTCGACTACGCGAGCATCTGTGACGACTTCGACGCCGCCGAGGCGGTGCTGCGCGATCACACCGAGCGCGCCCGCGAGACGGGTCGCGTCGTGGTGACGGGGCTCGGCGCGAGCCCTGGGATCTCCAACGTGGGGATCCGCCTGCTCGCCGATCGGCTCGACACGCTGGACCGCGTCTGCGTCTACGTGTACCAGCCGCTCGACGCAGGCGGCGGCGAGGCGGTCATCCGCCACATGCTGCACATCATGACCGGCGACGTGGTCCACCACCGCGCGGGCCGCCGGACGCTCGTGCCGGCGGTCACCGAGCGCAGGCGCGTCGAGTTCCCGCGCTTCGGCGCGGTCGACGTCTGGAACATGGGACACGCGGAGCCCGTCACCGTGCCCCGTTTCGTCGAGGGCGTGCGCGACGTCGACTTCTTCATGGGCTACGGGCGCGGAGCCCGCGCCCTCGTCCTGCCAGCGCGCGCGGGGGTCTTCCGGTCGCGACGCGCGACCGAGGCGACGGTCCGCTGCCTGATGGCGATCGAGAGGCTCACGCGCTCCGAGGCGCGCGGGGTCGGCGCGATTCGGATCGATGGCTGGGGAACCCGCGACGGCAAGAGCGAGCATCGGCTGCTCTGCGGCGTCGGCGACATGCGCGACTCGACGGGTCTGTCGCTGTCGGTCGGCGCCGTGATGCTCGCGCGACGCGAGCTGCGCACGACCGTCGGAGGGGTCTACGCGCCCGAAGCGGTGCTCTCGCCGGGTCCGTTCGTCCGTGCGCTCCGCGCCAAGGGAATCGAGGCCTTCGAGGACCTCGCGATGACGCGTCCCGTAGAGGCGTGAGCTCGCCGGCCCGAGCGCGGCTCAGCGACTGCCCCACGGATCGCGCAGCTGCCGGCCAGGCGTGGGCGGCGGCGTCCGCGGCACGAGTGGCGCGCGTCGCGGCTCCACGCTGGGCGTGCTCACCGACGGGCGCGTGGTGCGTGCCCCGTTGCGGCGTGGGCCGCGTCGCGAGCCACGCGAGCCTCCGCTCTCGTCCTGCTCCGCCGTCGCCGCGCTCGGATCGTCGGCTGGCGGCTCGGGCGCCTGAGCAGCGACGTCGGCCGCCTGCGCGGTGGAGCCCGCGCCCGGCGGCGGCGCTTCCGGAGCGGCATTCGACGCAGAGGCCTGCTCGCCCGTCGTCGCTCCCGCCGTCGCCGTCGTCGTCGTCGTCCCGACCGTCGCCGTCGTCGATCCGACCGTCGCCGTCGTCGATCCCACGGTCGCGGCCGGCGGATCCGGCGACACCGCCTGCGAGGCGGCGGTGGCTCCGCTGCTCGAGCCGAGCCACAGCTTGAGGCCAATCCCGCCACCCACGAGCACCAGCAGCACCGCGAGCACGGCGATGACCATCGGCGCAGCGCTCCGCCTCGGGGGAACGAGCGTCTCGGCGTCGTCTCGCGTCGCACGCGCTTGCACGCCGGTCGTCGCCGGGGTCCGTGCGGTCGCCGTCGCGCCGGGATCCGACCCGAGCTCGATGCTCGGCGAGAGCGGGATCCCCGCGGGCGGCGACAGGAGCGCCACGTCGCGCTCGGACGACTGGCTCAGCACGTCGAGCCGCGGCACGCGGTAGCCGCCGCTTCCATCACCCGAGAGCCGATACTCCGCCTGCGAATCGGTGAGCCGGAGCCCGAGGCTCGCGCGCACTCCCGTCGGCAGATCGAACTCGAGCGACTCGAGCTCCACCGCCACGTCCTCCATGGTCGCCGGCCGATCGTCGGGCTTCTTCGCCAGGCACCGGAGGATCAGCGCCTCGAATCGCGGCGGGATCTGGGCGCCGGCGGGCGTCTGACGAGGAGGCACTGGATCCTGGTAGAGGTGCTTCGTCAGGATCGCCATCGGCTGCTCGCTGTCGAACGGCACCTGACCTGTCGAGGCCTCGTACAAGATCACGCCGAGCGCGTAGATGTCCGAGCGGCCATCGACGGGCTCGCCCGCCGCCTGCTCCGGGCTCATGTAGTGCGGCGTACCGAACACCTGCCCGACGACGGTCAGCCGCTTGGCTCCCTTGCCGACCTTCGCGATGCCGAAGTCGAGCACCTTGACGAAGTTCGCGTCCCCACCGCGCCGCACGAGGTAGATGTTGTCCGGCTTGAGATCGCGGTGGACGATGCCGCGCTGGTGCGCCGCGCCGAGGGCCTCGCAGATCTGCTTGCCCACGTGCAGCGTGCGGGCGAGCGACATCGGTCCCGCCGCGAGCACGTCGCCGAGCGACGAGCCCGCGAGGAACTCCATCACGAAGTAGGTGGAGCCGTCCGGGGTCTTGCCGAAGTCGCTGATGTCGACGATGTGCTCGCTGCCGATGGCCGTCGCCGCGCGCGCCTCGCGCTGGAAGCGGTCGACGAGATCCGGATCACGCGAGGCATCCTGACGCAGCACCTTGACCGCGAGCCTCTTCTCGAGGTGCACGTGGCGCGCGGCGTAGACCACGCCCATCCCGCCCTCTCCGAGCATTCCCTCGACGAGGTAGCGTCCGTCCAGCGTCGCGCCGGTGAGCGCCCCCGGGGGAAGCGCCTCGACGGGATCCAATCGACGTTCGCCCGGATTAACGGTCATCAGGCTGGTCCGAGTCTAGGTGAGCCCCGATTCCTTGGCTAGCTCCGCGGACGCGATGGGCACCAGACGGTGAGCCGAGGTCGGGCCTGGGCCCACCTCGCGGCCGACCACCGCACG
>JADZFZ010000970.1 GCA_020854145.1 Deltaproteobacteria bacterium | reverse complement strand
TCGAGCAGCCGCTCGACCGACACGAAGAACGTGTCGAGGTCCGCGCAGCAGATCCGGCTGCGTCGTGCCTCCGTCGTCGAGGGGTCGGTCGACGACGTGTCGGCCGTCGGTGGCAGGTCGCTCATTATGACTGATCGAATGTACAGCCATAATCGCGCGTGGGCCAAGGCGTCGGCCGCCTGCTCCGCATGGTCACCAGCGCTTCTCCCACCCGGTTCAGGGTCTCGACGTGCGCGCGAGCGTGCCGCCTGTCGCGCGTTGGTATGCTCGTGCCATGGGCACGCTGCTGCCGCCGACGAGCCCGGACCTGCAGGATCCGGCGGCCACCCCGTACTTCGTGTGGTGGACGCCGTGCACGGTCCGCGACCTGCGGGCGCATCTCGCATCCGATGACGCCGACGAACGTGCCTACTGGCTGGGCGTGCTCCTGCGCGAGGCCAACTCGCGCGATGTGTGGCTGTTCACGACCGTGGCCGAGATCCGCGCTGCCTGGCCGCTGCTGCAGCGACATCTCGGTCGCACGCGCGAGCGATGGGCGTGGCTCCTCGATCTGCCGCTCTCGGCGCACAGCGACGGCGGATGACGCGCGTCTTCGACCGGCGCGTCCTGCCCGCTCCCATCGTCGCGTTCCTGCGGGATGCCCAGCAGGTCGCGCCCGCGCATCTCGGCGGGGGCGCCGCGCTCTCCGGGGCGCATCTCGCGCACCGTCTGTCGGGCGACCTCGACCTGTTCGTCCACGATCGCGCCGCGCATCGCTTGCTCGTGTCGGCGCTGCCAGATCTCGCACGGGATTGCCACGCTTCGCTCGACGTGCGGCAAGACGCAGGAATCTTCGTGCGCGCGAGCATGCAAGGGCCCGCGGGCTCGCTCCTGGTCGATGTGATCTACGAGCCCGCCACCGATCTCGCACCGGCCGAGCCCGTGGAAGGCGTGCTGTGCGAGTCGCTGGTCGACCTGCGCGCGTCCAAGCTGACGTGCCTCCTGTCGCGGACCGAGCCCCGCGATCTCGTGGACGTCCTCTTTCTCGAGCGAGCTGGTTATCTGCCAGAGGACGACCTCGACCTGGGACTGCGCAAGGACGCCGGTCTCGACCCGGCGGTCCTCGCCTGGCTCCTGTCGGGCTTTCGCGTGGAGCCGTTGCCGACGATGCTCGTCCCGCTCGACGCCGACACACTGCGCCGCTACCGAGATGATCTCGCCGCGCGCCTGCGTGCTCTGGCTCAGCCGCCTCCCTGACATCCACACGGGCTCCACGCGACGCTCCCAGTGTGGAGAAACCGTGGAGCCGCGCAGCGAGAGGGAAGTCGGGGCGCCCGTGTGCGTTCTGTACGTCATGGACATCGCGCCGACGGACGCTCCTCTCGCCCCTGCGAACACCGGTCCCGCGGCGACCTCGCCACCGCCGCTCTCGCCCTCGCCGAGTGCAACCATCGGGCTGTCGGGCGCGCCGGCGATCCCCGAGCCGTCACGCCCGGCGACGCGCTGGGTCGAGCTCGCGGCGCTCGCAAGCGCGTGCGTGCTCGGTGACGTGGCGCTGTTCGGCGGCACCGGCGGCGTGGGTCTCGGTGTGTGCCTCGTGGGCGCTCCGCTGCTCGTGCTCGTCGGTCGCGGGGCACCCGCGTGGTCGTGGCGTCTGGTGGGGGTCGGCGCGCTGATCGTCGCGCTCGCGGCGCGCGCGGCGTGGCAAGCGAGCCTGTGGACCGCGATTGTCGGCGTCGGGCTGCTCTTCGCCTTCGCGGTGACCGCCACGCGGCGCGACGGGTATCTCCCCGAGCTCGCCGTGTCGTCGGTCGGCTCGATGGTGCAGGCCTTCGTGACGATGCGCGACTGGGCGCGCGACGGGGCGCGGCGCGTGACGCGCGGGCGCACGGTGCGCCTGCCGTGGGTCACCGTGGTGGTGCCGGTCGTCGTGGTCGGGGTGTTCGCGCTCGTGCTCGTCGCGGCCAACCCCGTCCTCGAGCGCTGGGCCACGACCGCGGGTGACGCGATCTCCGACGGCGCGCTGCTCCCGAGCCCGCTGCGCGTCGTGTTGTGGGCGGTCTGCGCGTGGCTCGCCGCCGCGTGGCTCCGTCCGTTCCACGCCGAGCTCTTCGTGGCGCGCACCGGCGACCTCCATCGATTGGACGAGGCGAACGCCACGGCGGCGGGCCCGTATCGCGTCGCGCCCGAGAACGAGTCGCGCACGGGCAGCGTGGCGCTCGCGACGAGCCGCAACGTGCTCGTCGGGGTCAACGTGCTGTTCGCCCTGTGCGTCGCCCTCGACGCGGTGCACCTGTGGGCGGGACGCGTGCCGGACGGGATGATCCACACCGACTACGCGCACCGAGGCGCCGCGTGGCTGACGGTGGCGCTCGTGTTGTGCACGGTCGTCCTGAGCGCGATCTTCCGCGGCGCGCAGAACTTCGGCTCCGGCTCGAAGACGCTGCGCATCCTGGCCTTCGCGTGGATCGCGCAGTCGCTCGTGCTCGCGGCGGGGACGCTGCGGCGCATCCAGCTCTACGTGGACGACAGCGGCCTGACCAACCTCCGCATCGTCGGCTTCGTG
>JADZFZ010000969.1 GCA_020854145.1 Deltaproteobacteria bacterium | reverse complement strand
GCAGCTCGACCTCGACCCGGTACGTCCCGAACAGCTCCTCGCGCACCACGGCGCCGATCACCTCGAGCTCGTTCGCGGTCACGCCGTCGAGATCGAGGTTACGCCTGAACGTGCGATCGCCCATCCGAGCAGCTCCTTCGGGTCTCGAGGACCGCCCGCGCGATCGGATCCCGTCGGGGCGCGCGGCACGGCCGGGTCGAGGCCGGTCATGTTGTCACGCCTCGCCGGTCGCGTCGACGGCGTCGCGTCGCACATCCCCGAGGAACCTCGCGGTGGTGGAGGCTCGGCCCGCGCCTACGCTGCCTCGAGCTACTTCAGCGCTGCAGCTGTCAGGTGCGCGGTGACCGCCCTGCGGACGGACTCGGGCGCGGTCGCTTCTGCCTCGGGCCAGGTCGCGCGAACCTTCGCGGCGAACGCACTGATGTCGTCCAACACATTGGCCGTATCGACCTCCGTGCTCGAAGCGACCACGATCAGGTCGTCCATCGTGATGTCGGTGAGCCGCCTCGTAGGCTCGATGGTCGGTTCGGCCGGCTCGACCCACCGCAGGGCCGAGCGATCCCCATTCGAGTAGGCGACCGTCGCGACGAAATCATAGAGGGGGGCGAGCCGCGTCACGAGGCCATCCGGGTAATAGAGAGCCCAGTTCTTCAGGTGCGCGTCTGCGTTGCCAGCCAGGACCATGAAGACGAGGCGCCGCATGTACTCGCGAAAGTCTGCCTCGCCGCAGATCGCCCGGACGACGGCCGCGATCGACCCGTAGTGCGCCCATCCCAGGTCGACGATCTCCGCCGCATAGCGCTCCTCGGGCGCAACGTCGAAGACCTGAGCAAAGTCCTCTTGATGGATTCGCGCGCCATCGGCGCCCCGATCGAACCGGCGAACGATGAGGACTTCTTGATCGGGCTCGAAATCCTGGGGGAGGTGCTCGATCTGGGAGGCGCGGATCAGTCGACGCTCAGGGACGTCGAGGCCGCACGCGTGCGCCCAGTCGAGCACGGTGAGCTCGTTCCTCACCAGGTCGCGATAGGCGGGGCTCCCGAACTTCGCGATCCAGTCGCCGCCCTGACCTTCGAGCGGCATCGTCAGCCGGTCACCCGCCTCCGCGAGCGAGAGCTTCGGCTGTACCCCCGTGAGGGCGAATCGGAAGGGATCTCCTGCCGCACGGCTCTCGCGCTCGCTGATTTCGAGCACGTTCGGGTCGAGTTGGTCCCCGAGAACGCGCACCGCGCCGGGGAGGTGCTCACCGAGACGCAGAAGCATCGTGTACTCGGGAAGCGCGGAGGCTTTGAGGCGCGCCTCGACGATCTTCCGGAGCGCGCCTTCGGGCAGCAGATTACGGAAGTACGTGGGCAGCGGACTGCCACGAAACTCGCGGGGCGGATCGAGGATTTGGTCTTCGTACCAGCGCCCGAAGATCGGCCGATCCCCACGCGACACGTAGGCCGCGTCGAACTCGAACGCAGTCGACTGCGACGCCGGGTCCGGTCGCAACTCGCCCACCACGATGTCGCCGAGCCAGACGCGCGCGCTCACGCCGAACGCCTCGTCATCGAGCTCAATGACGGGGCGTCGTCGCGCTCGACCTCGGTGTGCCGCTCGAAGAAGGCGCGCAGGCGGGGGTTGAGCACAGCCGAGCGACGCGCGAAGAACTCATCCACGTCACTGCGCCGCAAGGCCTCTCGGGCCCCGCCGTCGATCCCGTGAGAGAAGAGCGCTGCTTCGTCAGCACAGTCGAGGATGAGCTCCCGAGCGTTTTTCCCGGAGCGCGTCAGCAGCTTGTTGACCACGCCGACCCTCGCGCCCCGGACGATCGGTCGCAACAGCTCGGTCCTGCCACGATCGAAGAGCTCGGTGACAGCCAACTGCTCGCCCGTTTCCAAGTCGCGCGGTCGGCCATCCAGCAGCGCGCACAGGAACATCACGCCGCGAGCCGCGTTCAGGCCGACGTCCTGCGTGACATCCCACGCGAGGTCGAGTTCTCTAGGCGAGCCAGTCCGCCGCAGGAGTGCCCGGATGGATTGGTCTTCGTCGTTCTCACCGGCGTCGTCCACGTGCTGCTGCAGCGTCGCCGAGGCGCCGCCCAGCCTTTCGCCGATCGAGCCCCGCCAGAACCAGCGCCGGAGCAGGATCCTGTTGCGCTCGCTGGGGCTCGGGTGCTTGTCGAAGAAGCGTGCGAGCACCACGAGGGGCAACTCGTACGGGCACACCTCGACGTGAGGTACGTGCGCGTCGTTGCGCAGGAACGAGATGGCGGCGCGCAGCGCCGTTGCGGTGCGATGCAGGTCCGACTCCGCGGCGGCGACGTCGAGCCTGCGGGGGTCGAGTCTGCCGATTCTCGTGCCGCGGACCGCCTCCAGGACCTTGAGGATCGTGCTCGGATCGATCCTGCCGAAGTCGAGGTCGCTCAGCCTCGCGTTGACGAGCGCGAGGCCGGCAATGCCGTCTTCGGTGACGCGCGAACCGATCAGCGCGTCGAACACCTCCTCGCGCCGCATCGATTTGCCGCTCGTGTTGATCCGATCGAACACGTGACGGAGCGCGTCGATCTCGGCGTCCGCGACGACGTAGAAGCCGAGCGTGTACTCGCGGATGCGCTTGCCGAGCTCAAAGTACAAGCGCTTTTGCTCGCGCGGCATCGCATGCGGGACCCACTCGGACAGCGAGGCAGCGTCGAGCAACAGGTACACGGGCACTTCTGGGAGCGCGCCGTCTTCGAGAGCCGGCGGTGCCGCGTCGAGCTCCTCGCGACTCAGTGGACGCGAGAGGAACTTCTCGTTCGCCATGTCGAAGACGAGCGCGCCCTCCCTGGGCGCCGGCTTGCGGCCGAGCGCGTCCCAGAGCGTCGTCAGTCGTTGCTGCCCGTCGACCACGAGGTACCGCTCGCCCTGCACTTGCTCCGGCGCCGAGGCATTCAGGGGACGGCCCGCGCTCCCGGTCGGAGCGTTCTTCCACAGCAGCAAGGTGCCCACGGGATAGCCGCGGTAGATGCTGTCGAGGAGCTCACGCCGGTCGGACGCTTCCCAACGGAGCGGCCGCTGAAAGCTCGGCATGCAGAGGCGCCCCTCGGACGCGAGCTTGATCACGCGTTCGACGGTCATCGAGGCGGCCTCCGCGGCCGTGCGCATCCGCGGGGCCTTGGACGCTTGCTCGTCGCCAGTCGACATGCCCCGACTGTAGCGCGGTCCTCTGCGGTCGCGTCTCCGACGCGCTCGGCGGTGAGCGCGGGGCTGCTGGAGGCCCGCGCCGCGACCGCCTACGCTGTCGGGGTGCGCTTCTTCTCGTTCTCGCTGCTGATCGGGGGCGGGGCTCTTCTCGGACACCTCTACCTGTACCTGCGACTCGTCCGGCAGCTCTCGCCGCACGGAGCGTGGCGGCGCGCGATGGAAGGCTTCCTGCTCGTGATGACCGCGCTCCTCGTGCTCCGCGGTCCGATCCGCGATCTGAGCCCGGACATCGAGCGCGTGCACGAGCGCGTCACGTACTCGTGGATGGCGCTCGCGATCTGTCTGATCTGCGCGTCGGTCGCCGGCGACCTCGTGCGCCTCGTGGCCGCGCTGGCGCGTCGCATGAGCTCGCGGGCGCGAGGCAGCCCCGCGTCGGTGCGGGCGATCTCCGACGTACCGTCGGACGACACGACGACGGCCGCCGTCGCAGCGCCCCGCGATGGCGCGTCGTCGTGCCTCGTCGCGTCCGACGACGCGGCGCCGAGCGACCCCGGTCGTCGCGAGCTGATCACGCGCGTGGTGCCCTGGGCCGTCGTCGCGTCCGGCGGGCTGGGCGCGATGTACGGAGGCTACCGAGCCTATGCGCCGCCGGAGGTGAGCGAGGTCGCGCTCCGTCTCGCGAAGCTCCCGCGGACCCTCGATGGCCTGACCATCGTGCAGCTCACGGACGTCCACGTCGGGCCCTACATCGGTCGCGACTTCATCGACCGGCTCGTCGCGTCGGCCAACGCGCTGCGCCCCGACGTCGTCGCGATCACGGGCGACCTCGTGGACGGCGACGTCCCGACGCTCGGCCCCGCGGTCTCGGCGCTCGGCAACCTGCGCGCGCGTTACGGGACCTTCTTCGTCACGGGCAATCACGAGTACTACTCGGGTGAGACCGAGTGGACGCGTTTCCTCGAGCGGCTCGACATCGTCGTTCTCCGCAACCGGCGCGTCGAGATCGGCGACGACGGCGGCAAGCTCGACCTCGTCGGAGTCGACGACTGGGGCGGCAGGTCGCGCCGCCGCCAGGGCTACGACCTCGAAGCCGCGCTCGACGGCCGCGATCCCGAGCGTGCCGCCGTGCTGCTCGCGCACCAACCGACGAACTTCGACGTGGCGGTCGCTCGCGGAGTCGACGTCCAGCTCTCGGGTCACACGCACGGAGGCCAGATGTTCCCGATGACGCGGCTCGTGGGCCTGCGCTACGCGTACAATCGCGGCCTCTACCGCGAAGGCGACGGCCACATCTACGTGAGCCGCGGCTGCGGTTTCTGGGGTCCGCCGGCGCGCCTCGACAGCCCACCCGAGATCGTGCGCCTGACGCTCACGACCTGACGCATTCCACATCGACGCGAGCGACCCAATGTCCGCGATGGGAGGAGGTCCGAGCACCATGCGCAGCGCCGCCGTCGGGGTCCATGTCGCCGCCGTCGTCTCTCTCGTCGCGTGCTCGGGCTCGTCGGGACGTCCGCTGCCGCCCACCGACACGCCGGCCGCGCCGCCGGTCGTCACCGTGGTGCCCAACGTCGCCGCCGGGCCGACGTACGACGTCCACGAGTGGGGCCTGCTCCGGGGCACGCCCGATGACCACGTCATGTTGTCCGGGCCACGCGCCGAGCCAGCGCCGATGGTGATGGCCAAACCGGTCCTCTACTTCCATCGCCACGGGGAGGGCGCGCTGGTCGTCGATGTCGAGGCGCGCATGATCGGGGGCCGCATCGTCGAGCACTGGCCGAGCTTCGGCGGGGTCCCCGGTGAGCGTGCGACGTGGGCGGACGTCGTGATCCAGCCCGGGTCCTGTCGCGGGAGCCGCTACCCGACGCTCGCGGAAGAGCCGTGCTCGCGGTTGACCGACGGGTGCGAGGCCGCGACGCTCGCGACGGTCGAGACGACCGACTCCGACTGCGTCCACTGGCCGCGCCCTCCCGGAGGCGGCGGTCCGACGCAAGCGTGGAATCACCTGTTCTACAGGGGTGAGACGGCTGCCGCGCCATCGCTGCCGCTGCACCTCTCGCCGCTGCCGGACGGCACGCTCCGGGTGACGGCGGCGGGAGACCGGCGCATCCCCGGCCGCCTCGTCAGGCTCCGCCGGAGCAACGGCGTCGTGGGCGTCACCGATGCGGCCGAGGTCGTCGCGCCGCCTGCACCCGGAGGCACCGTCGTGATCGCGTCGCCTACCGGCTCGCTCTCGGCGGCGCGCGCGTCGCTCGCCTCCTCGTTGCGCGAGGCGGGGCTGACGCAGCCCGAGACCGAGGCGTTTCGTCGTTCGTGGGACGACGCGCTCTTCGGGCCGACGGTCACTGCGAGCGCGCGACTCGAGACCCTGCGGACCGAGACGACGCCCGTCGCGACCGCGCGCCCGATGGCGCCGCCGAGGGCCACGACGTCACTTCTCTACGTGTTGCCGCAGGAGTCCGCCGAGGCGCTCGCAACGCTGACGTTCACGCCTCCGCCGCGATCGGTGCGCCGTGCGATCGTCGTCTGGATCGACGAGACCGCAGCGCGCTGATCATCGCCGCAGCGCTGCGATCCGCTCCCGGAGCGCGCGGCTCGCCAGCCGATGGCGGAGGAACGCGGACAGCCACGACGCGAGCAGACCGATGGCCAGCATGGCCGGCACCATCGCGAGCGCGGCGAAGACCTTCGTCTGCGTCCGCGCCTTCTCCGCGCCGCGGAGCGCGCGGTCGCGTCGAGCCTCGCGGATCGAGGCGGTCTCGTAGGGATGGAGGGGCGCCGTCAGGGCCTCGGCGGCCTCGGCCTCGTGTGCATCGGCCAGCTTGCTCACGTGGTGCGCGAGAAAGAGCGCGAAGCCCCAGGCGCCCATCGCGACGAGCGCCAGCAAGACGGGCAGCACGCCGGCGCGCAGCGGTCGTCGGAGCCTCCCGATCTCCGTGAAGGGGACCTCGCGCTCGAGCGTCGCCCTGACCTCGGGATCGGCCGCGACGACGGCACGCGGCAATCGGGCGCACGCCAGAGTGACGGCCGCGTACCGTGCGAGCCGCTCGAGCGCGCGCTCTCGGACCCAGCGGGTGCTCAGCACCATCTCGCCGTCGGTGAACCGCAGCGTCGTCTCCGTCACGATCTCGGTGTGCTGACGGCGATTGCCGTATTTGTCGGTCGTGGTGTGGCGGAGCCTGCGCGTCCTCTGGTCGCAGCGCTCGAGCTGCTGCCATCGTCGCAGGCGCCCGAACCGTCGCCGGATCCCTTCTCCGTCGGCGCGCGGCCGCCGGCCGAACGCGATCCACCAGCCGAGCAGCGGGACAAAGACGGCCGCGATCACGAGCGCGCCGAGCCCGCGTGCGTTCGCCGCCACCACGAAGCAGCAGCCGCCGACGAGCACGCTCGAGACGAAGACGAACCACGGCAGCGCCGCCGCGGGCAGCTCGACGCCGCGCGCCAGGTAGGTCTCGAGCCGCAGCTCGGCGTCTCCGTCGCTCACTCCGCCATCCTCGCTCGGAGACGTCGCGGCGCGAAGCGGTCGGCGCCTCGTCCGATCCGTTCCTCGAGGCGGTCGCGATGGATGCTCACGAGCTGAGGTCGCGTTCGCGTGCTGCACGACATGCAGGCCGCCACGCGCGCCGCTCGCTGGGATCGACCGCAAGATCCCCTGCGCACGAAGCGCGTGGACTCGGTCGAGCCCGGAAGGCGAGCTCGGAACGGGGCCTGAACCCTTCTCGCCGCCGGCGGCTCTCACCGGGCAACGGAGGACGGATGTCCATGAAGACGGAGACGACGATGAAAGGCCAACCCACCCGAGCGCGGAGGGGCGTCTGATGTGCCGCCGAGTCCACTGCTCCCGCTGCGGGAAGCCGTCGTTCGCGGGTTGCGGCGCACACGTCGAGCAGGTGCTCGGCGACGTCCCGCGCGACGACCGATGCAAGTGCCACGAGCAGCGCACCGCGGACGTCTCCGCCGGGCGTGACGACCGCTCCTGGATCGCGCGCCTCTTCGGCGTCGAGAGCTGAAGGGGTGACGAGAGCCCCGGACCGTTCGCTCCGAGCGCAGTCGGGGGGCGCGACTGCGCGCTTCGACGGGCTCGGCACGAATGGTTGCTCGTCACGCACCGAGGCGGCGAGCGGTCGCGCGGGCGAGACATCCGGCTGACCGGCGTCAACCGGGGCGCACGGGCCACGTGGTCAGATGAGCCACCGCGAAAGGGGCTCGTCATGCGCGTGGCACTCGTTGGCGCCGACTTCGAGGAGAACCTCGGCGTGGGGATGATCGCCGCCGCGACCGCGCGGGCCGGGCACTCGGTTCGGGTCAGGACGTTCAACTACCCGGACGAGTCCGATTCCCTCGCGCGCGACCTGTCGCGCGACGCGCCCGACGTCGTCGGGCTGAGCATCCAGTTCCAGCACCGCGCCGCGGAGTTCCTCGGGCTCGCGCGCGCGCTCCGCGCCCACGGATATCGCGGTCACGTCACGGTTGGAGGGCAATGGCCGACGCTGGCGTGGCGCGAGCTGCTGTCGGAGCCGAATGCGGTCGACTCGGTCGTGCTCCACGAAGGAGAGGACTCTTTCCCCGAGCTGCTCGACGCGCTCGCGTCCGCGCGCCGTCCCCACGACGTCCCGGGTCTCGCGCTGCGCGCCGGCGATGGAACGCCCGTGCGCACCGCTGCCCGCGCGCTCGTGGGCGATCTCGACCGACTCCCGTTCCCCACGCGCTACCGACCCCACGCGCGCCACCTGGGAATCCCGTTCATCCCGATCCTCGGCAGTCGCGGCTGCTGGGGCTCGTGCTCCTACTGCTCGATCACGTCGTTCTATCGTGACGCGCGCAGCTATGGAGGAGGCAAGACGCTCCGCGAGCGTTCGCCCGAGAACGTGGCGCAGGAGATGGCGCTTCTCTGGCAGGCAGGGGGCGGCGCTGGGATCTTCTGCTTCCACGACGACAACTTCTTGCGACCCCGCCCGTCGGACACGCTCGCTCGATTGCGGGCGATCCGAGAATCGCTCTCCGAGCTCGGAGTGCGCGAGCAGGTCGGCATCGTCGGCAAGGCCCGACCCGACTGCATCACGCCGGAGCTCGCGAAGGCGATGCGCGAGCTGGGCGTCATTCGCCTCTACGTGGGAGTCGAGAATGCGTCGCAGCAGGGCGCCGATCATCTCGGCAGAAAGACCCAGGCGTTGCGCGTTCACGAGGCGCTCGGGTCGTGTCGCGAAGCAGGCATCTTCGTCTGTTACAACCTCCTTCTCTTCGAGCCGGACGCCACGATCGCGCACGTGAAGGAGAACGTCGCCTTCATCCGCGACCACGCGTCGCATCCCGTGAACTTCTGTCGGGCCGAGCCCTATTTCGGGACTCCGCTCCATCTCGGTCTCGCGGCGCGAGGGGCAGTGGAGGGCAGCCATCTCGGGTATTCGTACCGGATTGCCGACGACCCGACGGAGGTGCTCTTCCGCGTGTGCGCCGCGGCATTCCGGCAGCGGAACTTCGAGCCCGCTGGAGTGGCGAATCGCAACATGGGGCTCGGCTACTCGCTCAAGATCGTCGAGCACTACTACGAGGACCCTCGACACAAGCTGGAGTCACTGGCTCGTCGCACCGAGGATCTGACGCGATCCATCTCGCTCGAGACGGCGCGATTCCTGGAATCGGCGATCGATCTCGTGGAGCGACTCTCTCCCCACGACCCCGACCGGCTCGCACGCGAGACGGTCTTGCTGGGTCTGCGCATCGCCGAGGCCGATCGACGGCAGCACGCGGCGCTCGACAGCCTCTATGCCGACATGAATCGATTCGCCGAGGAGGCCAATCGACCGCCTCCGCCGCGTCCGTCCCGCCGTCTCGCGCAGATCGCGCAGGGCCTCGCGCTGAGCGCCTCCCTCGCGCTCTGGGGCAGCGCCTGCAACGGCTGCGGACCGCAACGGACGCCGGACCCGACGGGCAACGTCAACCCGCCCCCGCCGGATCCGGTGCCGCCTCCGACGATGCCGCCGCCGGATCCGGTGCCGCCGCCGACGCAGGTGATGCCGCCGGATCCGGTGCCGCCTCCGACGTTCCCGCCGCCGGATCCGGTGCCGCCGCCGACGCAGGTGATGCCGGTCGATCCGCCGCCTCCTCCGACGTTCCCGCCCCCGGATCCGGTGCCGCCGCCGACGCGCGTGATGCCGGTCGATCCGCCGCCGCCGCCGACGCGGCCTCCCGTGGTCGACCCGGTGCCGTCTCCGCACAAGTCGATCCCCAAGGCGTCGCTCGCGATCATCGACAAGTGGACCGACACGAGCGCACCCGACGTCGCGCGCAGCGCCGATCTGCCGCTCGCCGATCCGCCCCAGATCACGCTGACGAGAGCTCGCGAAAGAGCGGACGGCGCGACCGAGGTGACGCTCGCGGGTGGCCCCGAAGCGCTCAGCATCCGGTGGCGCAGCGCGGGTCGCATCGAAGGCACCGGACGCGTCGTTCGCTGGTGGCCGGCGTCGATCACCGACTCGTTGCGGGTCGCCGTGCGGAGCGAAGGCGGCGTCGCGATCGCGAGCTTGCGCGCGCGCGAGGTCCACGGCGAGCCACCTCCGGAGGCAGGGACGTGAGCGACCACGACATCGGTCTGCCGATCCGCTACTTCGAGGACAACGCGATGATGGCGGCGTTTCGCGCGCCGAGCGCGGGCCTTCGCGCACGGACGCCGCCCGACCTGAAGGTGGTGGAGCTGTGGCCGGGCTGGAGCGTCGTCACGATCGCGTGCTTCGAGTATCTGCGCACGAGCGTGGGCCCCTACGGCGAGGTCGGCGTGTGCTGGCCCGTCGTGGACGCGAGGCGCGCACCGCCGCCACTTCTGCCGATGTTGATCGAGCGGCGCTGGCCGGGGCTCGGGTGGTGGGTGCACCACCTGCCGGTGACCACGGAGATCGCGCTCCGCGCGGGGCGGACGATCTGGGGGTACCCGAAGTTCCTCGCTTCGATCGAGCACGGTTGGCAGGACGCGACGCGCACGTGCACGCTCGCGGCGGGCGGTAGCGAGATCCTGCGCCTCTCGATCGACACGCGGATGCCCGCACGTCCGGGTCGCTTCGCGCTGCGCACCTTCACGCGGCTCGGCGACGAGCTGCTCTCGACCCGGATCCACGTCGACGCGGTCGGGCTGCGACGTCCGTTCGGTCGTGCGTTGCTCGAGCCCGGACCGCATCCCGTCGGGCGCGAGCTCGAGGAGCTCGGGCTCGTGCGCGACCGCGCCATCGAGGTGCGCTGGTATCCGGTCTATCGCGCCGTGCTTCCGGAAGCGCAGGAGCGCCGCGTCGTGCGGGACGGCTTCGCGCGTGCGGTCCCCGCGGTCGGCAGCACGGCGAGCCCGGCCCGGTCGCCGACCCCCGCACCCGTCGCGTCGTGATCCCGCAGGTCGTCGGTCTGCCGCCCGGTCTCGAGCACACGCTCGCCGGGCCGGAGGACCGCGCGCTCGCCGAGGTCGCCTTGCGCGCGCGGTGCTTCGCGCGGGGCGTGCTCGCTCCGGCTGCGCTCGGGATCGATCGCCGCGTCGGAGACGATCCGACCTACTTCCCGTGGGAGATCGTGCGTGCAGGCGCACGCGAAGGGTGGCTGGGAGCCGCCGCGCCGCGTGCGTGGGGAGGCGGTGGCCTCGGGATCGCCGCGGTCAGCGTCGTGATGGAGGAGATGAGCGCCGCGGACTCGGGGGCCGCGCTCATCTTCGGCGCACACGGTCTCGGGATGTTGCCGCTGATGCTGTCGATGGACATCGGTCTGGCCGCGCGGGTGATCGGCGAGCACACGCGCGCCGAGCGACGCGGAGAGCCCAAGCTCTGCGCGTTCGCGATCACGGAGCCGGGCGGAGGCTCGGACGTCGAGGAGGCGGAAGGTCTCGCGCGGTTCGATGCGGGCATCACGCGCGCGACGCACGTGCGAGACGGCTACGTGTTGCGCGGGAGGAAGCTCTTCATCTCGAACGGCAACGTCGCCGAGCACGTCGTCGTCTTCGCGGCGCTGGACGCGCGCGCGCCTGCTTCGTCGTGGACGGCCTTCGTCGTGCGCCGCGGAACGCCGGGGCTCGGATCTCCGCGCGTCGAGAGCAAGATGGGTCAACGCGCCTGTCCGGCCGCGGAGCTCGTCCTCGAGGACGTCGTCGTCCCGCGGGGCATGCGCGTCGGCGCCGAAGGATCGGGCTGGGAGCTCAGTCGCCGAACGCTCGCAGTCTCGCGCGGGCCGGTGGGCGCGATCGCCGTCGGCATCGGGCGCGGAGCCTTCGAGGTCGCGCTCGAGCACGTGCGTGCGACCGGGCGCGCCGAGGCCTGGGTGCACGACGCGCTCGCGCGGATGATCGTGCAGCTGAGGACGGCTCGCGCAGCGTACCTCGAAGCCGCCCGGCACTGCGACGCGCTCCTTCCCGCCCCGGCCGCGCGGGAGGCCGTGGCGCTCCTCGGTCGCGCGCCGCGTTCGATCGTGCCACCCGCCGGCTGGCTCGAACGGCGTACCGACACGGCGTCGGCGCGTTCGGGCTGGGCGCACCAGGCAGTGCTCGGCGCGACCGCGAAGATCGCCGGCAGCGACGCGGCGATGGCCGTGACGACGGTCGCCCTCGACCTCGTCCCGCCGGGCGCAGGCGCGGCGCGCGCGCGCGTCGAGAAGGCGTTTCGCGACGCGAAGCTCACGCAGATCTACGAAGGCACCAACCAGATCAACCTGCGCGCGATCGCGGCCGAGAGCTGGGCGCGCCACCCGTGGTGAACCGTTCGCCCCGAACGAGTGGAAG
>JADZFZ010000968.1 GCA_020854145.1 Deltaproteobacteria bacterium | reverse complement strand
CGAGGTCGCCCTGAGCCCTCTCTCGAGCGGACGATTCAGCGCGGAGTCCCTGGCTCGCGCCGAGTCGGCCCTGGGCGACCACCGCAACGGGTACCGTCGCGCCATCGACCGACGGCTCCTCGACATCGTCTACCGCACCGCCGTCCATTTCGGCGTACCGCTGGTGCACGTCGTCTCGTGCGTGCGCGCGCCGAGGCAAGGCAGCCATTCGAACCACCACCTCGGCCGCGCGATGGACTTCGTGATGCCGGGCGTGGCCGATGATCGCGTCGCCGATCACGTGCGGAGATTCGGGTTCGTCGGCGTCGGCGTGTACCCGCGCAGCGGCTTCGTCCACCTCGACGTGCGCGATCGAAGCTTCTTCTGGGTGGATCACAGTGGGCCTGGGGAGCGGGGACGCGCGAGGCAGGTGCTCGCCGAGCTCTCTCGGGAGGTCGATCGACGCGCCCGACGCGATGGGGCGACCCCCGTGGCGACGACGGGCGCGCCGTCCGCCATCGAGGCCCTGATGCCTGCCGCACCGTTGCTGGATCCGGACGCTCCCGAGGTCTTCGACATCGTCGCCAACGAGTCCGACGTCGTCGATCCGGCGGTCGATGCCTTCGAGGAGACTCCCTCGACATCCGTCGAGACCGTCACGACCGAGGTCGCGGCCGTGATCGATCCCGAGCCGCCGGCAGAGCCCGCGGCGAGCGAGCCGATCGAGGTCGCTGAAGCCGAGCTCGTCCCGGCATCGGGGGCCGCAGCCGATGCGGCCGAAGAGCCGATCGTGGAGCCGCGTAGCATGCCGGACGTGCCACGCCGGCTACGGTGGCGCGGACGCGATCGCGCCCCACGCGCGGCGACGAGCCGGCCGCGCCGTCGAAGGTGATGAACGCGGGCTCCGTCCATGGTCGATGCAGCCGACAGCCAGGCCGCGACGCACCACGCGAGCGACGACGCCGAGTCGGAGCGCGACGCACGCATCGCTGCGCTCGTTAGGGAAGGCCGGGCTCGCGAAGCGGCTGCGATCGCGCGAGACGCTGGAAGGCTGCTGCAAGCGGCGGAGTTGCTCGCCTCGGTGTGGGAATGGGACGAGGCGAGCGCGCTCGCGGTGGCCGCGGGCAACCTGCCGCTCGCGTATCGCTACGCGCTCGAGACCGGCGCGCCCGAGAAACGCGTGGCGCTGCTACGCGCGCTCTACGACCGACCCGACGACGCATTGGTCGCAGCGGACCACGCCGAGCGACGAAGCCGGGCGGACGAAGCGGCCGGGCTGCGGATGGCCGCCGGCGACGTGGACGGAGCTGCGCGCCTGTACGAGCTGGCCGGGGATCTGGCGCGGGCCGCTGCGTGTCACGCGAGCGCAGGGCGATACCGCGATGCAGGCAAGCTCTACGAACGCCGGGTACGCGAAGCTCCGGAGGACATGGAATCGCACCTGGCGCTCGCCCGGGTGCTCGCGCGATTCGGACGCGACGAACCTGCTGCGCGGTCGTTCCAGGCGGCGGCGCGCGCAGCGCTGGCTGCGGATCTGCCGTCGAGCCTCGACGGCCCGCGCGCCACGGTCTTCGCCGAAGCCCAGCGGGGCCTCATCGCATGTCTCGAGCGGATGGGCTTTCGCGAAGCGGCCACCGCCGCTCTCGACGAGCTGCGGCAGCGCGAGCACGACCTGCCGCTGACCATCGACGAGATGCGTGCGAAAGGTGAGCTGCCCGTCGTGGGCGAGGCGGAGTCGACGTACCTGGCCGGCAGGTATCGCATCGTCCGGCCCCTCGGATCGGGCGCGACCGGTCGCGTGTACCTCGCACGCGATGCGTTCTACGAGCGCGACGTCGCGGTCAAGGTTCTCCACATCACCAACGAAGGCGCGGGCCGGGACGCGTACGCGCGCTTCGTGAAGGAGTCGCGGATCGCGGCTGCGATCGACCATCCGCACGTGGTCCGCGTGCTCGAGTTCAACCCCGACGGACCGTTTCTCGTCGTCGAGCTGATGGAAGGCGGCACGCTCGAGGATCGCTTCGCGGCGACGGCGTCCGGAGCGCTCCCGCTCGGCGACGTCCGGCCCATCGCGCGCGCAGTGCTCGACGGGCTCGAGGCTGTTCACCGTCGCGGCATCGTCCATCGCGACCTCAAGCCGGCCAATGTGCTCTTCACCGCGGCGGGTCAGGTGAAGATCGGCGACTTCGGCGTGGCGCACCTCGCGGACTTCGGCGCGACGATGACGGGTGCGATGCTCGGGACGCTCGCGTACATGGCTCCGGAGCAGATCACCGGGGGCAAGCCCGACGCGAGCACGGACCTCTACGCTTTCGGCGTGATCCTCGTGCGGATGTTGACCGGCCGGTTGCCCTTTCCTGGTCCGGACTACCTTGCGCAACACGTCCACGATGCTCCGCCCAGGCCGTCGAGCCTCCGGCCCGCGCTCGGCGTGGCTTACGACGATCTGGTGCTGCGCCTGCTCGCGAAGGAGCAGAAGGACCGGCCGAGAGGCGCGGCCGAGCTCCGCGACGCGCTCGACGCGCTGACCTTCGTGGAGCCGGACGATGACGTGATGGCCGCGACCCCCGTTGCACGTGGTGCTCCCTCGGTCCGCCCGTCGGCTCCTCCGTCTCGCTACGTGATCGGCGCGATGCGTCCGGACGGATCCCGATCTGCCCACGACACGTTGGTCGATCGACCCGTCGTCCTGGTGCCGATCGACGAGCGGCTGGCAGCTCGCTATCGCAGGTTGGCGCTCGCGGACGGTCCATTCCTGCAGGCGGTGCTCGGGATCGACGAGACGACCGGCGAAGCGGTGCTCGAAGACCCGCGTGGCCGATCGCTGCTCGAGTGCGGCCCCATGGATCGACAGCGCGCCTTGCGCGACGTCGGGGCGGCAGTCGCCGTCGTGCGCGCCGCCGCCGCTCGGCACGGAGCCATCGACGCAGAGCACGTACGAGTCGCAGCGGGACGCGCCGTGCTGCTCCTTCCGACCGTCGAGCCCGCCGCGGAGACCGACGACGTGGATGCGCTCGAGCGACTCCGTGTGGTGCTCTCTCCTCCCTGACGGGCCGCCCCGTCCGACGATCGGTCGCGTCGGCCGCCGGTGTCACGACCACCGTCACGCGCGCCGCCGCTCGCGAGATGCCGCGCGCCACGACTTTCCGCAATAGCCGTTTACGGGAAGCAGCTCGCGAAATGTCATCCGGTCCTTGACTGCAGACAGCGGTTGCATCTAGGAATGTTCAAGAAGATTTGAACGAACCTGGCACCGCGCTTTCGCCGTGCTTCTCGATGTTCGGAGGCTCGCATGCCGCCTGCTGAAACCGCCGTTGCCCGCGTGGACCGTCTCGCGAGGCGCCCCGAAGACGAGCGCCCGAGCGGCGAGCGCGGCGCCCACGACCGGGCCGGGCTTGCGATCTCGTCGACTTGCATGGGGATCGCGAGAAAGCCTCGCGACGCGAGATCCGAGACCGATTCGGTGCTCTCGCGTCTGGGCGAGGTCTGTCGTACGCGGGGGCTCGACGCGCTCTCCGAGCGACTCGCAGGCCTCGCGACGCTCGTCGTCCCGGACATCGAGCGCGTCGAGCGCGAGCTCTCGGTGCTCGGCTTTCGGGACGACTCGGTGGGTCGGAGCGCCTCGCACCTCGTTCGGCTGGGTGGCAAGCGACTTCGCCCTTTGTGTGTCGCGCTCGCGGCGCGAGTGCCCAGCGACTCCGGCGGAGTGGGCGTGGACGAGACCCGTGTGGAGTCGGGCGTGCTCGATCTCGCGGTGGCGGTCGAGCTCGTGCACAACGCGACTCTGCTCCACGACGACGTCGTCGACCTCGGAGACGTTCGGCGGGGCGCTCCCGCCGCGCGCGTCGTGTACGGCAACGCGGCGTCCATCTTCGCGGGCGACTGGTTGCTCGTGGAGGCGCTGCGGCGCGTTCGCTCGTCGGGCGTCACGCGCGTGCTCGATCCGTTGCTCGCGGTGATCGACGAGATGATCGAGGCCGAGGCCGTGCAGCTCGAGCACCGAGGAACGCTCGACGTCGATCGAGCCACCTACTTCCGCGTGATCGAGGGCAAGACCGCGTCGTTGTTCGGATGGGCGGCCTATGCGGGCGGTCGCGCCGCTGGGCTCGGCGACCAGAGCTGCGCGGCGCTCTCGACCTTCGGCCGGAAGCTCGGCATCGCGTTCCAAGCGGTCGACGATCTGCTCGACGTGTCCGGCGACGCGCGGACGACCGGCAAGGCGCTGTTCGCCGATCTGCGCGAAGGCAAGGCGACGTACCCGCTGTTGGTCGCCTTCGAGCGCGAGCCGGCGTTGCGCGAGCGCGCACGAGCTCTGGCGGCGGCGACCGAAGCCGGCCACGACGTCGATGCAGCCTGCGCCGACGTGCGTGCGGCGATGGAGCGAACGGGAGCCGTGGCGGCGTGCGGGGAGCTCGCACATCGCTCGGCGACGGACGCGATGGCGGCGCTCGACGTCCTCCCGGCGTGCCCGGCGCGGTCCGCGCTGCAGACGGTGGCCGAAGCGACCGTGCACAGGCTCTGGTGAGGAGGCGCCCATGATCGTCACGCTGCGATCCGATGCGGACCCGGCGCGGGTGCGGCGCGAGCTCGTCGCGCGCGGGCTGTGGATCCAACCGTTGACCGGAGGAGACGGCGCTCACGTCGCAGTCTCCGAGCACTCGGCCCACGTGGACCCCGACGAGCTGCGCCGCATCGTCGGAGTGGCGTCCGTCAGCGTGGCGCCTTCGGCACACCCGCGCGTGGACGCGCAGCGGGCCGTGACGTTTGGCCGCGCCCAGCCGCCATCGTCGGGATCCGAGCCGGCTCGGCGCTCCGGCGATGACGGGCGAATCACGCTGTCGGTGGGCTCGGCGCCCGTGCTGATGGCGGGGCCTTGCTGTGTCGAGAGCGCAGAGCAGGTCGAACGCATCGCTGCCCAGGTGGCCCGCGGCGGCGCACGGGTGCTGCGCGGGGGTGCCTTCAAGCCGCGCACGTCGCCTTATGCGTTCGCCGGGCACGGCCGTGCAGCGCTCGGGTGGATGCGCGACGCCGCGGATCGACACGGCCTCGCGGTCGTGACCGAGGCGATGAGCAGCGAAGACGCGCCCGCGGTGGCGGAGGTCGCCGACCTCGTGCAGGTCGGCTCGCGCAACATGCACGACTACGCGCTCCTTCGTGCGGTCGCGGGCTGCGGGAAGCCCGTGCTCCTCAAGCGCGGGATGGCCGCGACCGTCGAGGAGTGGTTGCTCGCCGCGGAGCACTTGCTCGTACACGGAGCATCCGGCGTCGTGTTCTGCGAGCGCGGAATCCGCAGCTTCGATCCAACGACGCGCAACGTGCTCGACGTCGGTGCGGTGGCGCTGCTCGCGCACGTGCACGGGCAGCCGGTGGTCGTCGATCCGTCGCACGCTGCGGGCAGGCGCGATCTCGTTCCGTCGCTCGCCCGCGCGGGTCTCGCGGCCGGAGCGTGTGGGCTGCTCGTCGAGGCGCACGACGACGCGGGAGCGGCGTTGTCGGACGGACCTCAAGCGATTCACCCCGACGAGCTCGCGACGATGTGCGGAGGTACCCCATGAACGAGCAGAGCGGCAGCGGCGGCACCGTCCGTCTCGGTTCCGGCGCGATGTTCGATGCGATCGCCGGGCGCTACGACCTTCTCAATCGCGTGATGTCGCTGGGCCTCGATCGCGGGTGGCGACGACGTGCCGTGCGCGCGCTCGATCTCGGCGCGAACGCCCGCGTGCTGGACCTCGCGACGGGCACGGCGGATCTCGCGATCGACATCGCGCGCGCGTACCCGACCGCGAGCGTGGTCGGTCTCGACCCGTCACCCGAGATGCTCCGCATCGCGGGCGAGAAGACTGCGCGTGCGGGCATCGATCGGATCTCCTTCGTCACCGGATCCGCGGAGGAGCTCGCCTTCGACGACGCCAGCTTCGACGGCGTCACGATCGCGTTCGGCATTCGAAACGTCCCCGATCGTGCCCGCGCGCTCCGAGAGATGGCGCGTGTGACGCGCCCCGGAGGCCGCGTCGTCGTGCTGGAGCTCGCCGAGCCGAGGGAGGGCTGGCTGGGCAGCGTCGCCAGGCTCCACGTGAGGCACGTGCTCCCCCGCCTGGGCTCCATCCTCTCCGGGACGTCGGAGTACCGGTACCTCCAGAGATCGATTGCCGCGTTCCCGCCGGCCGAGGTCTTCGGCGAGACCATCGCCGCCGCGGGTCTCGACGTGATGACGATCGAGCCGTTGGCGTTCGGTGCGTGTGTGCTGTTCGTGGCGAAGTCGCGGCAGGTCTCGACGAGCGTCGCGACGGCCATCGGCCACGGAGCCACGGAGCCGAGCGCATGAGGGCGGGGTTCGATGCGCTTCGGGCCGAGCCGCAACGGCCGTCCCATGCGCTCGATGCGCTGGGCTCCGCGCTCTGCCGCGGCGGTGCACACGACCTGGCGGCCGTGCTGCCGGCGCCGGTGGCGCCACCCGAGCTGCTCCTCGGTTTCGACTCGGCGTCGCCGTGCACCGTGTGGATCGACGGCGAGTCCAGCTGGACGACGCTGGGCGCGGCGCGCGCCGTCGCGCTGCGCGGCTCGATGACGCCGGCCGATCGCGCCGACGTTGCGCGCATGGCCGACGCCATCGCGGTGGAGGACCTTTCCGGTTCTTTCGTTCACTCGATTCGCCTCGTCGGTGGGACGGCGTTCGATCCCGCCCGCGCGCACGACAGACCCTGGGAGCACCACGGCGCGGGTCGCTTCGTGTTGTCTCGATGGTCCTACGTGCGCGACGCGGATCGCGCTTGGCTCGTGGTGCTCGCCGGCGCCGACACGCGAGGGGATGCGGCCCGCCGTGGCCAGCTGATGGCAGCGACGGCTCGATTGCTCGATTTTCTCGCCGATCCCCCGCGTCGGACGAGCGCCCGGAGCCAGCTCACCGATCTCGACGACGACACGGACGACCGCTGGCTCGCCCTCGTTGGAGCCGCCAGGGAGGCGGTCGCGGCGGGGCGGGCGCGCAAGATCGTGGCGGCGCGGGCGCGACATCTGCGCTCGGATGCCGAGTCGGACCCGACGCGGGTCGTCCGTGAGCTCGCGAAGGCGCAGCCCAAGTGTGTAATTTATGCGTTTCGATTCGGAGGGGCGACGTTCGTCGGTGCTACGCCGGAAACGTTGGTCGAGCGCGTGGGACGACGCGTCAGGAGCGAGGCGCTGGCCGGCTCCGCGCCCGCCGGAGACGTGCAGCAGCTGCTGGCGAGCGCGAAGGATCGGCACGAGCACGCGTGCGTCGTGGGGGACGTCGCAGCGCGACTGGCCGCTTCGTGCGAGCGCGTGACGTGCCCGACGACCCCCGGGGTACGGGCGCTGCGGGACGTGGCTCACCTGCACACGCCCATCGAAGGCGTGCTGCGTCGGGACACGCACGTCCTCGATCTCGTGCGCGCGCTGCACCCGACTCCCGCGGTCGCGGGCACTCCGTGCGACGTCGCTCTGCGGTGGATCGCGGCCGAAGAGCGCTCGACGCGGGGTTGGTACGCGGGTCCCGTGGGCTGGTGCGACACGAACGGCGACGGGCGTTTCGTGGTCGCGCTCCGCGCGGCGATGCTTCGCGGTCGCGACGTGTGGACCTTCGCGGGAGCGGGCATCGTGGAGGGCTCGGAGCCCGAGCGTGAGCTGCAGGAGGTCCGGTGGAAAGAACGCGCGATCCTCCGCGCGCTCGGGAGCGCGCCGTGAGCGGCGCCATCCAGACGGAGGTCGCGGGCGCGCTCCTCGCGGGCTTCGCCGACGCGGGAGTACGCGACGTGGTCGTCAGCCCCGGCTCGCGCAACACGCCGTTCGTGCTGGCGGCTCGGGATGCTGGGCTTTCCATCCACGTCGTGATCGACGAGCGCGCCGCTGCGTTCTTCGCGCTGGGGATGGCGCGCGTGACCGGCCGCCCCGTGCTCCTGTCCTGCACGTCGGGCTCGGCCGGAGCGCACTACTTCCCGGCCGTCGTCGAGGCGAGCAGCGCACACGTGCCGCTGCTCGTGTTGACCGCCGATCGTCCCCACGACGCTGCGGCGTGTGGCGCTCCGCAGACGATCGATCAGGTCGGTCTCTTCGGCAGGCACGTGCGCTCCTTCCAGGACGTCGCGGTCCCGGACGAGCGCACGAGCCAGCTGGATGCCGCGATGCGGGTCGCGTCGCAGGCGGTGGCGACGTCGCTGTCGCCGGATCCCGGGCCCGTCCACGTGAACGTCCGCGCCGCGAAGCCCCTCGAGCCCACCGCGCCGACCACGGACGCCGAGCGCGCGTTCCACGCGGCGAGACGCGCGGCGGTGGCGCGCGGCACGACGCGTGTGTGGCGTGCGGTCGCTCCGGCCGACGAGGCGGCGATCGAGGCATTGGCGCAGTCGTGTCGACATGCCGAGCGGGGTCTGATCGTCGCGGGACCGGCGTCGCTCGATCGGCGCGCAGAGCGTGCGGCGGTGTTCGCGCTCGCGCGAGCGACCGGGTTCCCGCTGGCGGCCGATGCGACGAGCCAGCTGCGTTTCGTCGGCGGCTCCGTGCCCGACGGAGTCGTCGTTGCCGATGGGCTGGCGTCGTGTCTCGGGCAGAGCCGCGTGCGCGCAGCGCTCGCCGCGGATCTCGTCATCCAGATCGGCGAGCCGCCGGTCGCGTCGGGTTGGGAGAGCTATTGCGCCGAGCAGCGCGCACGCGAACGTTGGGTGATCGCGCCGCATGGTTGGTGCGACCCCTACGGACGCGCCGATGCGCGGATCGTCGCGGAGGTCGGGCCTACGGCGGCAGCGTTGGCCCGCCGGCTCGAGACGCGCCCCGTGCGCGCGACCCACGCATGGACGCTCGAGGCGCGCGCCGTGAGCGACGCTTGGTGGCGCGCGATCGAGCGCGCGGACGACGGCGGCTTCGACGAGACGAACGTCGTACGCGACACCGTCGCGGCTCTGCCGCCAGGCGCGTTGCTGGTCGTCGGCAACAGCAGGGTGGTTCGCCTCCTCGAGTCCTGCCGAGCTCCGAGCGCGGAGGTCGCGGTGATGTCGCAACGAGGCGCGTCCGGCATCGATGGGCTCGTAGCGGGAGCGGCGGGAGCGGCGCACGCGTGGACCGGCCCGGTTGCGCTGCTGATCGGCGACGTCTCGTTCGTCCACGACGTGGGCGCGCTGGCGATCGCGCGAACGATCGCGAGACCGGTCGTCATCGTGGTCGTCAACAACGATGGCGGGCGGATCTTCGAGGACCTCCCAGTCGCGCGGGCTTGGGGCGCACGGCCGGAGCCCTGGACGACGCCGCACGCGCTCGACCTGGCGCGCATCGCGGGAGCGTTCGACGTGGCGGCTTCGCGGGTGACGAGCACGAGCGCGCTGCGTGCGGCGATCGGCGAGGCATGGGACCGACGCGGGGCCACGCTCGTGGAGGCCTGTGTGCCCGCGAGCGCGGAGCGGGCGCGCAAGCAACGGATGGAGGACGCCCTCGACGCGGCGTCGAAGGAGCGAACGGCATGAGCACGACCATCGAGTGGAAACGGGTCCCCGGTTTCGAGGACGTCCGATACGAGAAGTCGGGTGACGGCATCGCGAAGATCACGATCGCGCGACCCGAGGTGCGCAACGCGTTCCGTCCGCAGACCGTGACCGAGATGTCGCTCGCGTTCACCGACGCCCGAGACGACGCGGACGTGGGAGTCGTCATCCTCACGGGCGAGGGCCCCGACGCGTTCTGCTCCGGCGGTGACCAGCGCGTTCGTGGGCATGGCGGCTACGTGGGCGCGGACGGCACCGCGCGGCTCAACGTCCTCGACCTGCAGCGGCAGATACGCACCCTGCCGAAGCCGGTCGTCGCGATGGTGGCCGGCTACGCAATCGGCGGCGGGCACGTGCTCCACCTCGTGTGCGACCTGACCATCGCCGCCGACAATGCGCGCTTCGGGCAGACGGGCCCGAAGGTCGGCAGCTTCGACGGCGGGTATGGCGCCGGGTACCTGGCGCGAATCGTCGGCCAGAAGAAGGCGCGCGAGATCTGGTTCTTGTGCAGGCAATACGACGCGCGGCAGGCGCTCGAGATGGGGCTCGTCAACACGGTGGTGCCGCTCGCACGCCTCGAAGAGGAGACCTTGTCGTGGTGTCGCGAGATGCTCCAGCACTCGCCGCTCGCGCTCCGCTGCTTGAAGTCCGCGCTCAACGCCGACTGCGACGGGCAGGCGGGGCTCCAGGAGCTCGCTGGCAACGCGACGTTGCTCTTCTACATGACGGAGGAAGGACGCGAGGGGCGCGACGCGTTCGTCGAGAAGCGCAAGCCGCGGTTCGGGCGCTTCAAGCGGTTGCCATGAAGACGGGTCACGCGCTCGCGACCGCCTCGAGCGTCGAGCGGTCGAGCCCCACCGGCACCTTCGGCGCGTGGGTGCTCGCGTGTCGCCCCGCGACGCTGGCGGCGGGCGTGGTTCCCGTGCTCGTCGGGTCGGCCTGCGCCACGGCGCTCGGCGGGTTCCGTGTGGGACCCGCCGCAGCCGCATTGCTCGGTGCGCTGCTCATCCAGATCGGCACGAACCTCGCGAACGACCTCTTCGACTTCGAGAAGGGCGCCGACACCCAGGAGCGCCTGGGCCCCACTCGCGCGGTCGCCGCGGGACTGTTGTCGAAGCGGGCCGTCGGAATCGGAGCCGCGACCGCCTTCGCGCTCGCGACCGCGTGCGGCGTGTATCTGACGGCCGTCGCAGGGCCGGTGGTGGTCGTCATCGGGCTCGCCTCGATCGTCTCGGGAGTCGCGTACACCGCGGGACCGCATCCGCTCGCGTACGTCGGGCTCGGCGACGTCTTCGTGATCGTCTTCTTCGGGTTCGTGGCGGTGGCAGGGACGGCGTTCGTGCAGCTCGGCTACGTGCCGGCCATCGCATGGTGGGCAGGGGGAGCCGTGGGCGCGCTCGCGACCGCGATCCTCGCGGTCAACAACTTGCGCGACCGCATCACCGACACGAAGGCGGGCAAACGCACGCTCGCGGTCCGGTTCGGTCGTCGGTTCGCGATCGGCGAGTACCTCGCGCTCGTCGGTGTGGCGTACGCGGTGCCCGTCGGGATGTGGATGGTGGGCGGCTTCGGACGCGCGGTGCTCCTGCCCATCGTCACGTTGCCTCTGGGGATCGGTCTCGCGCGCGAGGTCGTGACCGGCGAGGGACGAGCGCTCAACCAGACGCTGGTGGGTACCGCCCGGCTGCTCGTCGCGCATGGGATCCTCATGGCTTCTGGGATCGCGCTCGGCGGCGCGTCGTGCGCGGGGTGACCATCGAGCGCGTCGTGGTCCGCCGCATCCGCTGGCGGGGACCGAGAGCGTTCGAGAGCGCCGCGGGAGCGTGGGACGAACGAGAGTCGTGCCTGCTCGAGCTGGTCGACTCGGAAGGCGTCCATGGCGCCGGGGAGGGCGCGCCGCTGCCGGGGCTGTCGCCGGACACGATCGACTCGTGCGAGCGCGCGCTCCGCGGGGCGCTGCGCCCTGGGATGGCGATCGCGAGCGGTGCGACGATGGTTCGGGCGGCGCTCGACGCGCTCGGCTCGACCCTCGCGTCGACGCCCGCCGCACGGTTCGCGGCCGAGACCGCATACCTCGATCTCGTTTCACGCCGAGCGGGCGTCCCTCTCGCCCGGATGCTCGCGACGACGTTCGACCTTCCGCGGCCGTCATCGTCCGCGGCGCTGACGTCGGTGCTGGACGGAGACACCACCCGATGGGCCGGCGCGCTGGAGCGCGCGCTCGGTCGTGGCCTTCGGTGCGTGAAAGCCAAAATCGGCAACCCAGACTGGGAGCACGAGAAGAGCGCGTTGGCCGACCTGCGCCGGCGCGCGGGCGATCAGGTCGAGCTTCGCCTCGATGCGAACCGTGCGTGGGCAACGTGCAGCGTGGACGAGCTCGCAGCGCGGCTCGACTGGTGTGCCTCGCTGGCGCCGCGCTGGCTCGAGGAGCCAGTTGCGGTATCGGTTGCACGGAGCGAGGTGCTCGACGTGCTCGATCGCTCGCGGACGCCGATTGCCCTGGACGAGTCGCTGCGATGGCCTGCCGGCGACGACCAGATCCGACCGCTGCTGGCCCGTGGAGCTGCTCGTGCGCTGATCGTGAAGCCGACGATCGTGGGAGGAACGAGTCGCGCCGTCGAATTAGCAAAAATGGCAATGGGCTCCGGCACAACGTCGGTCGTGTCGCATGCCCTCGAGGGCCCCATCGGGTTCGCGGCGCTCGCGGAGCTCGCGCTCGCGATCGGCGGTTCCGACGCAGCGGGCCTCGACCGCCATCCGATGCTCGCCGCGTGGCCGACGACGTGCACACCCCATCTGGTCGAGAACGCGGTCCTCGCGCGAGCACACTCCGGCATCGGAGTGAGCGCACGTGACGTGCTGGACGCGGCCGCTCGATGACGCCCTCCGTCGAGCGCTGGGCGGCGCGAACGCCCGACCGCGTCGCCGTGGTCGCAGCAGGAGCGGAGCTGACCTACTCGGACCTCGCGGAGCACGTGCGAGGCGCGATGCGTCGGCTGCAGGACGCGGGCGCGAGGCAAGGCGATCGCGTCGCCGTGGTCGCGACGCATTGCCTCGACACCGTCGCGACGATCGCGGCGGTGATGGAGCTCGGCGCCACCGTCGTACCGCTCCACGCTCGGCTCACGCAGGCGGAGACCGAGCGCGTCGTCTCGGACGTCCGACCTCGACTGATTGTCGGTCCCGACGGCCGCATCGCGCGCCGCGACGCGCCTAGCCATCACAGCGGCGACCTCGCAATCCTCTACACGTCGGGAAGCACGGGAGCGCCGCGCGGGATGCGCTTGTCGAGCGGTGCCTTCGCGGCCGCGGCGGCGATGAGCGCTGAGAATCTGGGCTGGCGCGACGACGACCGGTGGCTGCTCTGCATGACGCTGGCGCACGTCGGTGGGCTGTCGGTGCTCGTGAGGTGCCTGATCGCGGGCGCCTGCGTCGTGATGCCGGAGCTCCCTGCGACGGGCGGGATCGTCGCGTCGTCCGGTGCGATCGTGCGCTCGATCGTGCGCGATCGCGTGACGCTCGCGTCGTTGGTCCCGACGACGCTGGAGGCCGTGATGGAATCGGCGGCGGGGGCGCGTGCGAGCGGGGCGTTGCGCGCCGTGCTCGTCGGCGGGGCCCGCGCTCCGCAGGCGCTCGTCGAGCGGGCATGCGCGCTCGGGTGGCCCCTCCTCCGGACCTACGGGATGACGGAAGCGTGCTCACAGATCGCCACGCAGCCGCTCCGAGACGCCGGGCTCGCGATCGACGACTGCGGACCGGCGTTGCCAGGGATCGAGCTCCGAGCTCGCGAGGACGGGAGCCTCGGCGTTCGGAGCCCGGCCATCGCTTCGGGCATCGTGGGAAGCTCGGACGCGGTCACGGACGAGACGGGATGGTGCTGGACCGGCGACGTCGGGCGAGTCGACGCGCGGGGACGGCTGCACGTGCTCGGGCGTCGCACGGAGATGATCGTCACGGGTGGCGAGAACGTGTGGCCTGCGGAGGTCGAGCGCGTGCTCGAGTCGTTGCCGGGAGTGGCGTCGGCGCGGGTGGTGGGTCTGGCCGATCGACGGTGGGGCGAGGTGATCGGCGCCGTGGTGATCACGGCCGGCGAGAGCCTCGCGTCCGATCGGGTCGCTGCGATGGCGTCGGAGCGGCTGGCCCCACATCGACGACCGCGGCGTTGGGTGCTCGTCGCCGGGCCGATTGCGAGCGCGGGCGAGAAGCTGACCCGCGCGTGCGCGCGCGCGTTGCTCGAGACGCGTGGGACGACGTCCTAGCGGCGGCAGGTGCGGATCACGGGACGAGCGAAGGAAGTCGCGCGAAGACGGCGTGCTTGTCTGGCGGCAGAGCGCTGCGCTTGAACGTCGCGAGGTCGATCGACACCTGGTGCGTGTGACCGAAGGCGACCAGCGCGCCGCCGCGCGAGAGGATCCGATAGGCGAGCCAGATGTCGCTGCCGTCGAGACGACAACCGACGAGCTCGACCGAGACGTCGTCGCCGAACTTCATGGGTCGAACGAACGTGGCTTCGACGTGCTTGATGGGCGCGCCCCACTCGCGCGAGAGCACGGCCTCCGCGAAGCCCAGGTTCTCCGCGTCCATCCACGCGACGTAAGCATCGTGGAAATACTCGAGGACCCTCGGGTAGAAGACGATCCCGGCCGCGTCGACTTCCTGGAATCGAACGCGACGAGCGTGGGTGAACGCCGCAGGAACGGGCGGCGCGAGCTGGTCTCTGTCGAATCGGATCATGGGCGAGGCGAGGTCCTCTCGTGACGGCAGGAGAGCGGGCAACGTGCCGATTTCGCGCGTCGTGTTACACCATTCGTGCGCTGACGTCGTCGATGAGCGAGCTGGACACCGCGAGCACGGGGGGCGCTGCAGGCGAGCCGACGAGGCGCGCTGCGCGTCGTCTGGGCTGCGTCGTGTGCGTGATTGCGCTGTCGGTGGCTTGCGGCGGTGGCGACGACGACACGACGATGATGCCGACGCCGGACGCGGCGCGACCGGACACGGGGCCCGTGGACGAGCCCGACGGGGCCGCACGCGATGCAGGCTCGACGGTGCCGGTGATGCCGCCCTCTGCCGAGCCGTGCGCGGAAGGCATGCTGTGTCTCACGACCGAGCGGCGCGGCTCGGGCATCGTGCCGGCGGGGCGGCTCGCGGTCTTCTGGGTGCAGATGAACGACGATCTGGTCGCGCCTCCGCCCGAGGTCGTCTACGAGGAGCCGTTCGACCCGACGGTGGGGCGCATCGAGATCCCGCTGGCGCACATCGCGCCCCCGTCCGAGGCGTACCTCTGGTGCGAGCGCGACTGCCCCTCGACGTACGACTGCGATTGCGCCAGCGAGCTGCGCATCGGCATCGGCTTCGTCGGCGTGGTCACCGACGCCGACGACAACGGCCGCATCACGGGCTTCGAGGTGCTCGACGGGAGCGTGCCGATCGGCATCGCGGGCGTCGTGCTCGTCCATGGTCCGCCGGCGGCGACGGCACTGCCCGATCCGTTGCACCAGATGTTCCCCGACGGGCTCGCACCAGGGCTGATGCCGTACCGCGTGGAGGCGAGTCGCCCATTCGACACGCTGCGCGCGACCATGCCCGGCGAGACGTTCCCACTGTTCCTCTGCACGCTCGACCAATCGTGCGAGCTGCCGTACCCGAACCTCTCCTGAGCGCGACGCGAGCTCAGACGCCGAGGCTCAGCCCGACCGTCAGTGTTCGGTCGCCGAACATCGACCAGTCGAACAGCAGCGAGAAGCCCCAGCGCAACGCGAGGAGGCATCCCACGCCGAGCTGGTAGTGATCGCGGCTGCCGCCGGTCGTCTCTCGGTCGTCGAGCGTCCAGGCGATCGGGCCCCCGAACACGCGCGCGGCGATGTACGGCGTCCACAGGTCGAAGAAGGTCCGCCCCACGACCAGCCCCGCGCGCAGGTCGACCGAGAGGAACGCCTCCTCCTGCGTGGGATGCTCCGTGGTCACGCCCGACGCGGACACCGACACGCTCGTCGTCACGAACGGGCGCCAACCGTCGGCGCGGATCCACTGCCGCGAGAGCTGCACGGACGCGAGCCATCCGGCGCCGATGTCGAACGTCGTCTGGCGCGCGTCGCCCCGCGTGGCGCGGAGATCCCCATCGAGCACGATGCCGGCGGACCCCTGCAGGCTCCACCCATCGCCGAGCGTGCGACCGACGGAAGCCGCGACGACGCGCTCTCGGAGCTCGGCGACGACGTCGTCCGAGAAGCGAAGGCGGGCTTCGAGCGATCCCGTCGAGACGCCGAAGACCCAGCTCGGGGTCTCTTCGAACGCCGGTCCGCAGCGCTCTTGCCCCGTCGGACCGACGGGGGGAGCCAGCCCTCAAGCCTTCGCGACGTGTGCGCGCATCGTGAGAGCGCCTGCCGCGACGACGCACGCGATGGCGGCGGTGACCGCCGTCCTCGTACATCGACGGGTGACGCGACCTGCGCTGCGCTGCGCTTCGTCGAGCATCGCGCGCGAGTATGACGCGTCCGCGGTGGCAGGGCACCGCCGCGTCTCGCCGCCGCGTCTCGACGGTTCACGCGGCGCTGCTGCTCGCGAGGCGCGGCGCGTTCGGGGCCGCAGCCGCGATGGCGCGAGGGGTCAGGCCCGTGAGGCGTCGCATCACCGCGTCCATCCAGCGCGTCGGCACGATCGCGGTCAGCCACAACAGGATGCCCGCCGTGAAGGGCGCGACATAGCGGATGCGGGCACGACGCGACTCGACCGCGTGCACGAGGGCGCGCGTGGTCGTGCCGGGACCGTAAGAGCTGGACTCGAACTGCTTGGCCATCTCGTCGGCACGCGCGACGACGGGAGCGTAGGGCGACGTCGTGTCCCTCAGATGCGAGATGCCGTCCATCGCGCGATCGCCGAACTCCGTCTTGATGGGACCGGGCTCGAGCAGCGACACCTGGATTCCCCACGGCGCGAGCTCGTTGCGGAGCGCGTCCGACAGCGACTCGACGGCGTACTTGGTGGAGTTGTAGACGCCCATCAGCGGGAACGTCACCCGGCCGCCGATGCTGCTGACGTTGACGATCCGAGCCGCGCCCTTGGCGCGCAGCATCGGTAGGAAAGCGCGCGTGACGGCGAGCAGGCCGAAGACGTTGGTGTCGTACTGCCGACGGACCTCGGCGTCGCTCACGAGCTCGATGGGACCCATCTGGCCGTACCCGGCGTTGTTGATCAGGACGTCGATGCCCCGTCCGCACGTGAGCTCCTCGACCTCGACGAGGGCCTTCGCGATGGACTGCGCGTCGGTGACGTCGAGCCTCATCACGTCGAGCTTGGTGCCGGCCGACTCGCGCGAGAGCGAGTCGAGCGCGTCCTGGCGACGACCGGTCGCGATGACGTGATGCCCGCGGCGAGCGAGCTCGAGCGCGGCATGGCGACCGATGCCTGCCGTGGCGCCGGTGATGAGGATGGTCTTCTTGACGGTCATGAGGCCTCCAGAAACCGAATGAAAGTTCATTCCCTCGCGGGACGATCGGGGGTGCTCGGGCAATCTCGCGACGGCGTCCCCCTTCGGGCCGGCGCGAAGCTCGGGGCTGCGGCTCTAGCGGCGGATCGCTTCCCAGACGCAGGCTTCGGCTTGATCGAGGGTGGCCTCGTCGAGCGCGAACCGGTGCTCCTGGGCAGCTCTCGCCACGCCGATGAACGCGCCGAACACGATGGCGATGAGGATGTCCGGCGGGACGTCTTTGGTGATTTGTTGTTTACGCGTCTCCTCGAAGAGCGCGCGGGCCGGTTGGTGGCTCGCCTCTTCGAGGGCGATGCTCCGGGCGTCCAGGTAGGGCGCGTGGTGGTGGAGCTGCAGGAACGCGAAGGCCTGCGGATGCTCCTGCGCGAAGCCGAACATGCGGCGCCAGAACGCGTGGAACTGACCGCGGATGGGCGCTTCGTGCGGGAAATCGAGCAAGATCGACTGCAGCATCACGCCCTTCCACTGCTGGTAGAGCGCGTTGACCAGGGCTTCCTTGCTCTCGAAGTAGCGGTAGATGGTGCCCGCCCCGACGCCGGCTTTCTCCGCAACGAGCGGGACCGCGGTGCCGTGGAAACCCCGTTCCGCGAAGAGCTCGAGCGCGGCGGCGAGAATGGCTTCTCGCTTGTCGGGACGCTCTGAGAGCGAGGCTGTATGGGTGCGGGCAGCCATCAGAATGAACGTTCGTTCCTTTAGCGTCGCCTTCGCGAGGGTCAAGAAGGACTTTGCATCTTCACTGAATGCTGGGTCCCCCGCCTCCCGGGTCGAGCGCTTCGTCGGCGAGCACGGGCAGGCCGACCAGCCTGTGCAGCTCGTTCGTCGCGCGTGCGAGCTCCGCGCGATCGGCGGGATCGAGCTGCTCGGCGCCCAGCACGGCGAGGCGTTCCTCCCGGATGGCGCGGGCACGCGCGAGGAGCGCACGCAGCGACAGCGCGTGGTCCTCGTCCGCGGGAGCGTGTCGGCTCGTGGAGCGGAGCGGGTCGAGCGGCCAGGGCGCACCCATCGACGCGAGATGTCGGTCGAGCACGAGCGTCGTGTCGAGCCCCGACGCAACGCGCGCGAGCACGTCGTCGTCGTCGAGCTCGTCCACGGGAGTCGACCAAGCGAGCACCCGCGACGGCTCGGCGGCGTCGAGCGCGTCGAGCCAGAGCTCGATCACCGACCGCGACCCGCGCGTACGGATGGTCGATACGCGCGCGACCACGAGGTCGAAGCCAGCGACGACCACCATCGCGTGTCGCGGGGGCGCCGTCGCACGCGCGGCGTCGAGCGCGCGGGCGAGCGCGAGCAAGATGGCGCCGGGGAGCCCGTGGTCGGGAAACGTGCAGCGTTCGACCGGCGCGCGCAGGGCGCCATCCGGCCACGGCGCGAGCAGGGACTCCGCGCCGACCAGCACGAGACGCAGCGCGGGATCCGAACCGACGCGCGCGAGAACGTCGCTCGTCAGGCTCCACCACGGTGCGAGATCGAGCCCGACGATCGCGGTGGATCCGCCCCGCGCGATCGGCGCGAGCTCGTCGATCACTGGGATGCCGGTGTCGAGCCGAGACCTCGAGCCGACGGACCACGAGGGCTCGTCGCGCGTCGTGAACAGCGCGCGCGCATCGGGCGCGGATAGCAGCGTCGCGACGGCTCCGCGGGCGAGCCCGACGGTGTCGTCGACGGGCACGCAGCGCGTGGCGCCGGCCACGGGCGCGGTCACCACGACGCGACACGGGCTCCCCGTCGGGTCTGCGCGACGTATGGAGAGCACTGCGCCGAGCGGCGGCGGCTCGGCGTCGAAGGCGACGTCCACCTCGGCGGTGGACACCGCGACGACGCGCCCTGCGAGCAGGGACGCGCCGGACTCCTTCAATGTGCGTGCGCCTTCGCGGCTTCGGAGGCCTCCACGCGCGCACGCGCCCACGCGAGGCTGCGAAGGATCTCCTCGTAGGCGCCGCCTTCGTGGAGCTCGCCGAACCCGGCGAGCCGCGCTTCCGCATCCGTCAGGTCCTTGCGGGCCTGCTCGACGTCGACCTCGTCGCCCTTCTCGAACGACTCGGTGAGCAAGAGCATCTTGTCGGGACCTGCCTCCACGAAGCCGGGGCCGACCGCAGCGGCGCGCGTGCCGCTGTCGGTCCGGTAACGCAGCACCCCGGAGCCGAGCGCGGCGAGCAACGGGAGGTGGCCCGGCAGCACGCCGAACTCACCCAGAACGCTCGGCGCCTCGGTCTCGACCACGTCGGCGCGGAGCACGAGCCCGAGCGGGGTGACGACCTCGAGACGAATGCGGCCTGCGGGTTCGGCCATGGGGATCAGCCCTCGCCGCGCGCGAGCTTCTCGCCGCGTGCCTTGGCCATCTCGATGTTGCCCTGCATGTAGAACGCCTGCTCGGGCAGCTCGTCGAGCTTGCCGCTCACGATCTCCTCGAAGCCGTCGATGGTCTCCTGCAGCGAGACGAACTGGCCGGGAGTGCCGGTGAACTGCTGCGCGACGAAGAACGGCTGCGACAAGAAGCGCTGGATCTTGCGGGCACGCGCCACCGTGAAACGGTCGTCCTCGGAGAGCTCGTCCATGCCGAGGATCGCGATGATGTCCTGCAGGTCCTTGTAGCGCTGCAGCGTCTGCTGGACCTGACGCGCGACGCGGTAGTGACGCTCGCCGATGATGTTCGGATCGAGCATCGTGCTCGTGGAGTCGAGGGGATCGACGGCGGGGTAGATGCCGAGCTCGGCGATCTGACGCGACAGAACGGTGGTCGCGTCGAGGTGGGCGAACGCCGTCGCCGGCGCCGGGTCGGTGAGGTCGTCGGCCGGGACGTAGATGGCCTGCACGCTCGTGATCGAGCCCTTGTTGGTGGACGTGATGCGCTCCTGCAGCACGCCCATCTCCGTGCCGAGCGTGGGCTGGTAGCCGACGGCGCTCGGGATGCGGCCGAGGAGCGCGCTCACCTCGGAGCCCGCCTGCGTGAAGCGGAAGATGTTGTCGATGAAGAGCAGCACGTCCTGCCCCTCTTCGTCGCGGAAGTACTCGGCGGCGGTGAGGGCCGAGAGCGCCACGCGCATGCGCGCGCCCGGCGGCTCGTTCATCTGTCCGAACACCAGCGCGGTCTTCGAGATGACGGGCTCACCAGTCTCGAGCTTCGACTCGCTCATCTCGAGGAAGAGATCGTTGCCTTCGCGCGTGCGCTCGCCGACGCCCGCGAAGCACGACACGCCGCCGTGGGCCTTGGCGACGTTGTTGATGAGCTCCTGGATGAGCACCGTCTTGCCCACGCCGGCGCCGCCGAACAGGCCGATCTTTCCGCCCTTTCGGTAGGGAGCCAGGAGGTCGATGACCTTGATGCCCGTCACGAAGATCTCGACCTTCGTGCTCTGGTCCGTGAAGGTCGGCGAAGGCCTGTGGATGGGCCAGTGCTTGGTGGCGTTGACGGGACCGGCGCCATCGACGGGCTCGCCGACGACGTTGAGGATGCGCCCGAGCGTCTCCTTGCCGACCGGCATCGTGATGGGCTGGCCGGTGCTCTCGACCTCCGCGCCACGCACGAGGCCGTCGGTCGAGTCCATCGCCACGGCACGAACGGTCGACTCGCCGAGGTGCTGCGCGACCTCGAGGACGAGGTTGCCCTTCTTGTCGCTGATCGACGGGTTGGTGACGCGAAGCGCCGTCAAGATCGTCGGCAGCTGCCCCGGAGGGAACTCGACGTCCACGACGGGACCGATGACCTGACTGATCTTGCCGGACGAGACGGAAGTCGCAATTGCCATGGGCTCCTCTGAATTCACCTTCCGACCGGGGGGCGTCGGTTGTGGGGCGCGGAAGGCTCGGAAGGTGAAATAGCGCGCGCGAGCTAGCACGGCGTGCGGTACGCGTCGAGACCGAGCCCGAACACGCACGATCGTGAGCGAGAGCCTGGACCCGGTGCGCGATCCCGGGAAGTGTCAGAAGCCCGTGGTGCCGCCGATCACGAAGCGGATGGACTCGACCTCGAAGCCGTCGTCGATCGGCTGGGTGCCGACGCCGAACATGAAGTCGATCGCGTGGTCGGGGCGCGACAGGGTCCGCAGGCCGATCGTGAAGCTGCCGCGGAGACGATCGATGGCGAGACCGTCGAGGTGCTCGCCGAAGACGTTGCCGAAGGCGGCCTGGATGGTGCCATCGAGGAACACCCAGATGGGCCAGCGGTACTCGAGCGTCGCGGCCAACGCGCTGCGGTCGATGAGGTAACCCTCCACGAAGCCGCGGAGCAGCACGTTGCCGCCGACCATGACCTGCTCGGTGAAGGGGACCTCGTTGTCGCCACCGGTGCGCGGGTCGTACCCGAGCGGATCGGCGAAGTACGCCGCGACCTGCAGCCCGACGACGTGTCCGAGACCGCTGACGTCGAGGAATCCGCCGAGCGCGCCGCCCCAGCGCACCCAGCGGGATTGGAGCGGCTCCTCGAGCGAGAAGGCCTGCTCGAGCGAGGCGGCCACGCGAAAGCCACTCGCGTTGTCGGGACGGTTGCGTCGCGAGTCGACCGCGACGTCGAAGCCCTGTCGATAGATGAAGTAGCCGCTCGTGAACCCGGGAGGCAGCACCAGATTCTGGATGTCCTGCTGCATGATCTCGCGTGTCGCGTCCTCGTCGGGAACGACCATGCGCCGGTCGTCGTTCCATTCGCCGGGACCGGACACGATGCGCTGATCGATCGACGGCTCGCCGCAACACGTCTCGCGGCTGCTGAACGTCGAGCGCCGAACTCCCGCGAACACGCGAAGGGTGCTCGCGCGCCAGAACGCGCTGTCGAGGACGAGACCTGCTTCGAGGAGGTCGCGCGAGTAACGCGACTCGTTGTACCGGCTCGCGTTGGGGCCCATCCCGTAGAAGAGCCAGTCCTTGCGGCGCGTGCCCTGCGCACGAATCCCGAGCGTCGTCTCGCGCGCGATGGTGACGCGATCGATGAGGGAGATCGTCAGCCAGTCTTCTCCCCACGTCGCGCCGCGGATGCGGATCGCGTGGCCCTCGGCACCGACGTCGTCCGCGAAGAAGTAGAGGCCGACACTCGGCAGGAATCCGAAGTCGATGAGGAACGTCGGGATGAGGCCGGACTTCTGCTCGGGCCCGAAGGTGAAGAAGTCCACGAGCAGCGCCGGGAGCTGCGCCTGCTCGGCGCCTGCGATGAGGAACCCGAGGGGGCGGCGAAAGACGAACTCCGTCACGAGATAGAGCGGCGCGAGCGGGATGCGCAGGAGCCACCAGCCCCAGCCGGTGCCGGGATCGTCGCCCCGCTGATCGTAGTCCGGCAGCGCGCGGGTGGGCGAGAACCCGTCCTCGCCCGCAGGCACGGGCGCTGGCGCCGGCGGGCCTCCATCGGTCGCCGGCGGAGACGTGGGCGCGCCCGCGTCCGAGCCCTCGTCGGCGGGCACCGTGGGGACCGCTTCGGAGGCGTCGTCGACGATGGGCACGGTCGTGGGCGCGGTCGCACCGCCCGCGTCACCGACCGCAGGCACTCCGGCGTCGACGGCGGGAGTCGGCGCAACCGTGGCAGCGTCGGCGACTGGCTGGGCGCGTGCTCCGGTCGCGAGACCGAGCAGGCCGAGCGCTGCGAAGGCCACCACGACCAGCGACGGTGCGCGCCCCATGCGTGGCGCCACCGTACCAAGGAGGACCGTCCGGAATCAACGCAGCACACAATCGGGGAAGTTCCTTGCGCTGCCGCAAGGCGCGGGCGGAACATGCGGCCCATGGCCGACGACGGCGACGACAAAGTCGAATCGAAGCCCGAAGAACCCGAGAAGAAGGACGCGAAGCCGACGTCGCCGCAAGAGCCGCCCGCGAAGAAGAAGACGCTGCTCGACCTCGCGCTCTCACCCTTCGCGGAGGTGAAGGCCGGCGAGGGTGTGTCGGCCATTCTCCTGTTGGTCAACGTCTTCGTCCTGCTGACGCTCTATTACTTCCTGAAGCCCGTACGCGGCGCGCTCATGCAGGGCGAGTACGGCGACAGCGCTGCCGAGTACATCAGCTACGCCTCGGCGGGACAGGCGATCCTCCTGATCCCGGTCGTCATCGCATACGGCTGGATCGCGAAGCGCGTCTCGCCCATCAAGCTCATCACGATCGTCACGCTCTTCTTCGCGTCGAACCTCGTGATCTTCTACGTGCTCGCGCGAGCCGGGGCTCCCATCGCGCTCGCGTACTTCATCTGGCTCGGCATCTTCAACAACACGGTCATCGCGCAGTTCTGGGCGTTCGCGAACGACACGTACTCGCCGGAGCAGGGGAAGCGCCTCTTCGCCATCGTGGGCATCGGCGGCTCGTTCGGTGCCATCGCGGGGTCGGGGATCGTCAAGGCAGCCAAGGAGGTGGTCACGACGAACGACCTGCTGCTGCTTGCGATGGGTGGGCTGTTGATGGGCCTCGGTCTCACGTGGGCCGTGCACAAGGTGACCACGACGACGAGCGCGCCCGAGCCGACGCGCGCGGCGGAAGCGACGGGCAAGCCGGCCGAAGGTCTCGGCGGCCCCAACGGGTTCGTGATGCTGCTCTCGGACCCGTACCTGCTGTTCATCGGGATCGCGACGTTGTTGCTGAACCTCGTCAACACGAACGGCGAGTTCATCCTCAATCAGGCGCTCGAGCCGGCCGCTCGCGCGGCGGTCGCGGCGGGCGAAGCACCCGACGTGAAGGAGTTCTCGAAGAACTTCTACAACGACTATTACCTGTACGTGAACGTCATCGGGTTCGCGGTGCAGTCGCTGCTCGTGTCGCGAATCCTCAAGTACGTCGGGGTGCGCTGGGCGATGTTCATCGTGCCGGCGCTCGCGCTCGGCGCCTACACGACGCTGGCGGTCGTCCCGCTGCTCGCGGCGATTCGAGTCGCGAAGATCGCGGAGAACGCCGCCGACTACTCGGTGCAGAACACGACCAAGCAGGCGTTCTGGCTGATCACGACGCGCGAGCAGAAATACAAAGCCAAGGCCGCGGTGGACACGTTCCTGGTCCGGATCGGGGATCTGGCTTCGGCGGGGACCGTCGCAGCAGGCACGGCGCTGGCGTTCTCGATGACCCACTTCGCCATCGTCAACGTCGTCGTCGTGCTCGGGTGGCTCGGAGT
>JADZFZ010000967.1 GCA_020854145.1 Deltaproteobacteria bacterium | reverse complement strand
GCACGAACGGGTGTTCCTCAGCGCGGGCGCCAGTGTCCGCGGATGTAGAACCACCCGGTGCCGCGCGGCGCTCGGCGGACACGCGGCTCGACCCACTGGTAGCCCGGACGCGTGGCGGACCACCGACCGGCGACCCAGACGAAGCGTCCGTCGACCCAGTCCCAGTGGCCGGCGATCCAGACGCGGCCTTCGTCGGGCTGCGACGGGCGCTCCTCGATCTCCGGCGGCGGCGGTCGCTCCGCGATCGCGACGGCGCGCGGAGGCGCGTATCCAGCAGCCGCCACCGGGCGACGGTCGTCGCGGATCACCGTCACCTGGCACGCAGCGAGCGCGGCCATCGACACGACGAGACCTACCCACGACCTCCAGGCCAACACGTTCCCCCGCGACGAGCCCCAGGATGGGCCCGCTCACCTAGAGCCTACGCCATCTCGAGCGTCGCTCTTGCCCTCGTGTCGTCATCGTCGAGCGAGCTCCAGAGATAAGGGCGCCAAGGCGCTGGTGCCGAGACGACGGAAACGGCGACGAGATCGTCGAGACCGCGCGGTCGCGCAGGCGCCCGCCGGAGGATCATCCCCGCCTCGGCGGGAGTGCGATCCCCTTTGCGCAGGTTGCAGCGCACGCAGCACGCGACGATGTTCGTCCAGCTCGTGCCGCCGCCGCGCGCGCGCGGCACGACGTGGTCGTAGGTCAGCCCCGACACTCCGGGCCTGTCTCCGCAGTACTGGCAAGTGTGCTCGTCGCGACGGTAGACGTTGGCGCGCGAGAACCTCACCGCGAGACGGGGCCGCGTCACGAGCCGCGTGAGACGCACCACCGCGGGCATCGACAACGTGATGGACGGCGAGCGCAGCGGCCGACCGGCGTACTGCTCGAGAACCTCGACCTTACCCAAGAAGAGAAGCGTGACCGCACGCTGCCACGGCACGATGCGGAGCGGCGCGTACGTCGCGTCGAGGAGCAGGACGTCGGACACGCGGCGCAAGCATCCGCCATGAGTTCGGGGCCAGCAAGCGGTCGCGTCGGACTCGATTGACAAGCGCGCGCACCCGTCGGATGAATGCGCGCTCCGATGGGGTCGCGATCGAGATGGCTCGTGCCGACGGCTCTTCTTGGGCTCGGGCTCTTCGCGTGCTCGTTGCCCTCGGATCCCGTCGCGCCCGCGACGGAGCTCCGCACCGAGATCGTGCGCAAGCCGGACGGTACCGCGATCGTGCGCGTGACCTTCCGCAAGTCTGCGGACGACGGCGCGGGCCGCGAGATCGTCGCGAAATACCAGCTGATGCGCGCGCATGGGAGCGACGCCCCCGTGCCGGTGCTCTCCGCCGAGCCCGAAGGCGCGTCACCGGGACCGGGTCGCGCCGCGCTCGACGACCCGAGCGCCGTCCCCGGCGAGACCTACCGCTACTTCGTCGTCGCCCACGCCGAGCGCGAGCAGAGCAAGATGACCGGCGCCGGTGGCCCGTCGTCCACGAGCCGTCCCTCGGCTCCCATCCGCGTCCCCGACGCGCCCGCCGGCAGCCCCGCCATCGCGGCGATCGGCGCGCCGACGTTGCTCGGCGTGTCGAGCCCGGAGGCCTCGGACGGCCGCGCGCTCCAGATCAAGTTTCGCATCGCCGCCGACGACGACGGCCTCGTCGTACGCGAGTACCGATTGCTCCGCGCCGAAGGCGACGGGCCGTTCCGGGCCTTCCGGCACAAGGACATCAAGGCGGGCCCCGCCGACGGCGAGCGGGAGCGCAGCGAGACGATCGCCGTTCCTCCGGGCGTCGCATGGCGCTTCCAGCTCTTCGCGGTGCCCGCGCGCGGCGAGCCCGTCGCGGCGGCCACGACGAGCGCCGCCGCCGCGGCCGAGCCGTCGTACTTCAACTTCTCGCACCTCTGGCTGTTCTTCCTGCTCGCGCTGACGGTCGCGCTGACGGTCGTCTTCCTCTACATCGCGTCGCAGCCCGGCGCGCGTCTCTTCATCCGGCGCATCCCGGGCGTGGACGCGATCGAGGAAGCCGTCGGCCGCTCGACCGAGATGGGCCGGCCGATCCTCTACGTCCCGGGCATCGACGAGATCCAGAACATCCAGACGATCGCGTCCTTGCTCATCCTCGGGCGCGTCTCCGAGATCGTCGCGCGCTACGACACGGAGATCCGCGTCCCGTGCTGCATCCCGCTCGTCGCCGCGGTCGGCGAGGAGATGGTCAAGCAGGGCTTCTACAACGCGGGCCGGCCCGATTCGCACAAGCCGCAGAACATCCAGTGGATCTCGAGCGAGCAGTTCGCGTTCTGCGCGGGCACCAACGGCATCATGCTGCGCGAGAAGCCGGCGACGAACATCTTCCTCGGCCGCTTCTTCGCCGAGTCGCTCATCCTGGCGGAGACGGGCTACGTCAACCGCGCGATCCAGATCGCGGGCACCGGCGAGATCACGCAGCTGCCCTTCTTCATCGCCGCCTGCGACTACACGCTCATCGGCGAAGAGCTGTTCGCGGTGAGCGCGTACATGACGCACGAGCCACGGCTCATCGGCACGCTCAAGGCGGCAGACTACGTGAAGCTCGTCGTGGGCGTGGTGCTCCTCGTGATGACGCTCCTGCTCCTGCCGGCCACGTGGAGCCGGCCCGCCGTCGTGCCGCAGGACCGCGCCCACGCGGCCGCGAGCGACCCGCACTGCGTCGTGCTCGGATGGGCGCGCCGCGAGCTCGCGTGCGAGCCCACCAAGGCCGCAGCCGCCGAGCGCATGACCGCCTACCAACGCGACAACCCACCTTCCGGCTTCGAGCAGTTCGTGATGAAGCTGGTCGGCTACCTCCAGACGGGCTGAGCGAGAGGCACCGTGAAGCAGACCCTCCCGCTCGTCATCACGTTCCTCATCGGCACCTTGATGGTGGCCGAGTTCTTCGTGCCGCACGCCGGCGTGCACGAGCTGACCGCGCTCTTGCAGGAGTGGGGGCTCGTCATCGCCGCCGCCGCCTTCGTGCTCGGCGGCATCAACGTCGTGCAGGTCAACATCCCGAAGATCGCGCGGCGCGAGCGCGACTGGGGTTATCGCGTGGTGCTCATCGGCTCCGCGCTCGCGATGGTCATCGCCGGCTTCATCCCGGCGAGCGTCTTCAAGCCGGAGACCGGGGCGCCCCTCTTCGGCAAAGAAGGCATCGTCTTCACGTTCTTGTTCGACTACGTGTTCGCGCCCGCCAACGCGACGATGTTCGCGTTGCTCGCGTTCTTCATCGCGTCGGCCGCGTTCCGCGCCTTCCGCGCGCGCAACCTCGAAGCGACGCTGATGCTGTCGGCGGCCATCGTGGTGATGGTCGGCGTCATCCCCGTAGGCGAGTGGATCTGGAGCGGCATGCCCGCCGTCAAGCAGTGGATCCTCGACTACGCCAACAACGCAGGGCGTCGCGCGATCATGGTCGGCGTCGCGCTCGGCGCCGTCGCGACGGGGCTGAGGATCATCCTCGGCCTCGAACGCTCGCACCTCGGGGACTGACGTCAGATGCTCGAGAAGCTCGCCACCCTCGACCGCCGCTGGCTCTTCCTCGTGATGGCCATCGCCATCATCGTGCCGCTGCTCGTCCCGGTCTCGCTGCCCTTCGAAGCGAGCCCGCCCGTGCGCGCGACCTACGACGCGGTCGAGGCGCTGCGGCCGGGCCAAACGGTTCTGCTCTCGATCGACTACGACCCGGCCGCACGTCCGGAGGTCGAGCCTTGGGCGCGCGCGGTGCTGCGCCACCTGCTGCGTCGTCGCGTGAAGATCGTGATGATGACGCTCTGGGACAAGGCGCCGCCCATCGTCCGCAGTCTCATCAACGAGATCGTCCTCGGCGAGTACAACCAACGCCGCGGATACTTCGCCCCCGACCAGCCCGGCGGACGCCTCGCCCAAGACTACGCGCCCTATCGCTACGGCGAGGACTACGTCTTCCTCGGCTACAAGGACGGCAAGGAGATCGTCATCGCCGGCATGGGCCAGAACCTCCGGCAGATGTTCCCCGTCGCAGAGGCCGAACGCGAAGGCGGCGACAAGATCCCCGTCGCGCGCATCCCCGTGCTCTCCGGCATCAGCTCGCTCCGCGACTTCGCGCTCATCCTCGAAGCGAGCGCCGGCTTCCCCGGAGCCAAGGAGTACGTGCAGCAGGTCGTGACGCGCTATCGGCTGCGCTTCGCCGCAGCCACGACGGCCGTCAGCGTCACCGACCTGTCGCCCTACTACCCCGAGCAGATGCTCGGTCTCATCGGCGGCATGCGCGGCAGCGCCGAGTACGAGCAGCTCGTCGAGGCGCCCGGTCTCGGCACGAGCGGCCTGAACGTCCTGACCTTCGGGCAGATCTTCGTCATCCTCGCGATCGTCCTCGGCAACGTGATCTTCTTCCTGCAACGCCGGCTGCGACCGCGGTCGTCGCCGGGTGCCGGCGGAGGCGTAGGCTGATGGCCACGCACGAGATCATCGGCCACTGGATCCTGATCTTCCTGACGATCTCGATCCTCTCGTACCTGTACGCCGACAACCCGTTCTACAAGCTCGCCGAGCACCTCTTCGTCGGCACGAGCATCGGCTACGTCGTCGTCGTGCAGTGGTTCGACGTCATCAAGCCGAACCTCTACGACCGTCTGACCAACGACGCGCTCGGCCCCGCGCGCATCGTGTATCTCATCCCGCTCTGTCTCGTGCTCTTCCTCTTCGCGAAGCTCGTCCCGCGCTTCGCATGGCTCTCGCGCATCTCGGTCGCGTTCGTGATCGGCTTCTATGCCGGTCAGAACATCCCGGCGTACCTCAACAGCGATCTCGTCGCACAGGTCGCGAGCACGCTCGCCGCGGTCACGCGCGCCACCAAGCCCGACGCGACCTGGCACCAGATGCTCGGCGCCTTCGTGCTCGTCGTCGGCATGTTGTCCGGCCTCGTGTACTTCTTCTTCTCGCGTCGCGAGTCGGGTCCGCTCAACGCCGTGGCACGCGTCGGCGTGTGGGTCCTGATGATCGGCTTCGGCGCGAGCTTCGGCTACACGGTTCAGGGCCGCATCTCGCTCGCCATCGGCCGCGCGCTCGAGGTCTTCGGGATGAACCGCACCGCCGCGCAAGCCGAGCAGCTCCACGGCAAGCTCGTCGCCGCGGTCTGCGTCGTCGTGATCTTCGGCATCGTCGCCTTCCTCGAGCACAAGCGGAAGCTGCGCGAAGCCGAAGCCGAGCGCCTCGCCGCCGAGCAAGAGAAGCGCGAGAACGAATCGCGCTGAAGATTGGACTCAGCGGGCGCCTCGGGATCCGATCGCCCAGTCCTCCACGCGAAGCCCCACGATCCTGCTCATGTGCGCCGCGTTCAGCGTCGCGAGCCGCGCGCCCATCACGAGCGCAATCGAGCCGATCGCGATGTCGAAGTCCTCCACGATGCGCCCCGATCGCTCCAACCGAGCCTTCTGGCGACCGAACTCGTCAGCTGCGTCCTCGGTCCAGTCCTGCCAGGCGAGGACGCGACGGAGACGTTCGTACTCACCCTCCAGCAGCCGCCGCCGGCGCGCAGTCCGTGGCAAGCGCTCGAGCCCGAACCGGACCTCGGCCGCGACCGGCGCCACGAGGTAGACATCGGCGGGACGCTCGGAACCAAGCCTTCGTATGGCGAAGGTCTGCGCATGCATCACGGCGGAGAGAGCGCTCGTGTCGAGCACGAGCATCAGAACGGCGCGGCCTTCTTGCTCCGGCGCGTTTGGGCGATGTCCCCGAGCCATCGTGAGAACGTCGAGCGCAGCAAGCTCCGGTCGCGGGCTGCGAGCCGCGTCTCGTCGAAGAAGCCTTCGGGCCACTCGGACGCACCGTCCCCGATGACGACCCGACACGCCTCCACGATGAGCCGATTCCGGCTCACCCGGCGTCGCTTGGCTGCTTGCTCCAATCGTCCCAGCAGGTCATCGGGGATGTGAACGCTGGTGCTTCCCACCCGCCAGACCTACCAGAACCTACTCACGAGGTCCATGCCCGCACCGTCCCGCGGTCCATCAGCGCGACCTCTGCTCGAACGCGTCTTCTTCTCGCTCGATCCGATCGACCAGCCAATCGACGCACTCGCGGCGCTCGAGGATGGTTTGGATCCTATCGTAATCGGGCGGACCGAAGAACCCGCGCACGATGGGCGCGAAGAACAGCATCGCCTGCGACGCGACGAAGTTCATCGGCCGCATGCTCTCGAGCATGAACACCGCGGGCGCCGTCATCCTCAGCGACACGACGCGTTTCGCAAGCCGATCGAGCAATGCGGCCTCGTCCTCCG
>JADZFZ010000966.1 GCA_020854145.1 Deltaproteobacteria bacterium | reverse complement strand
GCAGGGTGAGGGGCGGGCGGCCCGAAGCTGCCCACCAACTGGCGGGGAGCTGTGATCAGTGCACGTCGCGATCGACACGGGCGGGACGTTCACCGACGCGATCGCGTGGGACGGCGGGCGACTCGCCGCCGTGAAGGTGGCGTCCTCGCGCGCCGATCCGGCGAGATCCGTGCTCGAGGCGGTCCGGCGTCTCGAGGCCGTCCTCGGTCGCGCTGCCACGACCGTGACGCTCGGGACGACCGTCGCCACCAACGCGTTGCTCGAGCGGCGCGGCTCGCGAGTCGGTCTCGTCACGTCTCGCGGTTTCGAGGACGTGCTGCGGATCGGTCGTCAGGAGCGTCCGAGCCTCTACGCGCTCGACGTTCATCCCGTGGTCTCCCTCGTGGATGAACGAGACGTGTGTGGGGTGGACGCGGCAGGGAGCCTGGTCCCGACCGGTCTCGATTGGGCGGATCTCGGCGCCGTGGCGGTGTGTCTCGTTCGAGCGCTCGATGCGCCGGAGCGCGAGGGGCGCGCCGCGGACGTCGTTCGGCGCGCGCTCGCGGCGGCGGGCAACCGCGACGCTCGCGTGGTGGAGTCGTTGCGCGTCTTGCCCGAGATGGGCGAGCACGAACGCATGGCCACGACGGTGGCCGACGCCTACGTCGGACCTGCCGTTCGGTCGTTCGTCCAGGGAGTGGCGGTGGGCCTCGGACGGAGTGCGGTCCGCGTGCACGTCTCGGCCGGCGGCAGCGTGCCTGCGGTCGCCGCCTGTGAGCGGCCGGTGCTGACGGTGTTGAGCGGTCCGGCGGGCGGAGCGTCGGGGGCATCGGCGCTCTCCGAGAGAAAGTCGATCGGCACGGCGCTGGCCATGGACGTCGGCGGCACGAGCACGGACGTGGCGCTCGTGCGTGCACGCGAAGGTGGCGTCGCGTGGACCACCGAGGGCGTCGTGGCGGGCGTGCCCATCGCCGTCGCGATGGTGGAGGTGCACACGATCGGCGCGGGCGGCGGCAGCATCGTGCGAATCGACGAGGCGGGCGCGTTACGCGTGGGACCCGAGAGCGCCGGGGCGTTTCCCGGTCCCGCGGCGTACGGGCGCGGAGGCGCGCGCGCCACGTTGACCGACGCGCACGTCGTGTTGGGTCATCTCGGCGCAGCGGACGACGGAGACGAGCGCCGCAGCGCGACGTTGGCCGACGGTGTGTCGCTCGATCGGGATCTCGCCGTCGCCGTCGTCCGAGCGCTCGCGGAGCGGCTCGGTGTGTCCGTCGAGCAAGTCGCCGCGCGCGCATGTGAGGCGGCAGACTTCGCGATGGCGCGGGCTCTGCGCCGCGTGAGCGTCGAACGAGGGATCGATCCGCGTGACGCGTGCCTCGTGGCATTCGGCGGGGCAGGGGGGCTGCACGGCGCCACCGTCGCCGCGCTGCTGGGGATCAGGCGCGTGATAGTGCCCGCGCTGGCCGGCGTGCTGTCTGCCGCGGGGATTCTCGCGGCGCCCGCCAGCCGATTGCTCGGCCGCGCGGTGGTGACGCAAGGGCCGGATGCGATCGCGGATGTGCTCACCGAGCTCGTACGCGACGCCCGCCGCATGCTGGACGACGAGGGTGTGCCGAGCGCGCAGCAGCGGATCGAGCGGGTGATCGAGGCTCGATACCGCTCGCAGACTGCGGTCGTCGCGCTGCCGGTTGCTGCCGCCTGGGAGTCGAGCGAGGCGGTCGCGCGCGATTGGCCCTCCGCGGTCGAGCGATTCCGCGACGCCCACGCGAGGCGTTATGGATTCGAGCTCGATCGCGACATGGAGATCGTGGCCGTTCGCGTGCGCGCCAGCGGCCCGGCGCTCCGGATCGACGCGCGAGCTGCGACAGGCGGAGCCCCGAGCACGACGTCGATGCGCGGCGCGGCGTTGTCTGCGCGCGAAGGAGTCGCGGGCCCCGACGTGATCGCCGACCCGTTCGGGACGACCTTCGTGCCCGACGGATGGATGGCGCGCCGCGACCTGGACGGCGATCTCGAGCTCACACCGTCGCGTTGACCGGACGAGCGACGCGAAGCGCGCAGCTCGCGAGCCAGCACGAGCGCACGAAGGTGCGCCCGAGCAACAGCGTCTGCTGTGCGGCGAGCACGGCCACCGCCGAGGCTCCGCCGGGGCCCGCGAGCAACTCGCCCGCAGCCAGCGAGACGAGCGCGAGTGCGAGCCCGAGCGAGCCGAGCGTCGCGTACACAGCGGTGGTGCGGTGAGGCGCGCAGACGGCGGCGCGAAGCCCGAGCCATGCGGCGGGCAGGACCCGGCCTCGCCCCAACGCGATCTCCGCGCGTGCAAGATCGGTCGCCGCGCCCGCCGGAATCAGAAGCAGGGCCGCCAGGGCGAACGCCGCGACGGCCGCGATGCCTGCGACACGATCATCGCCCAGCGCTCCGCCGACCGCCGCCGCGCCCGCGCCCGCGCCCAGGGCGATCGCCGCCACCGCAGCTCGCGCTGCGAGCGCGACGATCTCGAGCAACCACGCGCGCGGACCGAGCAGGACGCACTGGCGAACGAGATGCGTCGCGCCGTGCTCTGCGCGACCGATCGTCGCGATCCATCCGCACGTCAGCGGTCCCGACACGATCGCCACGACCGTGCCCACGAGGATGGGCGACACGATGCCCGCGCGGAGCGCGTCGCCCCAGCCGTACGTGATGTCCACCCACGCCGCTCCTCCGTGCGCGAGCAAGAGCGCCTCGCCGTCGGGATGGTCGCCGAGCGCGCTCTCGAGCATTGCCGAGATCGGCGCCACCGCGATGACCGCCGCGAGGCCGACGAGCGCGTGCACGACGAAGGTCGCCGTGCGGGCGGACCACGCGAGGCGGAGCGCCCTCACGGCCCCACCCACGAGAGCAGCGCCTGACCCAACGCGACCAGGCGCAGGCCGAGCGTCGACGTGCGCGACGGCGCCTCGGCGGTGCTTCGCGCGTTGTCCACGAACGACGCGTCCATCGGGATGCGCCGGTCTGGGTCGACCTCTGCCGCCATCAGCGCCGACGTGCTCGTGCGAACGAGCCGGGTCCACGTTCGGCGCGGATCGATCCGCACGCGTTCGGATCGCCCGTCGGCATAACGCAGCGCGACGACCGTCGGGACCTCGAGACCCCCGACGCGCCGTACGTCGACCTCGGACTGCCAGACCTTTCGCTCCGTCGTCAGGGGCCACGTGAGGGTTCGGCCGAGCGCCCAGCCTGCCCCGACGCCGTCGGCGAGCGCGGGACGGAGGAACGAGTCGACGAACGTCGCTCCGTGCGTCTCCTCGAAGGCGCGAAAGAGAGTCTCCGGCGTGGGGTGCGAGAATCGACCCCGCATGGCGTAGCGACGGAGCGCCTCGTCGAAGAGCCGAGCGCCCCAGACGCGGCGCGCGGTCTCGAGCACCAGGGCAGGCTGGAAGTAGACCGACGCGCCGTACGCGCTCGGTGGGTAGTCGTGGGCGGCCGCGAGCGATGGCATCGCATCGACGGCGGCGAAGCGATGGACGGTGTCCATCGAAACGCAAAGAGAGGAAATGTGGGCGGCGGAGCACCGGGCTCCGTGCCGCTCGCGCAGCATGCGGGCGGTCGCCCACTCGGTGAGCCCTTCGTCGAGCATGGGCCAGCGCGACTCGTCGGTCGCGACCATGCCCTGGAACCACTGATGGGCGAGCTCGTGCAGCGCGACGTGCTCGTGGAGCACGTGCACTCCGCGCAGCGTCAGCCAGGGCCCGCCCGACGCGAACAGGGTCGGGTACTCCATGCCGGCCGCGCCCTCGGCTCCGAGCGGAGGCATCAGGACGGTCAGCGCGGGGTACGGGTAGGGTCCGAAGCGTCGTGAAAGCCAAGGTATTCCGAAGGCGACGGCGTCGAGCGCGGCATCCGCGGCTCGCTCGTAGCCGGGGTATGCGAGCGCGGTGACGTCGACCGCACCGACCCTGCGACGGTGCGGTCGGAGCGACGGCGAAGCGACGAAGGCGAAGTCGTGCACGCGGTCGGCGCGGAACGTGTGCACGACGCGGCCGGGAGCGTTGCGCCGTCGGCCAGCGGAGACTCCCGTCGCGGCGACGACCTGATCCTCCGGCGCGGTGATCTCGACGTCGTACGATCCGAAGTCGGCGTAGAACTCGCCGTTGGCATGAAACGCAAAGGATCGCCAGGTCCCATCGGGCTCGAGCCGCGCCAGCTTCGGAAACCACTGGGCGACCACGTGGAGGTCGCGCGCCCAGCCGGTGCGTGCCGAGACCTCCGGGAGCACCGCGCGAAAGACCACCGACAGCTCGAGCGTCGCGCCGGGCGCGACCGCCGAGGGCAGAGGCGTCTCGAGCTGCGTGGTGTCGCCCGGGACGAGCTCGCGGCGTGCGGTCGGGAGAAGATCGATCGAGCCGGCTCGGAGCTGGACGACGTCGATGCGGCCCGGAGCACCGAACGACCTTCCACGCAGTCCCGCGGGAGCTTCGCGCGCGAAGACGCTCCGCTGATCGCGGAAGGCGTTCAGGTAGAGATGCCAGAGGAGCGTCGTCGCCGGACGACTCGACGTGTTCGTCCAACGAACGTCCATCGTCGCTCGGACCACGTGGATCGCGGGATCGAGCGTCGCGCGGATCCGATACGACACGACGCGCGATGGCTCGGGCGTGTCGTTCGTCGCCGCTGGCTGCCCGACCGGACGGTCCCCTCGGCTCGGTCCAGGCTGAGCGGCGGCCGGCGATCCGCGCGTCAGCAGCAGCGCGACGATCGAGGCGAGGAGCGCCCCCCGCGCTACCGCGCGCTCTCGCCGAATCGGGGAGAGCGCGGATGCGGGGAGCGTCGCGTCGGAGATCACGCGCTCGGGTGAGGTGGCTCGTCCAGCACGGCGGCGCAGATGTCGCCCCGACACACCGTGCCCACCAGCTTGCCCCGCTCCACGACGGGCAAGCGGCGGATCTGCTTGCTCACCATCGTGGCTGCCGCGCGGAGGGCGTCGTCGCTGGGCGCGAGCGTGATGGGGTTCCGGATCACGAGGTCGTCCACCGACGTGTTGCGCATCTTGCGGCCCTTCTCGCGGAAGAGCTCGAGCGCTCCGGTCGGCGCGGCGCCGCTGCTGACGAGCTCGTCGTAGTGGGGCATGACCGAGCGGATGAGGTCGCCCTCGGAGAGCACGCCGACGAACCCGCCATCGGCGTCCACGACCATCAGGTCGCTGACCTGGGTCTCGCGGACCAGTCGAGCCGCCTCGCGCATGGAGGCGCCGACGCGGATGCTCGCCACCTTGCGGTTCATGATCTCGTCGATCTTCACGGGCTCCTCCAGATACCGCCGGTCCAGCCGGCTCGTCGCCGACTATGACGCGGCGGGACCCTCGCGTGTAGCCGTGATCTCGGGGAAGCGCACGCGGGCCGCGAGCGCCTCGGAGCGAGGGCCGGTCGCTCGCAGGACCGCGATGCGACCGACGGCGACCCCGCGGCCGAGCGTGATCACCAGCGCATCGCGACAGAGCCCCGGGGCACGGTCTGGCCATTCGACCAGGAGCACGGCGCCCTCGGCGGCATCGACGAGGCCGACCGGCTCGAGGTCGTCCTCGGACGCGAGTCGATAGAGGTCCGCGTGGACGATGCGATGTCGCCCCCGGAGCTCGTGCACCAACGTGAAGGTCGGGCTCGTGACGGGGACGCTCGCACCGACCCCGAGGCCGCGACATATCGCGCGCGCGAGGAACGTCTTGCCGGCGCCGAGCGGGCCCTCGAGCGCGACGACGTCGCCCGGTTCGCAGGCGGCACCGATCGCGCGACCGAGGCGGACCGTGGCGCGTCGATGCGGAAGGACGATCGTGCGGCCCGCGGGTGGAGCCGCGGACGGCGCCGCGGGCGAGTCGCCGGGCGAGTTGCTCGTGCTCACGTGCGAAAGAGCGCGCTGCCCCAGTGGAGCCCTGCGCCCAACGCGAGGAAGCAGACCAGCATGCCGGGCTTCAGGCGACCCGACTCGGTCAGCTCGTCGAGGAGGATCGGGATGGTCCCGGCGGAGGTGTTGCCGATCTGCGCGATGTTGCTCGGCACCTTCTCCGCAGGCACGCGCAGGGCGGTGCGTACGGCGCCGTTGATGCGGTCGTTGGCCTGGTGAGCGACGAAGAGGTCGACCTGGTCGATCGAGACCCCTGCCTTGGCGCAGACGGTTCGCACGCTCTCGGGGAGCTTCGCGACGGCATGACGGAAGAGCTCTTTGCCCATCATCCGAGGGATGTGCTTCTCCTCGTCGAGCATCTCCTTCGTCCAGTACGGGCGGTGGGTGAACCCGCCGGGCACGAAGAGCAGATCGACGTGGCGTCCGTCGGAGTGGAGGTCGACCGCGAGGAGCCCGCGATCGTCGTCGGTGCGCTTGACCACGACGGCGCCGGCGCCGTCGCCGAACAAGATCGCGAGCCCGCGATGTCGTGACGCGCGCTCCCACGCCTCGGGCGAAGGCGCGGAACCGCCGCGCCCGTAGAGGTAGTCCCAGTCCTGCCACGGCATGAAGCCCGCGTGCGCCTCGCAGCCGACGAGGAGCAACGTGCTCGCCTGTCCCGTGTGCACGAGCGCGTGCGCCAGCTGCAGCTGGTAGATCCATGCGGCGCACTGCTGACGCACGTCGAGGCTCGGGACACCGGGCATCCCGACCTTCGCGCCCACCATCGCGGCGGGCCCCGGGAAGTGATGATCGGGCGTCATGGTCGCGACGAGCAGGTAGTCGACCTGCTCGGGCGCGATGCGCGCCTTGCGAAGCGCTTCCTTCGCGGCCTCGGCGCCGAGGTCGCTGGCGCCGACGCCATCGCTGGCGAAGTGGCGCGCCTGGATCCCCGTGCGTTGCTCGATCCACTCCGCGGTCGTGTCCATCACGCGCGTGAGGTCCTGATTCGTGGCGCGGTCGGGCGGAAGAAAGCGCCCCGTGCCGATGATTGCGAGCCCCATGTGGTCCCCGTCTCTTGGTTTGACCGCGCGCAACTACCACGGGGCTGCCGGGAGGGTCCAGCGACGGACTCCCCCAAAAAGATGGCACAGCGCGTCATCTCGCTCGCGCCTCACCGGCGCGGCTTCGAGCGATCCGCTCCGGCGTTCAATCGCCGGGTGCGCGGGTGCTGAACCGCGTCGCGACGACGGCGCCGCCGCCGATGAGCGCCGCGAACGCGACGACCAGCCCGCCGACGAAGGGCACGAACGACACGACGAAGAGCAGCGCCACGCCCGTCGCGGTCTGCAGGACGGGCCGATCGCGGAGCTTCGCGATCGGGACGATGGCTCCGATCACCGACGCGCTCGCGGCGAGGCCGACGTAGACGCACGCGACCACGAGGAGCGCCACCACGATGGCCGCCGGCAGACCGATGATCGTGACGGCCAGCACGAGCATGGCGATCGCGGCCCCGAGGGCGCCGAGCACACCGGAGGCCACCGCCCGAGCCGGCTGCTTGACGAGCGTTCGCTGCAACGCGGCGAACCGATCGGGCGCGGCGCCCGCGAGCACGAGCGCGAGCAGCAGCAACAGCGCGTAGCGGGCGCCACGACCGAGCGCGTCGGAGAGCCAGCGCGTCGTGCCGGCGGAATCGACGTCGCCGCGGAACAGCTGCACACCCGGTCGATCCGTTCGGTAGGACGAGCCATGCGCCGCCGCGCCCGGCTCGAGTCGGACCTCGCCTCCGACGCTGACGGTGGAGCCGCCGACCGTCCCTCCCGACTCGACCACGACGTCGCCGCCCATGGAGGTCGCGTCACCGAAGACGTTGCCTCCGGAGACCACGCGCACGTCGCCGCCCGTCGCGACGGCGTCGCCGGTGACCTCTCCCTCGACGCGCACGTCGCCGCCGAGCGCCACGGCGTCGCGCACACGTTCGCCGGCACGCACGAGCACGTCGCCACCGCGCGCGATGCGGTCGCCGACCCACGCGGGGACCGGCGCCGGCGGTGTCCCCGCCCCGGGGAGGGTGGGCATGGGAGGGATTGGCGGCAGCGCGGGAAGCGGAACGATCG
>JADZFZ010000965.1 GCA_020854145.1 Deltaproteobacteria bacterium | reverse complement strand
GAAGTGCCCGCCGTCGAGCTCGACGAGCGTGGCGCGCCGACCTGCGGCCGTCGCGTACGCGCGCACGGGGCCCGGCGTCATCATGCGATCCGAGCGACCGTGCACGAGCAGCACCGGCACGCGCGGCGGCGCGATGCCCCCGCGTACGCCGGAGAGCAGGACGACGCCGCTCAGGCCGCGAAGGCGAGGCGCGAGCGCGCTGACTCCCGCCGCGCCGTTGGAGAGCCCGGCGAGATAGATGCGCTCGACGCCCCGACGGCGAAGGTGCTCCATCGTCGCGCGCACCGTCTCGAGACCTTCGTCGCCTTGCCACCACTGGCCCTGCCACTCGGTCGCGGGGCACGCGGTGACGGCGTCGATGGCCTGCGCAGCGAGCGCCATCTGCCAGCAGAGCACCGTGAAGCTGCCGGCGTATCCGTGGAGGAACACGACGCCGACCTCGGCGCGCTCCGAAGTGCGCGGCTCGACGATCACGGTGGCGAACGCGCGCGACGACTGCATCCCGAGGTAGGTGCTCGCGACCGCCGAGGGCACCCATCCTTCCGCGGTGCGCATCGCGGCATAGCGGTCGGCCATGATCCCGGGCCACGCAGCCCCGTCTCCCTGGGGGAACGCCCCCAGCATCGTCAGAAGACGTGCGCCGGGCACGGTGAGGTCCTGCTCGTCGACGAGCCGATCGACGATGTGGCTCGACGACCCGCCATCCGGCAGCACGACCATGGACACCGTGCGGCCTTCGCCCGCGATGCCGACGCGCACGAGCGCCACGATCCCGACGAGGGCGACGCCGGCCCGGGTGACGCCGCGGAGGCGGTCCTCGCGGAACGGTCCGCTGATGAGACCTCCGACGACGAGGACCAGAGCGGCGAGGTAGAGCCACCCGCTCGGCGACAACGGCGCGGCGAGGCCCGCCATGACGAGCACGGTGACGGGAAGAGCGAGAACGAGCCCGAAAAGGCAGCCGATCTTGCGCAGCATGGCGACGTCGCCGGTCCCATAACACGCGTCGCGAACGGGGTCGCTTTCGTTGCAGGCGGACGGTCGCGACGCGCCGGCGAGCGGTCGCGCTCCTCAGCGGAAGGCGGAGGCCGGGGCTCCGGACGCGGCGGCGGCCACGGCACGGACTGCGGCTTCGACGCGATCCGAGGTGGTGCCGCCGAGCAGGTCGACCCAGAGCTCGTCGCGCTCGGCGCCGAGGGCGATCTCACCGAGCGACCGGAAGGCGTCGATGGATGCGGGCGGCAGGAGCCCCGGCGGGATCGCGACGTTCGGTTGGCCGCGCGCATCGACGATCGCGCGCACGCTGCCGACGTCGGGGCCTGCGCGGCGCGCGTACACGCGCAGGACGAGGGTCGCGTTGTAGACGGCGGGAAAGACACGCACCGGAGCGGGGCCGGAGTCGAACGCGATGGACGGGGCTTGCCGCTGACCGAACGGTCCGGCCGCGGGCACCCAGCGCGCCCCCGGCACGCTGCGCGCGACGTCGAGCCAGCCGAGCTCCCAGCGCGCCACCTCGAGCACGATGTCGAGCGCGGACTGCAGCTTGTCCGGGTTGCGCTCGTGGCCGTGCCAGTTGAGGGTGACCGTCGCTCCATCGGCGCTGAGCCCGCTCTGCAGGTGGTAGGTGCGCATCAAGCCTTGCGCCGTCGGCGTCAACGCGCGCTGCACCGCTCCGGGGTCGTCTGCCTTGACCATGAAGAGGTGGTCGAACGCCGGGTCGATCCCGAGCGTCACGTCCTGGGACCCGAGCGCCTTGCCCAGCGACGACAGGGCGCCTTCTCTGTAGGCGCGGAACGTCGGCCCGGCCGGGAGCACGAAGGCCGCGCGGCAACGCGTGTAGGGGTGCGAGCTCTTGTTCGAGCGGACCACGTAGGTGTCGAGGAACGCGAGCGCGTCGCCTCGCTCGACGATGATGCCGAAGGGGCTCGCGGCGACGAGGTGGCCACCGACGCGTTGGGCGACCGCGGTCCAGATCGCGCGCCGTTCCTTCTCGCGCTTCTGTCCCCAGAGGATGAGCGCGATGAAGAGACCGACGATCCCAGCCGTGATCACGAGAATCAACAGGAGAGGCGCGACGGCTTTCACAGGCCGGAGATTACGCGAGCCGTCGCGCTTGCTACACGCAATCGCTGCGTGGCACCCTCGTCCTCGTGGACACGCCGTTGTCCCTCGGGTCCTTGCCCCGGGTGGGCGAGACCGTGGACCGCTACGAGGTCGTCGCCGAGATCGCGTCGGGCGGCATGGCGGTCGTGTACGCGGTCCGACGCAAAGGGATCGGCGGCTTCGACAAGCTCCTGGCGCTGAAGCTGATCCTTCCGCACCTCGCCGTCGAAGAGCGCTTCGTGCAGATGCTGCTCGACGAGGCGCGCATCGCTTCGCAGATCCACCACCCGAACGTCGTGCAGGTCTTCGACGTCGGCGATGCCGGCGGCGTGCCCTACATGGTGATGGAGTTCCTGCGCGGCCACTCGCTCGCGCGGATCGTGAAGAAGACGCTCGCCAACGACGAGACGATCCCGCCGGGCCTGACGCTCGCCGTGCTCGCGCGTGCGGCCGAGGGGCTGCACGCCGCCCACGAGACGCTGGGCCCGGACGGCGAGCCGTTCGGCATCGTCCACCGCGACGTCAGCCCGCAGAACTTCCACGTCTGTTACAACGGGCAGGTCAAGGTCGTCGATTTCGGCATCGCCGCGGCACGCGGCAAGCTGACGATGACGCGCACCGGAGAGCTCAAGGGCAAGCTCTCGTACCTCGCGCCGGAGCAGCTGACGCGCTCGAAGATCGATCGACGCGCCGACATCTGGGCGCTCGGCGTGGTCGCGTGGGAGCTGCTCGCGGGCAAGCGCCTCTTCCGCACGGACGAAGAGGCGACGACGCTCGACAACATCGTGCGCATGCCGGTGCCCGACCTGCGCGCGTACGCACCCGACCTGCCGCACGCGGTGTACGCCGGCATCGCGGCGTGCCTGCAACGAGACGTCGATCAGCGCATCACGTCGGCGGGGGCATTCGCCCACGTGCTCGCAGAGGGCGCAGCGGAGCTCGGCTGGCCGCACGCGACCGACATCGCCTCGTTCATGGACGGGCTGTTCGCGACCGAGAAAGCGATCGAGCAGGAGCGGCTCGCCGCAGCGGTGGCGGGGCCGCGTCCCATCCGCGGCGAAGAGCCCGACACGGGCTCGATGCCGTTCACGCCCGCGCCGCACCAGCCGCGCACGGGGGACATCGTCGTCGAGCCGAGCCACGAGCCCGCGCCGAGCCCGCTGCGCCATCTCTTGTGGATCGCGCCGGTCGTCGGTGCGGTGATCCTGGGTGGCTCCATCGCATGGCTCGCGGGAGGCGACGAGCCCGTGACCCCGACGCCGACGACGCCGACGCCGACGGTCGAACGGGCAGCACCGATCGCGCCGGTCGTCCCCACGGGAGGTCCCGGCGCCGGGCAATCGCCGGGCGCGGCGGCCACGCCCGACACACCCGAGGTCGTCACGAGCACGATCACCGTCGAGGTCGATGCGCGCGCACGCCTCGTGCTGGTGGATGGCGTGCGCATCGAGTCGCGGCCCGTGCGCATCGACCTCGGCCCGACCGATACCGCGACGGTGGAGCTGTTCTACGCGAACGGCGACACGGTGCGCCGCATCGTCCGCGCCTCCGACGACGGCGTGAGCATCGGGCCCGACGCACGGCCCGGCCGGTCCGAGGCGCGACCGAGCGCGACGGGCGCCGCGCCGAGCGCCGCGACCGCGACCCGCGCGACGTCCACGCGACAACCGACGCCCGTGCAGACGGGCGCGACCGCAGGTGCGTCGGCCGGGGGCTCCGGCACACGACCCCGTTCGACGACGACTCCGACGTCACCGGGGCGCAGCGGGACGAGCACGGCCGGCAGCGGGACCACGGGCCGCAGCGGACGCGGCAGCGGGAGCCCTCTGCTCGGCAGCCCGTACTGACTCCGCCTCCCGTCTTTGAGGCTTCTCCGACACGCCGCGCTCGTGCTCTCATGCAGGTGTGAGCTCGGGACCAGGGCGATGGACGGCGACCGTCTTCGCGGCGGCGATGCTCGCGATGACGGCGTCGACGGCGACGGCGCAGGCGCAGCAGCCACCGACGGCCCGGGAGCGCGCACAGGCTCGAACGGCGTTCCAGCGCGGTGAGCGGGCCTTCGACGAGGGACGCACCGAAGAGGCGCTCGACGATTTCCGGCGCGCGTTCCGGCTGGCCCCGCACGATGCCGTTCGCTTCAACATCGCCGTCTGTCTCGAGCGGCTCGGTCGGTTCATCGAGGCCGCGCAGGAGTACGACGCCGCATCGGTGAGCGAGGCGCTCGACGCGCCGACGCAACAACGGGCTCGGGAGCAGGCCGCGCGCGTGCGGTTGTCGACGGCGCTGCTGATCGTCTCGGGCTCGCCCGCCGGTGCCGACGTGCTCGTGGACGACGAGCGTCGCTGCGCGCTGCCGTGCCGGGTGCGCGTCGATCCCGGTGCGCGACGCATCGTCGTGCGATCGGCTGGAGGGGAGGCCACGCGGTCCGTCACGGTCGCGCGCGGAGCCGAAGCACGTGTGCGCCTCGACGTCTCCGCGCGACCGACGGGCGG
>JADZFZ010000964.1 GCA_020854145.1 Deltaproteobacteria bacterium | reverse complement strand
TCGTCGTCGAGCAGCGCGCCGATCCCGCCGCAGCCGAGGTGGCCGCACACGATGACGTGCGGGACGTGGAGGTGACCGATCGCGTACTCGAGCGCGGCACCCACCGATGCATCCGCGTGCGTGAGCGACGGCACCAGGTTCGCCACGTTGCGCACGACGAAGAGCGCGCCAGGGGCCGACGACGTGAGCAGCTCCGGCACGACGCGCGAGTCCGAGCAGCCGACGTAGAGGGCATCGGGGCTCTGTCCCACGGAGGCGAGCTGGTGGAGGAAGTCGCGCTCGCCGGCCACGTAGCTCGTGCGGAAGAAGCGGTGACCCTCGAGGAGGCTCTTGCTCATGCGGTTCTTGTAGCGGAGCTCGCGAGCCCACCCAAGGGGCTGCGGCGCGTGCGGCCTCCACGGCGTGCGGCCGTCTGCGTTCCGTGCGCTCCGCTCCGGCGCGCCGGCGGTCTCCGCGCGAGCCGAGCCAGCGCGAGCGGGCGACGGCGAAATCCCAACAGGCCCGAGCGCCTCTAGCGACGGGCCTGGATCCAGTGCATCACTGAGGGATGATCGTTCGCTGGACTCGAAGACAAGCGTTGCGCACCGCATCCGTCGGGCTCGCGGTGGTACCGTTCTCGAAGCTCCTCGTCGCGTGCGGCGCTTCCGACGACGACGCCACACCGGATGCAGCGAGCGCGGACGACACGGGTGCCTCTCCCCTCGACGCCGCCGGCCCGGAAGACACTTCGACCGGACGCGACGCGGGATCCGACGCGGGCCCCACCGCGGCGTGGGCGACCGGCGGCACTGCGGCGATGATCGCGCGCGACCGTTACCCGAACCCGTTCGCGGGAAGCGGCGGCTCCTCGTGCGTCGTCACGTGCGGCGCGACGCTCGGGCCTTGCCACACGACCTCGCCGGAGCGCAGAGACGTGAGCGACGGCTGGGACGGCTTGCCCGTGCGGCTCGCGCTGCGCGTCGTCGACGAGCGCTGCGACCCCGTGCCCGATGCGATCGTCGAGATCTGGCACACGAGCCCGCGCGGCATCTACTCCGGCCAGATCGCGGCCATCTGCAACACCGACGCGGAAGACCGCGCTGCGGGCTACTTCCGCGGCTACCTCCGCACCGACGCCGACGGCCGCGTCGACTTCGACACGTGTTTCCCCGGCTGGTACCCAGGTCGCGCCATCCACGTCCACTACCGGGTCATGACCGGCGCCTACGACCCCGCCGACTCCGCGCCCGCCGAGGTGATCTCGCAGCTCTTCTTCGACGACGCGCTCGTCTCGGAGCTCTTCGGCAGCGAGCCCGTCTACCGCGAGTTCGGCCAGCCCGACACGACCAACGGCACCGACGGCGTGCTCGGCCGCGCGGACCCGACTCCGTACGTCTGCGACATCGCGCGCCTGCCCGACGGCGCGATGCAAGCGAGCAAGACGATCGTCCTGCGAAGCGTCGGCGCCGCCTGCACCATCGGCCGCTGATCGCGGCATCGGCGCGCTCTTTCGCGGGCCGGGGCTCGGGCACGCGCACGGTCACGATCACGCGTCGGAGCGCCCGCGCGACCGTCGCGCGAGGAGGAACACGAGCGAGCCGAGCGCGAGCAGCGCGGCGCCGGAGACGACCGAGAGCCACGGAAGGCTGAGCGCGAGGAGGGCGCAACCGACGATGCCGGCGATCGCGAGGGCGCGGGGCCATCGGCGCTCCGAGGGTGCGAGCTTCAGCGCGGCGGCGTTCGTGATGCCGTAGTACGTGAGCACCGCGAAGGAGCTGAAGCCGATCGCGGAGCGCACGTCGGCGAGCGCAGCCACCGTCGCGACGATCGCGCCGACGGCGAGCTCGGCGCGATGGGGCACGCGATGACGCGGGTGCACGGCAGCCAAGGCGCGCGGCAGGTCGCCGTGGTCCGCCATCGCGAATGCGGTGCGGCTCACGCCGACGATGAGCGAGAGGAGCGCACCGAGCGACGCGACGGTCGCGCCGACCGCGGCCGCGGGCGCGAGCCATCCGAAGCGTCCCGACCGTACGGCCGTCACCAAGGGCGCTGGCGCGGTGGCGAGCGCGGCCGCGTCGACCGTGAGGAGCGCCGTGAGCGCGACGATCGCGTAGACGACCAGTGTGATGAAGAACGCGATCGAGATGGCGCGCGGGATCGTGCGGCTCGGCTCGATCACTTCTTCACCCAGCGTCGAGATGCGCGCGTAACCAGCGAACGCGAAGAACAGGAGCCCCGCAGACTGCAGCACGCCGTAGACCTTCGTGTCGCCGATGGCACCGAGACGCGCCGAGTCCGCGGCGCCGCCCGACAGCGCCGCGATCACGAGGGTCGCGAGCGAACCGAGCACCAGCGCGACGATCACGCGCGTGAGCAGGGCCGTCTTCTGCACGCCGAAGTAGTTGACCGCCGTGAGGACGACGACGGCACCGACCGCGAGCGGACGCGCGTACGCCGGCGACGCGTAGCTGCCGAAGGTCATCGCCATCGCCGCGCAGCTCGCGAGCTTGCCGATCACGAAGCCCCACCCCGCGACGAAGCCCCAGTACGGCGACAGACGCACGCGGCCGTAGACGTACGTGCCTCCCGATCGCGGATGGACCGCGGCGAGCTGCGCCGACGAGGTTGCGTTGCAGTACGCGACGAACGCGGCGAGCACGAGCCCCACGAGGAGCCCCGGTCCCGCCGCGTGCGCCGCGGGTCCGACGGACGCAAAGACACCCGCGCCGATCATCGCGCCGAGCCCGATGATCACCGCGTCGGTCGTGCCGAGACGGCGTGCGAGCCGGCTCGCGTCCCGGTCGTCCGTCGTCGCCGGCGCGGTCACCTCGCGCGTCTCACGGACGCGGAGGGCGCGGGCGCGGGGGAGCGCATCGCGGCGCACGGGTCGTCGTCGTTCGCTTTCGCGGTGAACACCACGTAGTCGAACGGAAGCACCTCCGCCCCGAAGCCACGCGCGTACGAGCGCGGATCGTGCACTCCGCGCTCCACCTCGACGTTCGCGATCGCGCGCGCGTCGCGCGCTCCGACGGAGTGCAGCGCGGCGAGCACCCACGGCACGCCGCGATCGCGCCGCACGTGTCCCGAGCCGGCGACGAGCAGGGAGCCCCGCTCGCCCGACGCGACCATCGCCGCCGCCATCTCTCCGTCGCGCGCGCGCTGGGCGAGCGCCATCGGGCCGAGCATCGTCGCGGGCAGCATCCCGCAGT
>JADZFZ010000963.1 GCA_020854145.1 Deltaproteobacteria bacterium | reverse complement strand
GAGATGGACGTGGGCCGCCCCAAGACGACGCGGGGCCCGCGGAGGTCGACTCCGCGAGCCCCGAGCCCGACGCCAGCTGATTCGGGCCGATCCGCCGATCGGCTCGCGCTCCTAATCCTCGCTCGGCGCGCCGCACCGATCGGCGACGTCCTCGCCGACGAGGATTGGCGCACAGAAGGTGCCGCTCGACGCGGTGATGCTGAGGTCATACGTGGCAGGGCTCGACTGGCAGTCGTTGCACCAGTAGTTGGTCGCGAAGATCCAGTAGATGCCGTCGGAGTCGGCTGGGAGCGTGACGTTGGAGACGCGTGGGCAAGAGAAGCCGCAGCTTCCCGTGCCGTTCGTGCACGTGAACACGTCGTCCGCGATGAAGTAGCACTCGGACAGCAGACGCTCGGGGCAGACGAAGAGCAGCGGGTCGAAGCCGCCGCCCGCCACCGTGTCCATCTGAATCGTGACGACCGCTCCGGGAGTTCCGCGCCACTGGTACCAGTCGGCGACGTTCGGGGCGTTCCCCAACGTTTCGCGAACGGTGAAGCTCGTCCGCCCGCAGTCGCACGTCGTGAAGTCCGCCTCGCAGGTGTCTGCGGGGCAGGAGATGGTGCCCGAGCTTCCCGGCGGGCAGAGGTATCCCGGCGGGAACGTGGGGCCGAGGGGATCGCAGGTCTCGCCCGGGTCGATGAAGCCGTTGCCGCACGCCGCGAGACAGGAGCACGTCGTGCTCGAGCAGGTCTCGCCGCCGGAGCATCCCATCGTACCGGGCTCGCCGCAGGTCTCGCCCGAGTCGATGCAGCCGTTACCGCACACGCGCGGGCGCGCCATCGTCTGACAGGTGTCCGTGCAGAAGGAGATGGACGTGCAGCTCGGCGGTGCCGGCGGGTCGCATCCTTCACCGGGATCGATCCGGCCGTTGCCGCAGTTCGGGACACATCCGCAGTTGGTGCACGTCTCGGTCGGACGACACGTCAGGCCGGGCTCGCCGCAGGTCTCGCCCGCATCGACGACGCCGTTGCCGCACGTGACGACACATCCGCAGCTGACGCATGCGCTGCCCGCCGCGCAGGCTGCGAGACCTGGCTCGCCGCAGGTCTCTCCTGCCTCCACGCAGCCGTTGTCGCAGCCGGGCGCGATGACGATCGCATTGCAGTCGCTGTCGCAGCCAGCCGTCGTGCACGTCGGCGCGAGCGCACCATCGCAGTCTTCGCCCATCTCGACGATGCCGTTGCCGCATACCGCCGTGGGGCCCATGTCGGCAGGAGGTCCGGCATCGGCCGGCGGTCCCGTGTCGTCGGGCGGCGGGCCCATGTCGGCCGGGGGCGGGCCCATATCGACCGGGGGCGGGCCCATGTCGGCAGGCGGCGGGCCCATGTCGGGCGGGCCCGCATCGACGGGAGGAGGCTCCTCGCATCCCGTGTCGGGGTCGCAACCGTCCGTGCAGAGCTCGCAGCTGTTGCCGCCGGCGCCGCACGAGACGAAGAAGTCTTCCGCGCAGAAGCTGTCCACCGACGCGATCGCGCAGACGCGATCGAGGATGTCCGCAGGCGGGCACTCGGTCAGGTCGGCCGGACCGCACATGCCCTCGATGCAGAGGAAGAGACCGCCGGAGATCCCGTCGGGATCGCAGTCCGCGTCCGTCTCGCACTCGGTCGGCGCGGGCGCGCACACCCCCGCCGGCGTGCAGACGAAGCCCGCCTCGCAGTCCTCGTCCACCATGCAGTCGGCCGGCGGATCGACGCACTCGCCACCGACGCAGAGCTGGTCGCCCGTGCAATCGTCGTCGGTCTCGCAATCGGGCTGCGGCCCCATGTCGCGATCCGGCCCGGTGTCGCCGCCGCCCATGTCGCGGGGCCCCGTGTCGCCCATCGGCGTGGTGCCGCCGTCGTCGTCACCACACGCCGCCAGGGCGAGCACGCCAACCACACAGATCGGCCAGAGCTTCGTCGTCGATCTCATCCGTGCCTCCTTCGGGCGCCAGCGGTTCGCGGACGGGGGTTCCCTCAACGTCTGCCCCCACCCAGTGGCCGCGCAGCGAGTATCGCGGAATCGTGTGGCCTCTCACAAGTGCGAGTCGACGTGCGGTGCTGCCCCGAGAACGACGGTGGCGGATCGATCGGCCAGTCGGCTGGGGACTCGCAACCCGTCGAGCCATTGGCAACTCGTGTGGCCATGGGGGAGGCGACTCGAGCTTCGTCCGTGTTTTCCAGGCAATTCGCGCGACTCGGCGATCGGTCGGAGCGTGGCACGCGCCGCGCAATTGGTCGTTGTGCCGCAGGCGAGCGGCGAGGAGGAGGACACGATGACGCGCTTCGGATGGTTGGCAGTGGTGGTGGCGTTGACCGGTCTCGGTTGCGCTGCGGACACGGGTGGACCCACGCGCATGGATCCGGTCGCACCGACCGATCCGCCTGCGACGCCGCCGGCTCCGTCAGTGGATCCCGACGCGCCGCTCGTCGGCTTGCTCGAGATCGTCGGCGAGCCCAACCGCGTCGTCGATGCGGGCACCGAGCTCACCATCGACGTCCGCTACACGGTGGACGGCACGCCGCAAGGCCTGCAGCCGATCGACTTCGCGATCACCGGCGAGCCCGCGGGAGCGTCGTTGTCCGGTCGCACCGTGATGACGGACACGTCCGGCATCGCGCGCATCGTCCTGCGCACCGGCATGGAAGCGCGCTTCGAGGTCGAGGCGACGCGTCCCGACGTGAGCATGGCCGCGGTGATGAACGTGACCGTCGCGCGTCTGCGCTTCGGCACCCTCGACACGCGCGCCGTCTACGCAGGCTCGCGCGACGTGCGCACCGCCGAGTTCGCGCTCTTCACCAACACGACGTGTGCGGCGGTCCGCACGAGCGCGCCCACGCCGGCGGCGCAGCGCTCGGTGATCAGCCTCTCCACCGCGGCTCGTTTCGAGTCGGTCGAGATCGGGATCCCGCTCGCGGTCTACGCGCTCGGCATCGACGCTCGCGACACGGTCGCGGCCGACGGCTGCATCGACACGACGCTCGCGGGCCCGATGGGCACGGCCGATGCGCAGATCGGCGACATCCCCGAGCTGATGGGCGGCGAGTATGCGCTCACGACGCGCTTCGACGTGACGGAAGGTGTTCCGCCCGCGCTCGACGCGGTGCTCGAAGGCTTCACGGGCCTCTCGACGGATCCCGCGGCGTACATCGTCGGCCTGGTGGCGGACGCCGAAGGCGCGCCCGACTGGCTGCGCGACGCGCTCGGCGTGAGCTTCGTGCGCTCGGCGGTGACCTCGATCCTCCGCGGCGCGATCGACGACGTCCACGTGCCCGAGGAGCTCGACATGCTGCTCGACACGGGCGCCGACCTCGATGCCGCCCTCTCGCAGACCCAGCTCAACAGCCTGATGACGATGGCCGAGCCCGGCGAGTTCACGACGATGTCCTCGACGCACCAGCTGCGCGAGATCGCGGTGCCCCTCGACGGCGCCATCGTGACGCGCCCCGTCTCGGTTCCCGCGGTGATGTTCGACGCGGGCTTCGATGCAGCGACCCCCGGCATGCTGGTCTTCCCCGAGCACAACTTCGCGCTCTCCTTCGGCCAGCTCGTGACGCTCATCCTCAACGAGGTCCTCTTGCCCCGCCTGCCCGGCGCGCCCCACTCGATCGGTGAGCTCGCGTTCCGCGTGTTCCCCTGCGCCGACATCGCCGAGGCGATTGCCAGCGAGCCCGGCACGACGCGCGACGTGGTCAACGGCGTCTGCCAGGTCGGCGTGGCGCTGCTCGGTGGCTGGCTCGACTCGCAGGTCCAGACGCTCTTCGACTACGACACGCTCGTCTACGCCGGTCGCGGCCCGCTGCAGGACATGGATTACGACTACGCTCGCGAGACCATCGGCGCCGGCACGGCGACCGGCTCGTGGACGGGCGCGGACGGCACGTTGTCCTTCCCCGGCACGCTGAGCGGCTCGAAGAACGGCGCGATGCGCCGCGTGCACCCGGTGCGCGAGCGGATCCGCGCGCTGCGGTAATCGAGACCGATCGACACGGAGTCGCGCCGCTCTCCCTCCTCCTCTCGCGGCGCGATTCCCCGAAAGCCCCGGCGACGTCGCCGGGGCTTTCTCGTTGGTTGCGCTCGACCGGGGCGCTCGCCCCTCGCCCCGACCCTCTCCCCATTCGGGGAGAGGGGGGGAGAGGGGACGCGCGGGGAGAGGCAGAGTGAGGGGCCGGTGGCGCGAATTCCGGGGAATTGGCTCTGCGGCGCGCATTGCGTTAGCGCTTCGTCGGTGACCGAAGGAACCGGCGGCAGCGGCGGGCGCGCGAAGATCGCGTTGCGCGCGGCCATCGTCGGCGCGGGCACCATCGCCTCGCGCATCCTCGGCGCGCTCCGCGACTCCACGATGGCGGCGTTCCTCAGCGCCGATGCGACCGACGCGTTCGTGGTCGCCTTCACGATCCCCAACGCGCTCCGCCAGATCCTCGGCGAAGGAGCGGCATCGGCCGGCGTCGTTCCCGTCTTCGCGCAGGTGCGCGAGCAACACGGGCTCGATGCTGCGCGCGCCTTCTACGGGAAGCTGCGCGCCGCGATGGTGCTCGTGCTCGTGGTCGTGACGGTCGCGGGTGTGCTCGCCGCGCCATGGCTCGTCTACGTGTACTCCCCCGGTTACGCGTCGGTCCCGGGCAAGCTCGAGCTCACCGGCGAGCTCACGCGCATCGTGTTCCCGTACATCTTCTTCATGGGGATGGCGGCCATGGGCGCGGGCGCGCTGCAGGCCGTGGGCAAGTTCGCGGTGCCGTCGTTCGCACCGGCGCTCCTGAACGTGTCGATGATCGTCGCGCCCTTCGCGTTCGGCGGTCTCGCGCTCTGGATGGGCCTTCCGCTCGTCGGTGCATTCGCCATCGCCGCGCTCGTCGGAGGCTTCCTGCAGCTCGCCGTTCAGTGGCCCGCGTTGCGGAGCGCCGGGCTCGCGGGCGGCTTCCGTCTCGATCTGGCCGACCCGCACGTGCGGCGCGCCGCGTCGCTGATGGCGCCGCTTCTGCTCGGGATGGCGGTCTATCAGCTCAATCTCGCGCTCTCGCGGCTGCTCGCTTCGTATCTTCCGACGGGCAGCCAGAGCTACCTCTACTACGGCTCGCGCGTGGTCGAGATCCCGCAGGGCGTCTTCGCGCTGGCGATCGGGACGGCCGCGTTGCCGAGCTTGTCGGCGCTCCATGCGCGCGGCGAGATCGACGAGCTCAAGAAGACGTTCGCCTTCGCGCTCCGTCTGTCGATGTTCGTCGCGTTGCCCGCGACCGTCGCCATCGCCGTGCTCGCCGAGCCGATCGTGGTCGCGCTCTTCGCGCGCGGCGAGTTCGGCCGCGCGATGGTCGTCGAGACGACCCGATCGCTGCTCTTCCAGGCGTCGGCCGTGTGGGTCGTCAGCGCGATCCGCCAGGTGCTGCCGCTCTTCTACGCGGCGAAGGACACGAAGACGCCGGTCGCCGCGTCCGCTGCGAGCCTCGTCGTGTACCTCGCCGTCGGTCTCGCGCTCATGGGACCCATGGGTCACGCCGGCCTCGCGCTCGCGGTGTCGGTGTCGGTGCTGGCGCAGCTCGGGTTCTTGCTGCTCGGTGCGCGTCGCCGGCTGGGCGCGCTCGGCCTGCGCGCCGTCTTCGGTTCCGTCGCGCGTCAGCTCGTGGCGTCGTGCGCGATGGCCGCCGCGGCGTGGGGCATCGCGCGGCTCGGCCGATGGGAGCAAGGCGGCCACGCGACGAACGTCCTCGTGCTCGCCGCCGCCGTCGTCGCGGGAGCCATCGTCTACCTGGTCGTCGGTCTCGCCGTCCGCGTTCCCGAGATCGAGGAGCTTCGCGCAGCGGTGCGCGCGCGCCGAGCACGCCGGGATGCTAGGACCCCCGGCTGATGGCCGTCGCGCAATCGCCCTCGCCTCGAAAGCCGGACCGTCGCGACGAGACCCGTGTGCTCGACGCCGACATGCTCGGTGCCGGATCGCGTGCGTCCGATCTGCCGGCTCCTGCCCACGCGGGCGTCGTGCTGGTCGGTCGGAGCAACGTGGGAAAGTCGAGCCTGCTCAACACGCTGCTCGGGAGGCGAGGTCTCGCGCGAACGAGCCGCACTCCCGGGTGCACGCGCACGGTCAACGTGTTCCGCGCTCGGCTCGGGCTCGAGGGCGACCGCGAGGCGACGATCGAGCTCGTCGATCTGCCTGGCTACGGGTTCGCCCAACGCAGCCGCGAAGAGCGCAAAGGCTGGGCGCGCACCATCGACGCCGTGCTGCGCGGACGCGCGGGGCTGCGCGCGATGGTGGTGCTGGTGGACGTTCGCCGCGGGCTCGAGCGCGAGGAAGAGGACTGCCTCCGCCTCGCCGAGGATCTCGGGCTCGAGCGCGTCCTCGTGGTCACCAAGATCGACAAGCTCTCGGCCTCGCAGCGCAAACCTGCGGTCGACGCCGTCGGGCGCGCCGCCGGCGCGCGTGCGATCGGCTTCTCCGCCCAGACCGGCGACGGCCGCGACCCGCTCTGGCGCGCGTTGATCCGCGTGATCGGCCTCGCGGGCGCCTCGCCCGAGCGCCCTGCCTGATCGGGGCCGCGTCAACGATCGAGTCGCGCCGGCATCGGCGGTGCGTAGCTGGTGGCGTCGAGGTTCACGCCATTGTCGAGGTAGAGCACGTCCTGCGACAGGCGAGCGAGGTCGTAGCCGTCGCTCTGGACGCACGCGCCCACCGCCGCTCCGGAGATGACACCGCCCGCGAGGTCGATGCCCGCGACGTCGTACACGTGCACGCCGCACAGGGCGGCCGTCACGATGCGGAAACGCTGGAGCGACGCGCTCGTGGGCGCGGTCTCGAGCGCGCCGCTCGCGAGCTGGGCCGTCGCCGCCAGCGCGCTGCCGAGCGCCGTCTCCGCGCAGCTGGTCTCTGCGCACGCTGCGGCCTCCGTGTCGAGGATCTCGAGATCCTCCAGGGTCGCGACCGAGCCGGTGAGGATCGAGACGCCCAGCGAGCGGCTCCGCTCCACGCGACCGCGTCGGAGCACGAGCGTCGCGCGATCGACGACCTCGATGCCCCGTCCGAGATCGTCGTCGAGCGCGCGCGGCAACGAGTCGCGAATCACCAGGTCCTCCACGTCTGCTTCGCCTTCGTTGCTCACCAGCATGCCCACGCTGCGGTTGCGCGACAGCAGCCCCCGCCGCAACGACGCGCTCGCGCCGAGCACCCAGATCCCTTCGCCCCCGTCCGCGCTCGCGCGGACCGCCGTTGCTTCGATCAGGAAGTCCTCGAGGGTCAGTCGCGACCCCGGCTGCGACGCGAGCGCCCCGACGTCGCGCGCGGTCTCGACGACGGCGCGCGTGCTCGAGAGCGTCGCGCCGCCTGCGACCGCGATCCCCGTGCCGCCGTTGCCATCGGCCCTGGCGAGCGATTCCGAGATCTCGATGTCCTCGGCCGACAGGCTCGCGGCCGTGTCCGCCAGCACCGCCGTGCCTCCCACGCGTGCGAGCCGCCATCGAGCTCCGGTCACGCTCGCGCCGTCACCGGCCTCGATCCCGGAGCCGAAGCGTCCGAAGCCTTCGCGGTGGACCACGTCGCGAACGACGACGTCGTCGAGCCGCGCGCTGCCGCCCAGCACGACGATCCCGGTCGTGTCCGCGTGCTCCACCACGACGCGCGTCGCGGTCGTGGTCGCTCGGTCGAGGTCGAGCCCTCTGCCCACGAGCCCCGGAGCGTCGCGCACGCGAACCTCGCGTACGCGCAGATCGGTCAAGGTCGCGTGGCTCGCCGACACGCGTATCCCGGACCCGCGAGCCTCTCCGACCAGCACCCGCTCGAGCGCCAGCGTCGAGCCTTCCTGCACGCCGATCCCCCACGCCGTCGGCGACCCGCCCGGGGCAGGCGCGACGCCCACGATCGCCGAGTCCGTCAGCACCAACGACGACTCGCCCGCGACCATGATCCCGACGTCGTGGGCCCCTTCCACCAGGGCACGGGACACCGTCGCGCGTGCGCCCTCTGCGACGTTGAGCCCTCGTCCGAGCCTTCCGGTCGCGCGTGTCGTCACGTCGCGGATGACCACGTCGCGCGCATCGAGCTCTGCGCCGCCCGTCACGTAGACCCCGAACTCGTCGACGCCTTCGACGATCACGCCGCGCACCACGAGACGCGCTCCGCTCCGGGCCAGGACGCCGATCCGCGCGCTCGCACCCACGGTCACGTCGCGGAGCTCGCCGTCCGTCAACGACGTGATCACGCCTGCGGTGCTGCTCGCGGAGCCCGACGCGATCGTCGTCTGCGCGGCGCACGCCCCCCACAAGGTCCTTCCCGACGGGATGCGGACGCTCTCCAGATAGGTGCCGCGCGCAATCGCGATCACCCCTGCCGCGACCGACGCGTTGACGCCCTCTTCGATCGTGCGGAACGGTCGCTCGCGCGTTCCGTCCCCGCCGGGCGCAGCGTCGTCGTCGACGAACACCGCGGGCCGATCGCTGGGTATCGCCGCCGCCCACGTGCCGGTCCCGCACGCTTCGCCCACGACCGTGCACCCCGGCTCGCCGGGGAAGTGGGCCTCTCCGGCGGAGCACGTCGCCGGACCCTCGGTCGGGTAGGGCGCGCACGCGCGCTCACGGCCGCTGCCGACCTCGCGCCATCCCACCGGACAGGGCGTCATCGCGGGCGCCGCGACGTCCGGTCGTCCGCTCTCGAGCCACGCGATGCCGACCGGCATCGGCAACGGAACGTCCAGGTCTCCGGAGTCTCCGGTCGCGTCGCCCGCGTCCGACGCGTCCAGGGTCGTGCCCGCGTCGTGCGCGCGTGCGGAGCCGTCGTCGCCACACCCGGCTGCCAAGACGACGAGCACGCCGAGCCCCGCCAACCCCGTACCCACGACGGCAGGGTAGCTCGGACCTGCAAGCCGAGGGTCTCCTCGTGCGTTCGAGGCACCAGCGTGGTTGACTATCCGTCATGGGAGGGACGTCCACCTCTCCGTAGCCGACTTGCTTCTTCTCTTCGCGAAAGGAGCGTCAGCATGCGGCAGTTTGCGTATGTTGCGTTCGCAGGGGGCCTCGTTCTCGCCGCGGTCGTGCCCGCAGGCGCGCAACAGTCGACACGTCCCGCGGAACCTGGCGCGTTCACCGCCGCCGAGCGCGCGCGGCTCGACCGAGGCGATCTGGTGGTGCGTCGAACGACGAGCGTCGTGCGCGGCCACAAGATGGTCGGCGGCTCGGCCTGGATCCGCGTTCGCCGGCCACCCCAGGTCGTCTACCGCGCGGCCACGGACTATGCGCGATGGACGAGGTTCGTCCCGCGCGCGACCGAAGCGCGTCTCGTGGCCAACGGCCGCAACGTTCTGGTGCGCCACGCCTACGGGCCCGTCGACGCGCGCTACGAGCTGCGCGTCCGCGCACAGCAGCAGACCCACGATGTCAGCTTCACGCTCGACCCTTCGCGTCCTCACACCATCGAGGCGGCGTGGGGATACTTGCGCGTGCGTCCCTACGAGAGTGGCTCGCTCCTGAGCTACGGCGTGATGATCGACGTCGGCGACGGTCTCGTGAGAACCCTGTTCGAAGGCGAGGTCCACCGCTGGGCGCTGCGCGTTCCCGCCGAGCTCCGCCGATGGGTGGAGAGCCGGGAGGCCTCGCGCCGCTACGGGCGCTGACCGCGACAGACCCACGCTTCGCTCGAAGGCCGCTCGGGACGAACGGACGTGGGAAGATGCGTTTGATCTCGGACAGAAGCTCGCAGGTTCGCGCCAGCCGGAGTAAAAGCGGCTACGTATGGCCGCGGGCGACGAGCTGTTGGTGGTGGACTCCATCGAGCGGGACCGAGAAGGCGTCCGGCAGCTCTTCGAGTCCGAGGGCTACGTCGTGACGGCCGTGGCGCACGCGGCCGAGGCCGAGCAGCTCGTAGTGAGCAAGTTCTTCCCTGCCGCGCTCGTCGATCTCGACGTCGACGGGGGAGGGCTCGCGCTGGTGCGCGCGATCCGCGAGCGCTCCGAGCAGACCGGCATCGTGCTCCTCAGCGGCCGGCGCTCGTACGAAGGTGCGGTGGGCGGTCTGCGGGCGGGCGTGGTCGATGTCGTGCTCAAGCGGCCCGACGAGGTTCCGCGCCTCGTCGGCGCGGTCGAGCGAGCCGCGCAGCGGTATCGCGTCACGAGCGACAAGGACGCCATGCTGCGCGAGGCGCAGACGCTGCTCGAGGAGTCGCTCAAGCTGATGCTCGGCTTCGTGCGCGAGATCTACGGCGAGTCGAGCCTCAAGTCGGGCGCGAACGCGGCCCCGCCGAGCGTGCTGCTCGTGGACGACGATCCCGAGCTCGCGCAGTCCGTCATGGAGAAAGTCGGTGCGGCCGAGTGTCGCGTCGAGCTGGTCTTCTCGGGCGGCGGCGCGCTGGACCTCGGGGCGAGCAAGAGCTTCGACGTGGTCGCGTGTCGCGAGAGCTTGTCGGACCTGCCCGGCAGCATGGTCGTGCGCACGCTCCACGGCCAGCAGCCCGGCTTGCTCGGTCTGGTGTACACGTCACCCGGGGAGAACGGCCGTATCGACCGATGGGAGGGCGGGCAGAAGACGGCATCGCTCAAGCCGTTCGGAACCCCGGCCGACCTGGCGCAGCGCATCGTCGAGCTCGGCAACGAGGTGACGTCCCTCCGGCGCGAACGCCTTTACCTGCAGCAGTTCCGCCGCGACCACGGCGCCTACCTGCAGCGTTACGCCGCGCTCCGCCGGCGCATCGAGACGCTTCGCGCAGGTTGAGTCGCGGGCCGGGCCGGCCGTTCGTCCCGAGCGAAGTCGCGGGGCAGCGACGGTTTCGCGTCGAGACCTCAGCTTCCGGGCTTGCGCTGGATTCCGGACCTCGCGCCGCGGGCCGCTTCGCGTTCGAGCTCGACCCTCTCCTGATCGTCGCTCTCGGGGCCGGTCGCCGCCGCGACCTCGACTCGCACCGCGGGGCTCCCGGTCGATCGCACGCCCTGGGTCGCTCCTGCGGGCGTCCTCGAGGCAGCAGCCGATCGCGCCTCCGCGATGGCGGCGACGATCGCTTCGGGCTGCTCCGACGTCACGACGGTCGTCTGCGCGGAGCCGCCGTCCATCCACCGGATCTCGACGGCACGGCGACCGGCCTTGCTCATGATGCTGTACGCCCTCGAGCCATCGAGCCCGATGCGCACGCCCCAGCCGCCGTAGCGTTTCCAGTCGTAGTCGATGACCTTCGCCTCGGCGATGGACTCGATCGGGATGCGGGGGCCGAAGGGCCCGTACTGGATGTGCACCTCGCGTGTCGAGACGACCACGCGCAGGACCGTCAGGAGCAACGCGCACGATCCCAGGATCCCCGCCGTCACGAGCGGGATGAGCCCGAACGCGGCGCTCGCCGAAGGATCCAATCCCGCGAAGAGCACACCCGCACCCGCGAGCGCGGCGAGCGCCGGGACGCCGAGCAGCGGGATGCCCCAGCGCCACACCGTGCGGTCGCGGAGCAGGATCTCGCCTCCTCCGCCGTCCATGTACGTGGACTCGTAGCCGTCCGTCGTCCCCGCTGGCTCCTTCGGCTCGGGCCCGCCCATCCTTCGCAGTCTAGACCCACGGACGCCGATCGACTGCACCGCCGAGCACGCCGTGGCGAAGCGCGAGTCAGCGCGGAGGCACGAGGGCGCTCGGGAACCACGCGACGAGGGCGAAAACGATGAGGATGGCCGCGATCACGGCGAGCGTGAAGTGCGCGAGCGCGATGAACATGCAGACACGACCGGCGCGTACCGTGGCCGGCTTCTGGAGCCAGAAGAGCCCGAAGCCGATGGCCGCGGGCCAGGTGATGCAGCTCGCGGCGTAGCCGAGCAGGCGCATCTCACCGAGCTCGTCGGGGGCGTCCGGTGGCAGCTCGCGGACGAGGCGCCTGACACGACGATT
>JADZFZ010000962.1 GCA_020854145.1 Deltaproteobacteria bacterium | reverse complement strand
GACGACTTCGAGCAGATCCGCATGGAGACCGGGCTGACCGAAGGCATCGACGGCGGCGAGATCGCGCGCTGGGACATCGGCAGCCTCGAGATCGACAATCCGGGTGAGGTCGAGAATCGCTACTCGGTCACCGTCCGCGTCCGCGTCACCGCCCACTACGGCGGATCGATCGGCGACGTCGTGGGCGAGCACCGCAAGGTCTTCGCGATCTACCGCGATCCCACGTTGCTCCCCGGATTCCCCGTCCGCCTCGGCGTCGCCCGGACTTCACGCGACGAGCTGCAGGCGGCGAGCGGAGAGAGCTCGCCGAAGCTCGTCGACGTGGACGGCGACGGCGACCGCGAGATCATCATCGGCGACGCCGACGGCTGGCTCCACGTCTTCGACGAGGACGGCACCGAGCTGCCCGGCTGGCCGCAGCTCGTCTCTCCGCTGCGCGGATTGCACGCGGGTGGCCCCGTCGATTACCGCGGCTCGGCCGGATACGCGTCGGGGGCGGTGCCCATCGAGGACACGGGCTCCTCGATCCTGCCCACTCCCGCGGTGGCGGACCTCGACGGCGACGGCGAGATCGAGATCGTGGTCGCGACGACCGACGGCGACCTCAGCGTCTACCAGACCGACGGCACCGTGCTGGCCGGGTTCCCCGTCGGGCTCCCCGAGGTCGAGAGCGATCAGACCGCGCGCAACACCAAGATCGCGCGCGGCATGTTCGGCAGCCCCGTTCTCGAGGATCTCGACGACGACGATCGTCTCGAGATCATCGTCGGCGCCTTCGACGGTCATCTCTACGTGTTCCGCCACGACGGCTCGATGCAGCCCGGCTTCCCGGTCCGCGTGCAGGACACGTCCGGCTATCCCGACGGTGTCGAGCCCAACTTCGGGCGCATCTTCACGACTCCCGCGGTCGGCGACGTGGACGGTGACGGCATCCCGGACATCGCGACGGGCTCGAACCAGCTCGGCTACGACGAGAACGAAGGCTCCGCGTTCCTCGTGCACGGAGACGGCAACAACCACGCGGGTGGGCCCTTCCATCGCAACTGGCCCGTTCGCATGAGCTCGTTCAATCTCCTGCCCCTCGTCGGCGAGGGCATCACCTCGCCTCCCGCCATGGCGCGAATCGGCGGTCGCAATGCCGTCGCGTTCGCGGGCACCGGCAATCCCACCGTGCAGATCATGCCGGCCGAGCAGCCCACGCGCGCGCCGGGCGAAGAGCCCGAGCGTCTCGTCACGCTCGACTCGAACGCGCGCGGCCGATTGACGAACGTCCGCGAGGCCTACGACCGACCTCTCTTCAACGTCTTCGCGACTCCCGCGTTCGGCGACCTCGACCAGGACGGCGAGCCGGAGTTCATCACCACCGGCGCCGGCTTCCGCCTCGCGCTGAGCCTCGGCGGCGGCAGCACGCGCCTGCCCTTCAGCCATCAGCTCGGCGCCTGGAACACCACGACCGGCGACATGCTGCCGGGCTTCCCGCAGGTGATCGAGGACTACACGTTCTTCCAGAACGCCGCGGTCGCCGACGTCAGCGGCGACGATTATCCCGAGGTCATCGTCGGCACCGGCGGCTACTACCTGCGTGCGTTCGACGGCTGCGGCCGCGAGCCCGCCGGATTCCCCAAGTTCACCAACGGCTGGATCATCGCGAGCCCCGCGGTCGGCGACGTCGATGGCGACGGCAGCCTCGACGTCGTGACCGCCACGCGCACGGGCTATCTCTTCGCCTGGCGCACCAGCGGCACCCCCACCGGCCCGATTCTCTGGGAGTCGTTCCACCACGACAATCGCAACACCGGCAATTACGACGTCGCGCTCTCGCAGGGTGTCCGCATGGCCGCCGACGAGCCCCTCGATTGCACGCCTCTCTTCCCGCCCGAGCCCGACGCCGGCCCCTCCGACGAAGACGCCGGAGAGCCCGACGCAGCCGCGAATCCCGACTCCGGCACCCCGCCCGCCGCCGACTCCGGCGCGCCCGGCGGCAGCCCGTCCGGCGACGGCGGCTGCTGCAGCGCCGCCGGCCAGCGCCCTTCCCACACCCGCGGCGCCCTCTTCGCCCTCGCCCTCTTCGCCCTCATCCTGCTCGCCCGAAACCGGGGACAGGATCGACGTCGTTAACCCGTCGATAATCCACGTCATTCAGACGAGCAGTTCCAATCCGATCTCGGGGCCTCTCGGCTCGCAACGTTTTCGAGTAGATCTCTGCGGTGAATCTTCCCTGCACCGGAGAGGAGCTCGCGTGAAGCGAGGTGATCTCGCGGTCAGGCCCCCTCTCCCGTCGGGGAGACGGTGGGGGTGAGGGGAATCCGTTGTCCCCTTTGCGCTTCGGTGAGTACGAGGTCGTCGCGCGGCTGCGCGCCGGCGGGATGGCGACGCTCTATCTGGGACGGCGCCGTGGGGCCGCGGGCTTCGCGCGCCCCGTCGCGATCAAAGTCGTTCACCCGCACCTCGCGACGGACCCGCAATTCGTGCGGATGTTCGTCGACGAGGGACTGCTCTCGGCGCGCATCAATCATCCCAACGTCGTGCACGTCGAGGAGCTCGGCGAATCCGAGGGCGCCTATTTCCTCGTCATGGAGTACGTGCCGGGCGCGTCGTTGTCGCAATTGCTCCGCGCGCTCGGCGAGCGGGAGCGGCGAATGACTCCCGCCGTCGCCACCTGGATCGCGATGCAGGTCGCCGACGGCCTGCACGCCGCGCACGAGACGCGAGGAGACGACGGCCAATCGCTCGGCGTCGTGCACCGCGACGTGAGCCCGCAGAACGTGCTCATCGCCGAGAGCGGGCACGTGAAGCTCATCGACTTCGGAATCGCGAAAGCCAGCCTTCGCGGCACCAAGACGTCCACGGGATCGCTGCGCGGCAAGATTCGCTACATGGCGCCCGAGCAGGCCCACGGCCGCTCCATCGATCGCCGCGCCGACGTGTACGCGCTCGGCATCGTGCTCTGGGAGATGCTCACCACGCGGCGGCTCTTCCACGCCGACAACGACCTGCTCCTGCTCGACAAGGTGCGCAGCCCGCACATCCCCGCGCCGAGCACGTTCGCCGACGACGTCCCGCCCGCGCTCGATCGAGCCGTCCTCTACGCGCTCGCGCTCGACCCGGTGAATCGCCCCGAGTCGGCGCTCGAGCTGCGGCGTGTGCTCGCCGACGCGCTGCCCGACGCCGCACGCACCGACGCGGCCCAGGTCGCGCAGCTTCTCGGCGCCACCGTCGGCGCCGAGATCGCACGAGAAGCCGAGCGGCTCCCGGCCGACGTGCAGGAGGCGCTCGTCATGAGCGGATCGCGGCGCCTGCCTTCGCCCGAGCGCGACGGCGACGATGCGCTCGGCACCATGACGTTGTCCGCTCCGAACGCCGGGTACCGCCGCGAGGTCGACGGCGGCGGCTCGGACGACTCGGACGAGGACGGCGTCGGCGACGCCAAGGCGCTCCGCTCCGCGCTCGCGTTCGAGTCTCCCGCGACGCCGCTCGCCACGACGACCGGCCCCACACCGCTCGCGCGTCCGGCGCCGTCCGCCGCGGCGGGACGCGACCGCTGGATCGCCGTCGGTGCGTCGGTCGTCGCCGTGGCGGCTCTCGGCGTCGCGGCGTTCGCCGTCGTTCGGACCTCGCCAGAGCCCGCCGCGCCGCAATCGAACCGCGGTGCCGAGAGCTCGTCGAGCGCGCCCTCCTCGCCCCGACCCTCTCCCGGTTCGGGGAGAGGGGGCCAGGTCCCGAATCTCGCGCCCCGCCCGATGGGTGCGCGTCCCCTCTCCCCGCAACGCGGCGAGAGGCAGGGCGAGGGGCCGACGCCCACGAGCTCACCCGCGCGCCCGGACGACGCGGGCGCCTCGATCGCCACGCTCCTCGATTCAGGCACGACGGGCTCGGGCACGACCAGACGCCGACCACCCCGCCAACGTCGCGATGACCCATCCACCGCCGAGCCGCCCCGTAGCCTGGTCAAGGGTGTCCCCATCTTCGACGACGACGGACTCTGAGCGCCGACTGTCACCACCCGGGGTCACCGACCGGGGACTGAAGTCACCGCCCGAGCCCTCAGGAGCGCCCACGATCCCCCTCGCGCCGGTGTCGGTCGTCTCCAGCCTAATTGGCGCTGCGCAAGATTCTCTGCGCACGCCGCATG
>JADZFZ010000961.1 GCA_020854145.1 Deltaproteobacteria bacterium | reverse complement strand
TGGACGTCTCGTTGGCCAGCGAGAGCGGATCGACCTTGCTCGACAGCAGCGGGCTGTTCGGGACGTCCCGCTCCGCGACACGGCGTGTGATCGCGGAGCTCGCCGACCACGTCGCGATGATCGAGGTCCCGTTCGGGGACAGCGTGACCGCGATCGATCCGCCCATCGGCTCGACTCGGTGCGACTGACCGAGGAGGCTCGGGAGCAGCACGCAATCGCGTCCCTGGACTGCGCCCCGGCGCGGCCGGTCGGGGATCGCGCGCCACCCTCAGCGGATCTCGTCCACGATGTGCACCCGCAGCACGTCGCTCACGGTGGTGCCGTCGCTCGCGACCACCTCGGCGTGGACCTCCGCGTCCATGTCGGCCGCTTCTTCGGCGCCCATGACGGCGAGCACGCCGAGGTCGCCCGTGCGATTCCACCACGCGCCGGACGGTGACACGGTCGAGCGTCGCAGGCGGACCGAGAATCGCTCGTTGAGCGGGGTCGTGCCGTCCGCGCGCAGCACCTGGTAGCTGAGGAGCACGCCCTCGGGGTCCATCCCGCGAAACCGCGCCGCGAGCAGGATGTGCCAGCCGCCCTGCGGTCCGTGCACGAGCTCGACCGCGCCACCGTCCTCGACGCGCTCGTACACGGTGCCGCCCGTACCCACCTCGAGCGCGGGGCCATCGGGGTCGCCGGTGTCCTGCCGTGCGTCGCCGGGCGGCTCGCCGCCGTCTCGCGCCCCCGACCCGTCGTCGTCGCAGCCCGCGGCGAGCGTCGACGCGATGAGCAGGCCTGTGCCGAGCCATGACCACCTCGCGTCCACGGTCTTCGTTTCTAGCAGAATCGAGGCCTCGCTCGGTCGGCCCCGGCGGTTGACGGTGGGGGGAGCGTGCAGTAGAGACCGCGCCGTTTCAGCGCCCTGCGGCGCCTCACTGGCCATTCTCCTCGCCGACTCCCATGCCCCCGTGACGGGGGTGTGCGCTCCCCCGTAGGTGTCTCGTGTCGCTCGCCTTCTTCGTAGACCTGTGGAACCTGCTCCAGCCCGAGGGCGGGGGTGGCGGTGGTGGCGGCGCAGCCTCCGGCGGCGGCGGTGCCGGCGGCGGCGGCCTCGGCGGCTGCGGCGGCGCCAACGCCTCGACGATCAACTTCGTGATGATCGGCGCGATGTTCGTCGCGTTCTACTTCTTGCTGATTCGCCCCCAACGCAAAAAGCAGCAAGAGCACGAGAGCTTCCTGAAGTCGCTGAAGAAGGGCGATCGCGTCGTGACGAACTCGGGCCTCTACGGCACCATCGTCGCGCTCGCCGACAAGGATCTGACCATCGAGATCGCGCCTCGCGTGAACGTCAAGCTCCTGCGGAGCAGCATCGCAGGACGCCAGGACGAGTCGAGCAGCGCGAGCGCCGACGCGGACAAGGCCAAGGACGACAAGGCCAAAGAAGAGAAATCCGCGGACGCGAAGGCCAAGGACAAGAAGGAAGGCGAGAGCGCCTGAGCCTGCCCGGCGTCCGCCTCGACACGAGGATGGGCGTCGCCACCGTCAATGGCCGAGCGCGGGCTCGGCAGAGAACACTCGGCGCACGGACAGAAGTCGCGCACGAGCCACGAGAGACGTCGGATGGATAGAGGTTGGTATCTGCGATTGGCGCTGATGTTGGGGGTCACGATCCTCGGAGCGCTCGCCCTGTGGCCGAGCCTCGAGCAGTGGATCCCGTGCCCCGACATCATCAAGACGACCTTCACGCAGCGGCTGAGCCCCGGGCTCGACATCCGCGGCGGCCTGCGGCTCGTGTACGAGGTGGACGTCGAAGAGGCCATCTCCGACCGCACGTCGCGAACGTCCGAGCACGTGCACGAGCAGATCGGCCGTGACCTCGGCGTCATCACCGACGACGGCGTTCCCAACCGCGAGACCCTCGCGAAGGTCAACAAGCGCGTGCGCGTTCGGGCCAACCCCGACACGCGACGCATCACCATGGAGTTCGCGCGCGCGTCGGAGGCGGCCCGCGTGGATCGCCGTTTCCTCGAGCGCTTCGACATCGTTCGCGAGATCCAGCGCGACGAGGCAGCAGGGCGCGTCGTGCTCGAGCTGCGCGAGGATCGGCTGAAGGATCTCCGCGACACGGCGGTCGCCCAGGCCGTGCAGGTCGTCTCCAACCGCATCGACGAGCTGCAGATCCGCGAGACCTCCGTCGATGCCCGCGACGAGAACATCGTCATCGAGATCCCCGGCGCGGACGAGTCGGTGTTCTCGCGCACGCGCGACCTCGTCAGCCGCACGGCGCGGCTCGAGTTCAAGATCACCGACGACGAGTCGGACTTCATCCAGCGCGTGGCGCAGGATCTCCCGGAGGGACTGACGCGCGAGACGGAGACGGGCTCCGCCGGCGCGAGCCGTCCCTCGGTGACCAGCTACTACGTGAAGGCGACCGGCCCGCGTGCGCGCCAGAACCTCCGCCGCTGGATCGACTCGGTCCGCGACCAGGTTCCCGAGGACCACCAGCTCGCCATGGGCGAGATGGACGAGGAGGACACGGAGGGCGAGACCAACCGCGTGAGCCGCCGCCCGAGGGCATGGCGCACGTGGTACCTGTTCGCTCGCTCGGAGGTCGGCGGCGACTTCATCCAGGACGCGGGAGTCGCCTTCGATCCGCGCGACAACAGCCCGTACGTGTCGCTCAACTTCAACGCGGCCGGCGCCGACATCTTCGAGACGCTGACCGGCAACAACGTCAAGCGCCGCATGGCCATCGTGCTCGACGACATCGTCAAGAGCGCGCCGGTCATCCAGACCCGCATCCCCGGCGGTCGCTGTCAGATCACGCTCGGCGGCATGCGGGACTTCCAGCAGATCCAGCGCGAGGCGCAGGACCTCGTCGTCGTGCTGCGCGCGGGTGCGCTGCCGGCGCCCATCCGCCCGTCGAACGAGCAGATGATCGGTCCGAGCATCGGGGCCGACGCCATCGAGCAAGGCATCGAAGCAGCCGTCGTCGGCACCGCGCTCGCGCTGCTGTTCATGGCGATCTACTACGCGCTCGGCGGCCTGGTCGCGGACCTGATGGTGCTCCTCAACTGCTTCCTCGTGCTCGCAGCCATGGCGGCGCTCGGCGCGACCATCTCCCTGCCGGGCCTCGCAGGCCTCGCACTGACGGTCGGCATGTCGCTCGACTCGAACGTGCTGATCAACGAGCGAATCCGAGAGGAGCAGAGAGCGGGCAAGTCGCCGCGAGCGGCCATCGAAGCCGGCTACGAGCGCGCCTTCTGGTCGGTCATGGACGCACAGATCACGACGCTCATCGCGGGCATCGTGCTCTTCCAGTACGGGTCGGGGCCGATCAAGGGCTTCGCGACCACGCTGATGATCGGCATCGTCGCGAGCCTCTTCACGGGTGTGTTCTGCTCCCGAGTCGTCTTCGACTATCTCGTGAAGGGCCTCAAGCTCTCACGCATCAACGTGGGCTGAGAGGGACGCGGCCGTGGAGTTCTTCAAACCGAACCTCTACATCGACTTCATGGGGAAGCGGAAGCTGTTCTTCCTCGTGAGCCTGGGTGCGCTCGCCCTGTCGGCGATCCTCTTCTTCGTGCCCGGCCCCAACTGGGGCACCGACTTCAAGGGCGGCACGGAGATGGAGGTGCTGTTCAAGCGCGACATCGGCCCGGCGCAGATCCGCGGTGCGCTCTCGAAGATCGGGCAGGCGGGCGCGGAGGTGGTCGCGTCGGCCGGCAACCCGCGGCAGTACATGGTCCGAGTCGGCGCGGTCTCTTCGCTCACCGACGCGCAGTTCAACAAGGCTCGCAACTCGGTCAAAGCGGCGTTCCGCAACCAGGGCGTCAAGGAGTTCAGCGTCTCGCCGAGCCGCGACAAGTTCATCGTGCGTCTCGGGCGGTCGGCGCCCGACGCGGAGATGCAGCAGGCCATCGCGGACGCGGGCTTGCGCGTCGTGCGCGTCAGCTCGCAGACGAGCCGCGGCGGGCAGCAGCGCTACGAGATCGTGCTCGAAGGCCTCGCGGACGAGATGCTCGCGGGCCTGCGGCGCAACCTCGGCGCCAACGTCGTCCCGGAGCAGCCGCTCCGCGTCGAGTGGGTCGGACCGAAGGCCGGCGAGCAGCTCCGCTCGGCCGCGGCCAAGTCGATGATCTACGCGCTGCTCTTCATCATGATCTACGTGGCGTTCCGCTTCGATCTACGCTTTGCGCCGAGCGCGATCGTCGGCGTCGTATGGAGCGTCTCCGTCACGGCGGGTGTCGTCATCGCGGCGCGGCTCGAGGTGTCGCTCTCCATCATCGCCGCGCTCCTGACCGTCATCGGGTACGGCATCAACGACACCGTCGTCGCCTACGACCGCATCCGCGAGAACATGCAGCGCGCGAAGTCGAAGTCGTTCCCCGATCTCATCAACCTGAGCCTCAGCCAGAACCTCGGCCGCACGTTGCTCACCGGCGTCACGGTGCTCTTCAACATCGGCGCGTTCATCGTCTGGGGCACGCCCTCCATCCGGAACATGGCGATCACCATCCTGGTGGGCATCGCCATCACGACGTACTCGTCGATCTTCATCGCCGCGCCGCTGACCGAATGGCTCGATCGCCGCTTCTTCTCGAAGCAGAGCCCGACGAGCGGCCGGACGAGCAGCGCCAAAGCCTGAGAGCCGCGAGGGCCGACCAGTGTGGCCCGTCGAGGTCGATCTCGCGCCGCAAGACCGTGTGGCGGCCGCGACGCTCGGCCGCTCCCTCGGTGTCCCTGCCGCCGTCGCGCAGGTGCTGATCGGCCGCGGGCTCGGTGAGTCGAGCCAGGCGTCGCGCTTCCTCCATCCGAAGCTCGCCGACCTGACGCCGCCGGAGGCGATGATCGACCGCACGGCCGCGGCCGAGCGTCTCGCACGCGCGTGTCGCAGCCACGAGCGCGTGACGGTGTTCGGCGACTACGACGTCGACGGCACGACCAGCGCGACCTTGCTCTCCGACGTGCTCGCCGCGCTCGGAGCCGAGGTCACGACGCTCGTCGCCGATCGCTTCTCCGGCGGCTACGGCCTGAGCGAGGACGCGCTCGCACGCGTGCTCGAGACGCGGCCGGGGCTCGTCGTGACCTGCGATTGCGGCAGCGCGGACCACGAGCGGCTGGCGTCGCTCGGGCGCGCGGGAATCGACGCCATCGTCGTCGATCACCATCTGGTGCCGTCGCGTGCATTGCCGGCGCTCGCGTTTCTCAACCCGAATCGCCCCGATTGCGGGTTCGCGTTCAAGTTCGCGTGCAGCGCGGGGCTCGCTCTGTCGCTGTCGGCAGCCGTGCGGCGCGAGCTCGGGGCGACGATCGATCTCCGCCCGTGGCTCGATCTCGTGGGTCTCGCGACCGTCGCCGACGTGATGCCGCTCGAAGGCGACAATCGCGCGCTCGTGCGAGCGGGATTGCTGGCGCTCGCGAGCCCGACGGCGCGCCCCGGGATCGTGGCGTTGCGGGACATCGCGGGAGTCCGTCCCGGCTCGCTCGTCTGCGCGACCGACATCGCGTTTCGCCTGGCCCCGAGGCTGAACGCGCCGGGGCGAATCGGAACCGCGGCGCGGACGGTCGCGCTCCTGCGCACGCGGAGCATGACGCAGGCACGCGAGCTCGCGGCGGCCGTCGAATCGGACAATGCCGCGCGCAAGTCGATCGAGCGCGCGATGACCGAGACCGCGATCGCACAGGTGGCCGAGGTGTACGGCGAGCGTCCGAGGACCGGGGTCGTCGTCGCGGCAGAGGGCTGGCACCGCGGGGTCGTCGGCATCGTAGCCGCGCGGGTCGTGGATCGGTTCGGCGTGCCCGCGCTCGCCGTGGCGATCGACGGCGAGACCGGCCACGGCAGCGGGCGCACGCCCAAGGGCTACAAGCTCTACGACGCCGTCGCGAAGTGTCGCGGCGAGCTCATCGGCTTCGGCGGGCACCAGGCGGCACTCGGCCTGACGGTGCAGCGAGCACGCATCGAGGCCCTGCGCGCCGCCTTCTGCGACGCGACGACCGACGTGGCCGCCGAACGTGCGCGGCGCGTGCCGACGCGTGCGGAGGTCACGGTCGATGGGCGAATCGTCCGGCCTCCGACGGCGCGCGGAGTCTTCTTGCTGGAGCCTCTCGGCCTGGGCAACACCGAGCCTCTCGTCGTGCTCGAGGGCGCGAAGATCGAGCGCACGTCGGTCGTCGGGACCGGCCACCTCAAGCTCGCGCTCCGGGTCGGGCCCTACGAGGTGCACGCGTTCGGCTGGTCGATGGCCTCGCTCGCCATGCCCGATCCGGGCAAGCCGGTGGACGTCGTCGGGTACCTGCGGCCCGACGGATGGCGCGGCGGCGACACCGTCGAGCTCCG
>JADZFZ010000960.1 GCA_020854145.1 Deltaproteobacteria bacterium | reverse complement strand
TTCCTCGGTGGATGGGGCGACCGTCGTGCGCGGGCTCGACGACGGTCTGGACGTGGACGTGCTTGAGGGAGCCGTCGGGCAGCACGAGCCGCATGTCCATCGACGTCGCGCCCGCTTCGGTCGTCGAGCGGATCGCGGCCTCGTGGATGCGCTCGCGATCCTCGGGATGGACCAGTTGCTCGAACGCCTCGAGCGTCAGAGGCGGCTGGCCGACGGGATGACCGAGGATCCGGTGCAGCTCTTCCGACCACCGGACCTCGCCAGTGGCCAGGTTCCACTCCCAGCTGCCCATCCGGCCGATGCGCTGGGCCTCCGCCAGGCGGTTCGCCGCCTGCCGGAGCTCGTCGGACGTGTGCACCGCACCGGTCACGTCGAGCACGGTGCCCACGGCGCGGACCAGTGTGCCTCCAGCATCGAAGAGCAGCGCGCCGTCCATCGTCACGAAGCGCACGGAGCCGTCGGGGCGCAGCACGCGGAAGTCGACCTGCCGGCTCACCCCCGTGGCGATGCCGCGCTGGGACGCTTCGCGCACCCGGTCGACGTCGGCCGGGTGCACGCGCGCGAAGAAGCCCGTCGTCGTCGCCTCGTCGGTCGATGGGTCGTACCCGAGGATCCGGAACAGCTCGTCCGACCAGATCACCTGGTCGGTGCGCACGTCCCAGACCCAGCTACCCACGTGCGCGATACGCTCGGCCTCGACCAGGAGCGCCTCGCGCTCGGACAATCCCTGGCCGAGGGGTCGGCTCGATCCGTCCTCGAAACGGCGGAGCGTGCGCTCGAGCTCCGACACGCGCTCGCGGAGCGCACGGTTCTCGCGTTCGAGCGCGACGAGTGGATCGGTCGGATTGTCGGCCATGGCTGCGGCTCGTCGTGGTGATGACCGGCTCGAGACGTCCGGTCCCGAGCGGCTTCGGGCTCCGGCGGAGGATAGCTCACCACGGTTGCGCGCCGGCAGCCTCGCCGCCTCGGCGGCGGTTGACGTCCGACAAGGCGCGCCGCCCGGGATGCCCGATGCTCGATGCGCGCGATGCTGGCTCGGCTGCGCACTCCGCTCCTCGCGTTGCTCGCGTTCGAAGCGCTCAGCGGCGCATTCCTCCTCGTCTGCCGCGGCGCCGGTGCGGTCGAGCTGTCGGTCGTCGTCGGTCACGTCGCGGCCGGCGTACCGTTCCTCGCGCTGCTCGCCCTCTGGATGGTCGCGCACCTTCGCAAGCGGTGGCGCTCACCGCTGCGCTCGCAGCTGATCGGCTGGAGCACGCTCGGCGTGCTCGCGGCGTGCATCGCCACGGGCGTCGTGCTGCTCTGGGTCGGCACGGGTGCGCAGGGGCGATGGGCTTATTGGGCGCACCTGGCGACCGGGATCGTCTGCAGCGCCGGCGCGGCGGTGCACGTGGTGCCGTGGCTTCGGCGCGCGCGAGGGTGGCCGCGCGTCGCGCTCGGCGCCGCGGCGGCGATGGGGTTGTCGCTCGCGGGCTGGGCTCTGTTCCGGCCGCCGGAGACGGCACGTGGGGAGATAGCGGAGCTCGGTCCCGGCCGCACGCGCGTCGACGGCGGACGAACGGTGGACCCGAATGCGGTCGCCAACTCCCGATGGTGCGCTCACTCGGGATGCCACGAGGACGTGCACCGACAATGGAGCGATTCGACCCACCGATTCTCTTCGACCAATCCGTGGTTTCTCGCGAGCGAGCGCCGATTCCGCGAGCAACGAGGAGTGGCCGAGAGTCGCTATTGCGCCGGGTGCCACGATCCCGTGAGCCTGCTTTCGGGCGGGATTGCCGAAGGCCGTCCGCAACGCGACGCGCTCGGCGACGAGGGGATCACGTGCCTCGCGTGCCACGGGATGGTCGGCTTATCGAGCCGCCAAGGCACGGCGTCCTACGTGTGGCGCGCGCCGGAGCGATACCCCGGAGAGATGGACCCCGACGGTGTCGGAGGCGTGCTCGCGGCGGCGTTGATCCGCCTGCGTCCGGAGGCGCACGCGCGCGCGATGATGCCCGCGTTCGTCCGCACGATCGACCTCTGCACGGCGTGCCACAAGCAGGACATCGACGAAGGCGTCAATCGCCACCGGTGGTTGCCTCTGCAGGACCAGTTCGACGACTGGCAGCAGAGCGCCTACAGCACGGAATCGATTCAGCCCTTCTACAGGCGGGACGAGCCGGCCACGTGCAACGATTGCCACATGCGGCCGGAGGCGTCTCCCTCCGACGCCTCCGCCACGGCCGGCACGACGGCCTCGCACCGATACGCCGGCGCCGAGATGGGGATCCCCGAGATCTACGGCCTCGACGAGCAACTGCGCGAGGTGGAGCGGTGGCTCACGACGCGGCCCGACGGCGGTCCTCAGATCGACGTCTCCGTCGTCTCGATGCGACGCGAGGACGGTCGTGTCGAGGCGCCTCTCGACGCGGGCGCGCGCGTCGCTCCGGGAGAACGCGTCGAGCTCGACGTGCTGGTCACCAATCGTGGTGTCGCGCATGGATTCCCGACCGGACCCATCGACGTCTACGAAGCGTGGCTGGCCGCGGAGGTGCGCGACGGCGAGGGCCGCCTCCTGGCCGAGAGCGGAGGGCTCGACGCCAGAGGGCGATTGGATCCCGGCGCCCATCGATTCGTGAAGGTGATTGGGGGCGAGGACGGGGAGCCATTGTGGCGACACGAGCTCTGGGATTATCGGTACGCGCTCTACGGTCGTACGCTCCCGGCGGGCGCGAGCGAGGTCGTCCGATTCTCATGGACGGTGCCCGAAGGTGCGACCGGCGCATTCACGGTCTCCACGCGCATGCGCTACCGGCGATTCAACCGCGACTACGACGTCTGGGTGCGGGGCGAGCAGAGTCGGCCACTGCGAATCTGGGACCTCGACGTCGACGAGGTCAGCCTCGCCGCGACGGGTGACCCGCGACGAGTCCCCGCGCCGCGCGGGCTCGCTCCGCTCTGGCGGCGGTGGAACGACTACGGGATTGGCCTGCTGCGACGTCGCGAGGAGGCCATCGCCCTCTCGGCCTTCGAGACGGTCGAGCGTCTGCGACCCGCCGAGAGTGACCCGATCGTCAATCAAGCGCGTGCGCTCCGCCTGCTCGGCCGTGTCGACGAGGCGCTCTCGCGACTCGGGCGCGTGCCAGCGGGCCAGAGCCGCGATCTGCGCGTCCGCAACGAACGAGCGTTCGCGCTCGCGGCCGCCGGCGGCGACGCGGAGGCGATGGTGATCCTCGAGGGGCTCGTCCGCGAGAAGCCGCGCGATCGCGCCCTGTGGACGCTCCTCGGGATCCTCCGTCTCAGGAACGACGACGCACGCGGCGCGCTGCGCGCCTACGATCGGGTGCTCGCGATCGATCCATGGGATCTCGCGGCGAGCGACGGTCGCTACCGGGCATTGCGCGAGCTCGGCTCGCCCCTGGCGGAGGCGGCGTCGCGGGGCGCCCATCGATACCGCAGCGACGAGCACAACGACGCGCGCGTGCGCCCGCTGCGCACGCGGATGCCGGAGGCCGACCGCGAGACCAACCCTCGACACGTCCACCCTCTGGAGCCGCCCCGATCGATCAGCGCGACTCGAGCCGATTGACCATCCGGAGGGCGGCGCGCGCACGCACGTCGCTGGGGTCGAGCCGCACCGCGCTCGCGAGGTGACGGCCCGCGCCCGCGAGGTCGCCGCGGTCGGCGAGAAGCAGTCCGAGGTTCGTGTGCGCGACCGCGAGACCGGGATCGATTCGGACGGCGATGGTGAGCGCGCGCCGCGCGGCGTCCGTCGAGCCCGCCATGGCGAGCGCCACTCCGAGGTCGGCCTGCAGTCGGGCATCGCGCGGCCGGGCGTTCGTGGCGATTCGGAGCTCCCGCACGGCGTCGGCCGCCCGACCCGATCGCGTGAGCACGGCGGCCAATCGCATCCTCGCTTCGACGTCGTCGGGCTCGTCCGACAGGACGCGGCGCAACGCGCCTTCGGCCGTCGGGAGCACTCCGTGCCCGATGGCGATCGAGGCCAATCGACGCTCGCGGGTGACGGGCGCCACGATGCCCCAGGTCCTGCAGGCGCGGACGTGCGCATCGGCTTCGGCGAGCGCGGCGACGTCGGCTCGCGCCCGCGCGAGGGCCGCGTCCGCGCGAATCTCGGCGAGGCGGACGAACGCAGAGTGGGCCAGCAGCAATGCGGCGATCGCGCTGGCCCCGAGGAACACGGACCCGGCCGCCGAGACGCTGCCCTTCTGGCCGAGGACCAGCCCACCGAGTCGAACCGGCTGCTTCCTCGCGACACGCAGCGCGAGCACCGCGACACCCGCCGCGAGGCAGCCGAGGCCAATCGCCAGGAGGAACGAGACGGTCTCGTAGAGGCCGCGCGTCGCGAGGACCGTGGCGGCGCACACGACCGCGGCGACGACCTCTTCGGTCTTCGTCGGAACCTGATTCGCGGTCGCCGCCGGCGCGCCGAAGAGCGGAGGCCGGGTGAGACCGAATCGAAGCGCGTCCTTGGGGCAAGCCGCGACGCAATCGAGGTCGCGCAGGCACCGGGGATTGACGACCTTCCCGTACGTGCGGATCTCCTCGTGCACCCGGATGCCCGATTGGCACACGGCCGTGCACCTCCGACAATCGCCGCAATCGCGGGAGCGGGCGACGATTCGCCCCGGCGCGAATCGGTCGAGAATCCCGAAGAGCGCCCCGTAGGGGCACGCGAGCCGACAGAACGAGCGCGTTCCGAGCACGTAGACCACGACGACGCCGCAGACGAGAAGCGTCGCAATCGCGATCCCGGGCCCGGGTAGGTTCCGCCATGGATCCGCGGTGACGAAAGAGCTCCATCCGCCTCGAGAGTCGTCGAGCACGCGCAGCACGGGCATGGGGCGACCCGCCGCGATCCTCTCCAGCTGCGGCCACACGAAGAGGTAGACGAGGGCCGCGGGCGCCACGAGCGCGAGCGCGCGCGACTCGATGGGGCGAGGGCGCAATCGGAGCCGGGCGAGGATCCCAGCGGCCAGGTCCTGCAGGGCGAGCACGTGGCAGCCCCAACCGCAGAAGAACCGCCCGAAGACGACGGTCGCGAGCGCAGCAACGGCCATCAGCAGGAACCCCGCGGTCACGATGCCGGCGTGCATCGTGTGGAGCACCTCGTTGAGCTCGAGCGGAGCGAGCGTGCGCCCCGCGATCAGCCAATGTGCGAGGTGAGCCGCCGCGAGCAGGTGGATCGCGATCAGCGTCGCGATCCGCCAGGGCGCGAATCGATTCGCACGTCGCGGAGACGGGCGACGGATCTGGACCAGCTGTGGCGTCGGGGTCACCGCACCGTGACCGAGCAGGTCGAGGCGTCGAGCTCTCGGTAGCTGCCCGTGAGCACGGTGACCCGTCCGCCGGCCGGGCACGTCGTCGCGACCAGCGGACAATAGATGCGCGCGCTGCAATCGTCGTCCGCACCGAGCGCGTCGCGCGCGCTGCACGCGCCGTCGCCCGGGCACACGCGCATGACGACGTCTCCCGTGCAGGTCGACTCGGCGCACGTGGTGGCGCCGCAGCCGCTCAGGATCTCCGCGCCCGGCGTGCAGGGGTAGGTGCCAGCCAGAGTCCAGCCGCAATCGCGCGACGGCCCCGCACCTCCGGCGGGGCACGCGCCGAGGACGTCGGCGGGAGAGTCTCCCGCAATCGTGACGGGCACCGTCACGACATTGTCGTCGTACGAGGCCTCCACGATTCGACGGAGCGGATTGACGTGGACACGCAGCGTGTAATCGCCGGGGGGCACGCCGGTCACGTCGATCCATTGGCACTCGAGGCCGGAATGGTAGACGTCGCTCCAGCCTCGGGAGATCCCCTGCACGTCACACGTGTAGCGGCCGGTGCGCGGCACGTCCGGCTCGTCGGCAATCCGATTCGTGTCCATCAGACAGAATGCGCGCTTGCGTCCCGAGGCCACGACGCCCCCATCCGTGGACTCGAGGGCGTAATCCGCATACCCGTCGAACAGGTATTGATCGGTGCACTCGTCGTGGCGATACGCGGGATTGTCGTCCGTCGGCGCGCCGAGGCTCATGTCGCCGGTCCCGTGATTCGGCGTCTCGGTCGAGAATCGCAGGAGGCGCCGCCAGCCCGCGCCGCCCACGCAACCTTCGGAGACCGCACAGTCGCCATCCGCGAAGTGCTCCCATCCGGCGGCGAGCTCCGCGCTCAGCCGGTCGGTGGAGACGGTCAGGTCGGGCAGCGGGCACGTTCCGTCTCCGAGCGGCGTCACGCAGCGCGTCCCGACGCCGACCGGGCAACACGTCTCGCCGGCGGGGCACGTCGCGGGGCACGATTCCACCGCGGCTTCCGTGCGCGCGGCGTCCGACGATGCATCGGCTCCTGCGTCTTCGGGGGCAGCGTCCATCGGGCTCGACATGTCGTGGTGGGCGTGCGCGTCGTCCGGCTCGGCGTCGCGTGCTCCGGCTTCGTCCTCGCCGAGGTCGGAGGCAGCGTCGCGGCTCGAGGCGTCCGACTCGCCGCTCGCGTCGCCCCCCGCGTTGCCGGTGTCCGTGGGCCCGGCCGATCCGTCGTCGCCGCAGCCCATCCCTCCCGCGACGCCGATCGCTGCAGCCAAGACGAAGATCTGGAAGCGCAACCTGCGGTCGGCCGTGGGTCTCATCGTTCGGGAAGCTTCACGGTCCGGCAGGGAGCCGTGCTTGATCGGCCACAACCTCGGCGCAGGCGGATACCCTTCGGGGATGGACGTCGCCTTCTTGCTCGCTGCGACTCCCGTCTTCGGCTTCGCCCTGACGCCGCCTCCCGCGGCGCTCGCGGCGGTGGCTCCGGAGCCGTCGCGCATCTCGGCGGTGGTCGCCGCGTCGCAGCTGTCGGTGGAGGACCGCCGATATCGCGACGCCGTTCGGGCGCGGGCGAGGACCGCGTTCATCAAGCGCTACTTCGGGATGTCGTCGCTCCTGTGGGTCGCGACGAGCGCGGCGGTCGGCGGCGTCCGTTACGTCAATCGGTATGGCGGCTCGTTCGGCGACACGCCGTGCGACGACGACGCCGGAGTGTTCGGCGACTTCGGCTGCGGCGACGGCCTCCACGTGCTCCACCTCGTGGCGTCGCAGATCGCGATGGGCCTCTACGTCACCACGGGGATCCTCGCCCTACGCATGCCCGATCCCGACGACGCCGCATCGGGACCGAGCGGCTTCGCGCGCCGGCTGCGAACCCATCGCGCGCTCGCATGGGTGCACCTCGCGGGGATGATCGTCGGGCCGCTCCTGAACCTCGTGGCCGAGCATCCCGACATCGTCGGGCTCGATCGACGCGACCGGTCCGACTACGACGTGCTCCGCGTGATCGCGACCGCGCAGGTCGGCGTGAACCTCGTGACCCTCGGCGCCCTCACGTGGGCCGCCATCGCCATGGGCGGCTTCTGAATCAGATACAGACGCCCGTCGGAGGCACGAGAGGGAACATGACGCCCTCGGGGATCTCGACGGTGCAGGTGCCCTGTCCGGCGGGGCACGTCGCGGTCGGGGTGGGCCCGGCGTCGGTCGCTCCGCCCGCGTCGGCCGGTGGGCCGGCGTCGTCGGCGCTCGCGTCCATCGCGGCACCGGCGTCGGTCGGTGCGCCTGCATCCACGGGAGGTCCCGCGTCGACCCCGCCGTCCGGCAGTGGGCCGCCGACGCCGCCCGCCTCGGGATCACACAGCGTCCGGCAGCGGCCCATCATGTCGGCGCCCGCGTAGCAGTTGAGCCCTGGCTGGCAGTTGTTCACGAACGTGCACGGTTGGTCGTAGGTGCCGTCACCGCCGGTCTCGTCGGCGACGTAGGGCGCGCAGCTCGGCAGCACGCGGTAGCCGTCGCTGACGACGTAGCATCCCTGCCCTGCGGGACAGCCGGTCTGTCGCAGCGGATCACACGCCGGCTGCAGCATGCACATGCCGAGGTCGAGCGTCGGATCCACGCCGAGGCAGAGCTCGGCATCGCCGCAGTCCGCGCCGTCGGCGCAGTACGCGAGGCAGATCGGGAAGCGGCGGCCGGGCAACGTGTTGCAGAACGCGCCGCGCGCGCAGTTGTCCGTGAACGTGCGTGTCCCGTCGGGCGTCGGCTCGCTCATGTCGAAGTTGCACCGACCGCCCACCATGCG
>JADZFZ010000959.1 GCA_020854145.1 Deltaproteobacteria bacterium | reverse complement strand
TGCCCTGAGCTGGCGCCTCGACCGTCAGGGTCGGCGGCAGATGCCTTCGAGACAGCGGTCGCGTCCGCCGCAGTCGCCGTCGCCGCGGCAGCGCGGGAAGCACACGGGCGTGCGGGGATCGCCCATGCTGTGACAGACGTGGGAGGCGGGGCAGTCGGCGCCCGCCAGCGCGGGATCGCACGAGCGCAGGCACTGCGAGTACTCGCGCGGATCGCCGACGCAGACGGTGCCGTCGGGGCACAACGTGCTTCGGGTTCCGCCGTCGTGACCGAAGGGTGCGGCGCCACACTGGGCGAGCGCGCACCAGCGCACGCCGAACGTCGTGGCGCATCCTCCGAGGCCGTACGGCGAGTAGCAGTCGTCGGCGGTGTCGCAGGGCTCGGCGATGTTGGGCTCGGTCACGTCGTTGAAGGCGCCGAGCGAGCAGCCTCCCGATGCGGCCCCGCGGAGGCTGATGCACTGGTAGCCTGGACCGCAGTCGGGATCGCCACCGCCGGCGCCGAGGATCGCCGAGGGCTCGGTCTCGTCACCGAGCGTGCACGACCGAAGGCACGCTCCGTCGGCGTGCACGTAGTACGGCAAGCAGATCGAGCCGGGCTCGCAACCGCGTCCGTCGAGCGTGCAGGCGAGCCGTGTGCAGTAGCCGCCGCCGGGCCAACCGACGAGACAATGGCCGAGGAGCCCGCAGTCCGAATCGGCGGTGCAGGGATCACCCGGTCGCGCGTCGGGATCGAACGGCAGGTTCGTGCACCGGCCCGTCGACGTGTCGCACGTCGCGCTCGAGGCCGCGTCGTAGGTCGTCTCGCCGTCGGAGTGCAGGCCGTCCCCGTCGGCATCGATCCACGTCGCGCGGCACTGTGCGTCGCTCGTGCAGCCCGACACGCAGACCTCTCTGGGGATGTCGCACCGATAACCTTCGCGGCAGCCGGAGCGCGTCGTCGCCCATCCCGTGGTCGTGAGGTCGCACCGCTGCAGGCACGCGGTGAGCGGGCCCATCACGGGATCGACCCCGAGCAGATGGCACTGCGCGCACGACGGGCAGCCGTCGTCGCTGCCGAGCTCGCACGCGCCGAGCGACGCGAAGCCCATGTCGCCGAGGCAATAGCCGCCCGCGTCGCGGATCTCGTCCCAGGTGACGCCGTCGACGGTGACGGTCTCGCGCACCTCGGGCGAGCAGTAGGCGCCGGGCGTGTCCGGCAACGCGGCAGGCGGATCGCTCCGACAATCGGCCGAGGTCGTGCACACGTCGCCCACGGCGCACTCGCCGACGCAGCGCCCCGACTCGCAGATCATCCCGGGCGCGCACGCGCGATCACACGCGCCGCAGCTTCCCTCGTCGGTCGTGACGTCGACGCAACGTGCCGCAGGGGTCGACTCCCCGCAGAGCGTACGGTCGCTCGGGCACAAGCAGACGCCGGCCACGCAGTCGAACGTCGCCGGGCAGGGCGCGCCGCACGCGCCGCAGTCGAGCACGCTCGTCGTGATGTCCACGCAGGTGCCACGCGTGCCGTCGGACGGGCACACCACGCGACCCGCGGCGCACGTGCACGTGCCCGCGACGCACGTGGCGCCCGCGGGGCACCGTTGCCCGCACGCACCGCAGTGGTCGGCGTCGCTCGTCGTGTCCACGCAGGACTCGACGCCGGACGCGCTCGCGCACACCCGTTGCCCGGCGGCGCAGCGGCACGTGCCCGACGTGCACGAGACGCCTTCCCCGCAGGCGTTTCCACACGATCCGCAGTGCAGCGCATCGGTGGTGAGATCCACGCACGCCATGCCGCACGCGCTCAGGCCGTCGTCGCACGTCGGCGCAGGCGGCGCGCAATCGCGGCATCCCGAGTCGAAGCTGACCGGCGGCGGCGCCGGCGCGTCGTCTCCACATGCGAGGACCGTCGACGACGACGCGATCAGCAGGCCCAAGACCATCGCCGTTCGCACGGCGACAGCGTACCGCACCGTCGCGTCGAGCCGTGCGGAGCGGCGCGCTCGCTGCGGACGGGATCACGCGCGCCCGGAAGTGCGCTACGAGTGCGGACCGTGGGTAGAGGCCGTAGAGCGATCGAGGAGCGCGTCGAGCGACGCAAGCAGGCGCGCCTCGCGCAAGGCGTCGCCGGCGGCCCGTCGCAGTTCTACGTCGCGCCCGTGGGCGGCGAGCCGGCGCCCGACGGGCCGAAGCCCGTCGACTTGCTCCACGCCGAGGCGCGCGCGTGGGCCGATCTGCGGGGCTCGTCGGAGCTCGTGCGCTTCGCGTTCGAGGGTGGCGACTGCGCGGGCGTCTTCGACACGCTGATCGAGGCGGTCCCGCTTTCACCGAGCGCGCTCGATCCCGCTTCTTTCGCGTCGCAGCTCTATCTCGACGAGCTGGTGAGGACCTGTTTCGAGCTCAAGATCGACGGCCGCCGCATCGTGCCGGACGCGAAGGTGCTGCGACGCGTGCTCGAGACGCCGCCAGCCAACGCAGCGGATTGTACCGCGCGGCAGCGTGTGCTCGCCGAGCTCGTCGCTGCGCCGGCGTTGCGGGCGGACCTCGAGCGCCTCTACCTCGCCGTCCGGCGATTGCGCGAGTCGCTCGAGGCCGGCGCGTCCGCCGAGCCCAACGTGGTGCAGCGGAAGATCGCCGTGCTCGTCGCGCTGCAGGAGTGCGTCAACGCGATGGCCGACGGCTTCGCGG
>JADZFZ010000958.1 GCA_020854145.1 Deltaproteobacteria bacterium | reverse complement strand
TTCTGGCCGGGCCCGCTGACGCTCGTGCTCGCGCGTCGGGCGGAGGTCCCCGCCCTCGTGAGCGCAGGGCTGCCGACGGTGGCCGTGCGCTCGCCCGCGCACCCCGTCGCGCGTGCGCTCATCGCGGCGGCGGGTGTTCCCATCGCCGCGCCGTCGGCGAACCGGTCGAACGCCGTGTCGCCGACCACGGCGGCGCACGTGCTGCGGTCGCTCGGGGGTCGCGTCCCGCTGGTGCTCGACGCGGGGCCGTGTGCGGTAGGGCTCGAGTCGACGGTGCTGGACCTGACGGGCGACGTGCCGCGCGTGCTCCGACCGGGCCACGTCACGGCGCGCGAGATCGCAGACGAGCTCGCAGAGCCCGTCGCGCAAGCGGCGATCGTCGTGGCGTCCGACGTCGAGGCGCGCGTCTCGCCGGGAACGTCCGCGCGCCACTACGCGCCGCGCGCGCGCGTCGAGGTGGTGCCTCGGGCCTGGCTCGCGTGGCGTGTGCGCGATCTTCGCGATCGCGGGCTCGCATTTCGCGTGATCGCGCGCGGCGCGCTGCCCGAGGGAACCGAAGGACGCGCGATCGGCGAAGAGCCGGCCGATTTCGCGCGCGGCCTCTACGCGGCGCTGCACGCGCTCGACGAGGAGGGAGTCGAGCGCATCGTCGTGGAGGCGCCTCCGAGGGGCGACGAGCGCTGGGCCGCCGTGCGCGATCGGCTCGCGCGCGCGGCCTCGGACGGCGAGGGCGGCGCGGGAGCGTGATCGCCCTCACCCCGCCCCGTTCGCATGGGTGAGGGAGGGTCGTGGTTTGCGCTCATCGCGGCGTGACGGCCGGTGCGCCCGGCACTATCGTGCGCGCCGCGCGAGCGTGTACGGCGCGCAGAACGGAAGCACGAGGAGAGGACGATGGCAGACGAGATCCGGTTCGATGGGCGCGTGGCGATCGTGACGGGTGCAGGCGGTGGTCTCGGACGCGCGCACGCGCTGTTGCTCGCGTCGCGCGGGGCGAAGGTCGTCGTCAACGATCTGGGCGGCGCCATCGACGGCACCGGCGGGTCGCAGACCGCGGCGCAGAAGGTGGTCGACGAGATCAAGGCGGCCGGCGGAGAGGCCGTCGCGAGCTACGACGGCGTTCACACGACGGAGGGTGCGCAGAACATCGTCAAGACCGCGGTCTCGACGTTCGGGACGCTCGACATCGTCATCAACAACGCCGGCATCCTGCGCGACGTCTCGCTGATGAAGATGACCGAAGAAGACTGGAACAAGGTCATCGGCGTGCACCTGACGGGCGGCTACAACGTGACCAAGGCGGCGTTCCCGACGCTGCGCGAGAAGGGCTACGGGCGCATCGTCTTCACGTCGAGCGCCGCGGGGCTCTACGGCAACTTCGGCCAGTGCAACTACTCGGCGGCGAAGCTCGGCCTGGTCGGGCTGTGCAACTCGGTCGAGGAGGAAGGCCGCAAGTACAACATCTTCGCGAACTGCATCGCGCCGGTCGCGGTCACGCGCATGACCGAGACGCTGCCGGGCTTCTCCGCGATGGGCGACAAGCTCAAGCCCGAGCAGGTCGCGCCGCTCGTCGCGTACCTGTGCTCCGACAAGTGCAAGGTGAGCGGCGAGGTGTTCGCGGTCGGTGGCGGATACCTCTCGCGCGTCGCGATCGTCGAGGCGGCCGGCGTGTTCCTCGACCAGACGACGATCGAGAGCGTCGCGGCGAACCTGGAGTCGGCGCGCGATCTGTCGAAGGCACGGCCCTTCGGCAACGCGATGGAAGCCGCGGGCGCGATGATGCAGAAGGCGATGACGCGCTAGCGCGAGACGCGCCAGCGTCGGCGGCGCAGCCACGGGACGAGCACGAGGGCGAGCGCGAGCAGGAGGCTCGACGACGAGGGTCCTGCGTCGCGCGCGCGCGTGGTCGCACAGCCGCCATCGGGCACGTGCGCGGGGCCGGCGTCGGGTTGCGGCGGGGGCCCCGCGTCCACGGCCGGCTCGGGTCTCGACGCATCGGGAGCTGCGGCGTCGGCGGGCTCGATGGGCGCCCCCGCATCGGGCGCGCAGCTCGGATCGGCCGGCGTGCCTTCGACGACGCAGCCGCCTGCGGTGCAATCGCCGACGGGGATGCACGCGTAGCCGAAGGGGCACGTGGGCTCGGTCGCGGTCGGGTCGCACGGACGCGTGCACACGCGGGTTGCGCCGACGGTCGAGCACATCGCGGAGCTGCAGGCTTCGTCGGAGGTGCACGGGTCGCCGAGGCGCGCGCAGCCTTCGTCGAAGGTGCCGTCGCAGTCGTCGTCGAGCCAGTTGCAGCTGACCTCGTCGCGCTCGGTCGCGTCGCACGTCGGCTCCCACGCGAGCGCGTCGGCGATCATCGCGGTCTCGGTATCGGGACGGGCGAAGAGGCTCGGCCCGTCGGCGCAGTCGCCGCCGACACGGAAGCTCGCGATGCCCACCACGGCACCCGTCGCGTCGAAGAGCGGCGAGCCCGAGTCGCCGAGACACGTCCACGCGGAGCCCGAGGTGGTCACGCGTCTGGCCGTCACGTCCTCGATGGAGACTTCCGCCGCCTGGCGGACGCCGTAGTCCATCGGGTCGGTGGCGCCCGGACGCGTGCGCCCGAAGCCGACGACGGTGGCCGGCGCTCCTTCGCGTGGCGTCGCGATCTCCGAGTGCTCGGTGGCGATGCGTGCGCCCGTGAGGAGCACGGCGAGATCGCTGCCGTCCGCGATGTCCGCGCAGACGTCCTCGCCCGGTGTGCGCAGCACCTCCTGCACGAGGAAGCTCGCTTCGCTGCCTTCGTGCACGTTGGCCGTGACCGTGACGCCGAGCGCGCGCGGCTCGAGCGCGGTGAAGCGGCACGAGCCCGGAGCGTCCTCCAGCATCGTGCAGTGCTTGGCCGTCAACAGCGCGTGCGGTCCGATGGCGACCGCCGTGCAAACCTCGGCGGAGCCGTCGGGCCGGAATGCGTACACGAGCGCCACACCTCGATGGGTCGCGTCGGGTAGGCCACCGACGATCGCGCTTTCGCTGCGGGCGATGGGCTCAGAGACTTCGCGCGCGCACGTGGCTACGAGCGCCGCGCTGGACGCGAGGACGATCGACGCGAGCGCCATGCGGCGGTGCACGTCGGGATCCTAACGTGGTCGTGCCCGACGTGCGTCCGACCGGACGCCGCACGATCGTCAATCGGTCGGGCGAGGCGGCTCGTAGCGCAGCTCGCGCAGGGCTTCCTCCAACGCGGCGCGTGCTTCCGAGTGGGCGGCCTGCTCCTCGGTGAGCGCACGCGAGGTGGTCTCGGTGCGCGTGGCGATGTCACGCAGCCGGTCGCGCAGACGCGCGGCGAGCGCCGTCGATTGCGCCGTGCGCTGCGGACCGAGCGTGCCGAGCGACGTCGCGACCTCGGCCGATTGCGACGAGAGATCCGACAGCTCGCGCCGCAGCGTGCCGACGCGCGTCACGCGGTCGCGCATCGTCTGCCGCGCGGAGAGCACGGCGCGGAGGCGGCTCATCACGTCGTCGGGCATCGAGGAGCGTGCGAGGTAGGGCGTGACGTCGGTCTCGAGGTCGTAGAGCAAGGCCACGGTCCGCTCGCGCACGGCGGTCTCTTCGATCGCGAGGTGACTGCGACGTCCACGCGCGAGCGGTAGCGGCGCGAGGAGGCCCGATCCGGCGACCTCCGTCGAGGGCGGCAACGAGCGCGGGGTGTAGCCGTGCGTGACGCGATGGCGGACGAAGAGGCGCGCGGGCGCGTGCGACGGCGCGTCCGTGGTGTAGGTGGTCGTGACGATGGACGTGTCCTCGAGCACGAGCTGGCCGCGCACGATCGCGGTCGCGCGGTGGGGCTCGGAGCGCTCCTCGCGCGCGACGTCCACCGACGCGCGCGGATCGAGCGCGTAGGGCACGAGCGCGGAGGCTCCCGGCTCCGTGCGGTCGAGCAGGCCCGCACCCGCGTAGCGGCCGCGCCCGAGGATCGCGACGGTGCCCGGGATGAGCGCGAGGCCCGTGCGGTTCGCGAGGCGCGCGGCGCGGAACGGGTGCACGTCGCTGCCGGGCGCGGCGGCGTCGGGGCGAAAGAGGTACACGTCCTCGCCCGGGACGCTCGCGCTCGCGAGCGCGATCATGGCGGTCGCGCGTGCGCGCACCGTGACGCGCGCGGCCACCGCATAGCGCGTCTCGCCTTCGGTGTCGCGGCCCACGGCGAGCGCGGTGGTCGAGCGCGCGACGGCGGCCGCGTCGATGCGAGGCGGAGCGGCCGGCGGCGTGGGAGTCGTGTTGGCGACCGTGGTGTCGTCGGTCGAGAGGATCTCGATCTCGACGCGGCGGTTTCGTTCGCGCGCGGCGGGCGTGTCGCCGGGTGCGATCGGCTGCGACGCGCCGAAGGGGCGGATCACGAGCCGATCGGTCGCCACGCCGCGTTGCACGAGGTGCGTTCGGACGGCCGCCGCCCGACGCGCCGACAGCGCCCAGGCGTCGCTCTCGTCGTTCGATGCGTGCCCGCGGATCTCCGCGCGCGCGATCTGCGGGTTGCCTACCAGCGTCGCGGCGATCGCGTCGGCGATGGGCGCCGAGCGCGGCGAGATCGCGGCGTCGCCTCGGGCGAAGTAGATGCGATCGAGGATCGCGATCTGCGAGGACTCGATGACGACCCGGCCGCGATCGGGGCAGCCGTCGTCGTCCTCGGTGCCGTTGTACGTCTCGGGGTCGTTGGGGCAACGGTCGGACACGTCGAGGATCCGATCGCGATCGTTGTCGGGATCGGGGCAGCCGTCGCCGTCCTCGAACCCGTCGCGATCCTCGGCGTCGGCCGGGCACAGATCGGTCGCGTCCGGGATGCCGTCGCCGTCGCCCGCGCCGTCGGCCACGCTCTCGGACGACACCGCGCCGACGGCGGTCGGAACGACGAGCCGACCGCTGACGTCGGGACGCGGGACGAATCGCGGGGTCGCGAGGTCGGCCGCGTACGCGAAGGGCTCACCGGTCACGAGCTCGAGCGAGACGCCCTCCCAGCTCTCGGGCGAGACGTTGTGCACGACGGCCCACGCAGACAGCAGCGCCTGGCCTTCGCCCGGGCCCTCCGGGAGGACCACGCGATAGGCCGCACGCCATGCGGGCACGGGCGTCGAGTAGGCCACGCGGACGTCGTGCGCGCCGTCGTCGTCGAAGCGCACCTCGAGCCTGGCGGACTCGTCGTCGTCGTCGTCGTCGTCCTCGTCGTCGTCGTGCTCGTCGTCGCACGCGCGCTCGTCGTCGCAGTCGTGGTGATGCCGTCGGCCACGCCGGTCGTGCGCGCCGTCGCGTCGCTCGTCGCGCGGACGTGGGAGCGGCACGTCGGCGCTCACCACGCCACCTTCGCGCTCGACGGCCGTGAACGTCGCGAGCGCATCGTCGATCTCGTGGGGCGCGAGCTGCATCGACCAACGCTCGCCGTGCACGCGTCCGGCGCGCTCGAAGTAGCCGACGCCGTTGCGGTAGAGGACCACGCGACGGATGGGAAGGGCGCTCGATCCTGCGCAGGCGGAGAGGACGAGCGCGACGACGATCGGGGCGAGGGTGGACGGGCGCATGGCGCGCGATGGTACGCGCTCGGCGTCAGATGGGATCGCCCTCGTCGCGGGCGCGCAACGCGGCGATCCGCGCGCGCAGCAGCTCCTGCTCGCGCTCGTTGTGCGCGAGCGTGAGCGCGCGCTCGCACTCCGTGCACGCTTCGTCGATGCGCCCGAGCTTCGCGAGCAGATCGGCGCGTACGCTGGGCAACAGGTGGTAACGCGCGAGCGAAGGCTCCGAGACGAGCGGCTCCACGATGGCGAGGCCCGCGGCGGGACCGAAGGCCATCGCGTGGGCGACGCCGCGGTTGAGCTCGACGACGGGCGAAGGCGTCGCCTCGGCGAGCGCGTCGTAGAGCGACGCGATGCGGGGCCAGTCGGTGTCGGCCGCGCGCCTTGCACGCGCGTGGCACGCGGCGACGGCGGCTTGGAGCGCATAGGCGCCGCGCGCGCCTCCCAGCGCCTCGCACCGCGCGAGCGCGGCGAGACCGCGCCGGACGAGGAGGTGATCCCAGCGGGCGCGGTTCTGATCGAGCAGCAGCACGGGCTCGCCGGTCGGGCCGAGACGCGCGGGCGCGCGCGACGCGGTCAGCTCGAGGAGCGCCAGCAGCCCGTGCACCTCGGGCTCGTCGGGGACCAGCTCGGCGAGGATACGGCCCAGACGCATCGCGTCCTCGCAGAGCGCCGGGCGCATCCAGTCGGACCCGGACGTCGCCGCGTAGCCTTCGTTGAAGATCAGGTACAGCACCTCGAGCACGGACGCGAGACGCGTGCGGAGCTCGGCCCCGCGTGGGACCTCGAAGGCGACGCGCGCTTCGGCGAGCGTCCGTTTCGCCCGCACGATCCGCTGCGCGAGGGTCGGCTCGGGCACGAGGAACGCGCGTGCGATCTCGTCGGTCGTCAGACCGCCGACGAGGCGCAGGGTGAGCGCGACGCGCGCGTCGGGCGAGAGCACCGGGTGACAGGCCACGAGCACGAGACGGAGCAGGTCGTCTCCGACGTCCTCGTCGATGGCCGTCTCGAGATCGGTACCCGTGGCCGGCCCGAGCACCTCCGCGCAGCGCGCGATCTCGTCGTGCTTCCGATCGACACGTCGCTCGTGCCGTACCCGATCGATCGCGCGGTGCTTCGCCGTCGCCATGAGCCAGGCGCCCGGGTTGTCCGGCACACCCGTCTCCGGCCAACGTTCGAGCGCGACCACGAGCGCGTCCTGCGCCAGCTCCTCGGCGATCCCCACGTCGCGCACGACGCGCGCGAGCCCGGCGATGAGCCGTGCCGACTCGATCCGGAAGACCGCCTCGATGGCGCGATGCGTCTCGGAGGCCGCCACGCGCGCCGATCAGAGCACCTGCGCCGGATCGAGCAAGGTGCACGGCGTCGCCGCGTGATCGGTCGCCGTGTCGGCGCGGCGGCTACCGCTTCTGCAGCTCCGACACGACCGCGTCGTGCACGGCGCGCGCCTCGGCGCCCATGTCGAAGTCGCTGAGCTCGAAGAGCTGCCGGATCTCGATCTCGTCGCCATCGAGCATGGGCGCGCGCTTGACCCACTCGATCACCTCCTCGCGCGACTTGGTCTCGAGCAGCCAGTAGCCGGCGATGAGCTCTTTCGTCTCGGGGAAGGGCCCGTCGATCACCTTGCGCTCGGTGCCGGAGAAGCGGATCCGCACCCCTCTGGAGCTCGGATGCAGGCCGTTGCCGTCCAGCATCACACCCGCCTTGGCGAGCTCCTCGTTGTACTTGCCCATCGCCGTCAGCAGCTCGTCGCTGGGCATCTGGCCTGCCTCGGACTCCTTGCTCGCCTTCACGATCACCATGAAACGCATGACGCTCTCTCCTTCGACCGGCCCGGGCTCGAGCCGCGTCTTCACGAGAGCGTCGACCGAGGCACGCCGGGATCGACACGGAGTCTCATTTTTTTTCGACGCGCGCGAGATCCGCTTCCGACCGGAGGGCGTGTCGGGACTTCGCGGTCGCCCGCTTCCGCGGGCTCGGGCTCACTCGGACCTCACGCGATCCCGAAGACGGCGGCCTCGCGTTCCGCGCAGACCGGCGACAGGCGCTCTCGTCGCTCGAGCGACGTGTAGCTCACCCAGCCGGTGAAACGCTCCGGCTCGAACGACTCCCGCCAGGCGTTGAAGAGCAGATCGATCCGCTGCTCGAGCTCCTTGCGCGGCCAGACGAGCGGCATCCCGCTCGCCTCGGCGAGGCGTCCGGCCTTGCTCACGAAGCGCCCGAAGAGGTCGAACGCGTCGATGCCGAGCACGTCGAAGTGCGGCTTGACCTCCCAGATCACGGGAAGGGCCGAGAGCACGATGCGCGTCCGGTTCATCCGGTAGAGCAGCGAGCGCGTCACGTGCTCGGGAACGACTCCCGTCGCGAAGTACGACTTGGGAAAGCCGCAGTGGCGCGACTCGTCGGTGTGGAACGCGCCGAGCACGTGACGGAGGCCGGGGTAGTCCGCGAACTGCGCGAAGATGGAGGTCGCCAGGCTCTCGACGAGCACGTTCATGCCGAAGAGCTTCATGTGACCCTTCTGGCGCGCGATCGTGTCCAGCATGATCCGCGCGGTGTCGGGCAACGGCTGGACGTCACCGATCGCGCGCATCAGGGCTCGGAGCACGACGAAGTGCTTCGCCTCCTCCATCGTCTGCATCGCCATCCCGAGCTTCGCGCCCGTTCCGCGGACCTCGGGCAGGAGCGTCGCGGAGGTGTAGAGCGCGTAGGCCTCGCCGTGGACGATGAGGTCCATGATGCGGCAGAGGGCGAAGCGCTTGGCCGGCGACAGCTCTCGCTCGACCTCGTCGCGGATCGTCTCGAGCGGCACGTCCTCGATCGCGCTCGAGGGCAGGTGGTCGGCGGCGGCGAGCGCACGGCGATCGTCGGCGGACGCGTCGTGGATCCCGAGCCAGGGCGCGAGCACCTCCGACTTCCAGAGGTGCTGGAGCGACTTCTCGTACGACAGGTGCACGAGCGACGGCATGTCGCCGCCGCGGAACGACGCCGCGCAGTCGTCGTAGCCGGACACGTCGAACCTCTCGCTCAGCGCGCGAAGGCCCGGCGAGAGACTTTCGTAGACGCGACCGAGGCGTGGGACCGCGAAGCGAAAGGCCGCGCGGCCTGCTCGCTCGGTCCACTGATTGGGTCGCGCACGCCCGGTTCTCGACATCGGTACCTCCTCGAGGCGGGACGCCGCAGTGAAGCGAGGACGCGGCGAATCCCCTCCAGCCCAGCCTTCTCAGGCTGGCCGTGTCGCGAGTCGGGCTCCTTGCGCGTGCGCAACTCGCGCGCTCCCGAGAGATCACGACGCGCTCAGGCTTCGCCGTTGACCGAGAGATCGAAGAACGTGCGCGCGACGGGGTCGTACGAGACGAGGAAGTAACAGTCGCCGCCGTCATCGACGCTGATCGGTGCGCTGCGCCAGCCGGGCTCGTCGGCGCGACCGCAGAAGTAGCTCGCGAAGATCGCGCGACGTCCGGCGCGCACGAAGCCCGCGTACTGCCGCCGGTAGCTCGACCAGCGCGACACGATGCGCGGGCCCGACGCGCTGCCGGCCGCCGTCCCGATCCACGCAGGGAGCGCGTCCTCGAGCGTCGCGAGCGTCGCCGGGTCGGGATCCCACGTCGCGTCCGCCGACAGGCCGTGGGCTGCGAGAAGCTCGCGTGCCCGGTCGCCCGCGAAGAGCACGCCCTCCCGATCCCCGCTGCCCACGCGCACGAGCCATGGGGTAGCCGACGCGGCCGCCGTGCGGGAGCCGGCACCCGTGGTCGCGGTGGCGGGCGAAGGGGTCGCGGTCGCGCCTTCGCCCGAAGATCTCGTGGCCGACCTGGCGTTCGCAGCGTCGGTGCGCGGCTCGCCGGCTCCGCACGCGCCGACGGGGACGAGGCCGATCACGAGGAGCCAGGTGCAGACCGTACGAGCCATGGGAACCTCCGCGGTTTCGAGACCGACCCCGGCTGCCACCGGCGCCTTGGCTGCCTGTGGCCATTCGTCGTCAGGGCGGCGATGTCACGCGCGATTCGCGGGGCGGTCGGACGCGCTCTGCCACGGCGCGCGCCGCGGCTGCACGCTCCGGCTCACCACGCGCATCGAGGATCGCGGCGGCTCGAGACGCGACGGCGACGAGCTCGACGTCGGCGATCCCGGAGCGTTCGATCGCGTCGCCCGCGCGCTCCACGAGCCGATCGAACGACGCGAGCTCCGCCTCGC
>JADZFZ010000957.1 GCA_020854145.1 Deltaproteobacteria bacterium | reverse complement strand
GGGCGACCCTCTCGTCGGGCGCATCATCTCCAACGCCTATCAGGTCACCGACCTCATCGGGACCGGTGGGATGGGGCGCGTCTACAAGGCGCAGCGCCTGTCGCTCGCGAAGACGGTCGCGCTCAAGGTCATCCACCCGCACCTGCTGTCGCATCCATCGAGCGTCGCGCGGTTCTACCGGGAGGTCCGCGCGACCAGCCGGCTCAACCACCCGAACACCGTGGCGGTCATCGACTTCGGCCGGACCGAGGACGGCCTGCTCTACCTCGTGATGGAGTACCTGCGGGGCCGCGACCTCGCGCAGCTCCTCTACGACGAGGGACCGTTGCCGCTCGCTCGCGTCGTGTCCATCACGCGCCAGATCGCGGCGGCGCTCGGCGAGGCGCACGACCACGGCGTCGTCCATCGCGACCTCAAGCCCGAGAACGTCCACGTCGAGCAGCTGCGCACCGGCGACGATCTCGTGAAGGTCGTCGATTTCGGTCTCGCGCACATGCTCGACTCGCCCGACTCGAAGGTCACGAGCCCGGGCGTCGTGTGCGGGACGCCCGAGTACATGGCGCCCGAGCAGTGCGCCGGCGGCGAGACCGATGTGCGCAGCGACCTCTACGCGCTCGGGATCGTCCTGTTCCAGATGTTGACCGGACGCCTGCCCTTCGAGACCGAGAGCCCGACCAAGACGATGCTCGCGCACCTGACCAAGGAGGTGCCGGATCCCATCGCGACCGCTCCCGAACGCGCGATCCCCCCGGCGCTCGCCGCGGTGGCGGTGCGCGCCCTGGCCAAGGCGCGCGAGTCGCGATTCCAGACTGCGCTCGAGATGGGGGACGCCTTGCGTGCCGCGTGGCAGGCCTCGCCGCGACCCCAAGCGCTGCAGCAGCAGCGCCGCGTGTCCTTCGGAGCGGCGTCGGCCTTCGCTCCGACGTGCACCGCCTGCAAGACGCGCAACGAGCCGGGCGCGAACTTCTGCGAGACGTGCGGTGCGCGCCTCTCGCGCAAGATCTCTCTCGGCTCCGGGGCCGTCGCGACGTCGGTTCCGTGGGAGCCGCCGCTCGTGGGCCGGGACAACGAGCTCGCGTGGCTCGAGGATCTACGCAAGACGGCGACCCACGAGCCGGTGATCGTGGTGATCGAAGGGCCCGTCGGCGTCGGGAAGACGAGGTTGCTCGCGGAGCTCGCGGCGCGTGGACGCGCCGCCGGAGATGGGGTGGCCGAAGGGCGGCCTCACCCGAGCGGAGCGCCCGTCCGTTATCACGCGCTGCGGTGCTGGCTGTCGGATCTCGGGGTCCCGAGCGAGACGCTCGAGTGGGCCGACGCTCTGCCGGCGGCCGAGCGTCCGTCGTCGTTGCCGCGATTCGGTCTCCAAGAGATCGTCGGACCCGACGGAGTCGAGCATGTCGATCCCGCCGCGCGTGCGGCCCTCGCGGCCCTCGGGGTCGCCTGGGCGATCGATCGAGCGCTCTCGAGCGGATCGATTCAGCGGGTCATCCTGACGGTGGACGACCTCGGTCGGTGCGACGACGGCACACGTGCGGCTCTGCGCGACCTCGCCTCGCGACTGCCCGCGCTCGGCCAGCCCGTTCTGCTCGCGGCTGCGTGCGCGACCGCCGCCGGCAACATGCTCGGTGACGCGGTTGCGAGGGTGGCGCTGCGCGGTCTGTCGCCGGAGTTGGCGGGCCAGCTCGTCGAGGGGCCCGGCGCCGAGGCGTGGCGTACGCCGAGCACGACCGAGGTCGTCCCGATGGCCGTGCTCGAGCTGGCGCGGCTCGGCTCCGACGCACGAGAACACGTCGGCGCACCGCTCGGAGACATCGTCGCGCTCCACGAGGAGCGACAGCCGCCCAACGCGCGACGCGTTCTGCAGGCTGTCGCCGTCGTGGGCGAGGTCGCCGCGGTGGCGGAGGTCCGGGCGCTGCTCGAGGCCGACACCGACTTCGACGCGGGCATGCGCGAGCTCGACAAGGCGGGCTTGGCGCGCGTGGTGGGGCCGAACGTCGAGGTCGCACATCCGCTCGTGCGAGACGTGGCCGAGGCGACCACGCCGGCGACGCGATGCCGCGAGCTCCATGGGCGCAGGCTCGAATGGCTGTCGGTGCGCCGCGAGACCCCCACCGAGCTGCGCGCTCACCACGCCTGGCAGGCCGACGACGCGTTCGGCGCGTTGCTGTTGCTCGAGCGCGCCGGCGACGCCGCCGCGCGATGGGCACGTCACGGTGAGGCGGCGACGTGGTTCCGCCGCGGTCTCGATCTCGCGCGCAGCGAGATGGCGCGCGGCGAGATCGACTCGGCGGGTCGGGCCGCGCAGGTCTTCTCGCGCAAGCTGGGCGAGTCGCTGCTGGCGCTGGGCGATCACGCGGGCGCGGAAGGCGTCGCGCGCGAGGCGTTCGGGCTCGCCGAGCCCACCAAGGCCGAACGAGTCCGCATGCTCGTCCTGCTCGCTCGTGCGTCGCTCGCACGTGGTCGAATCGACGAGGCCCATCGGCATCTGCACGAAGCGCTTCAGAGCACCGAGGTCGTCGAGCGACCCGTCCTGGCCGATGTCTGGGACGTCGCATCGGAGGTCTGGGGCGCAGACGGCCGACGAGCCGATGCGCTCGAGGCCGTGCGTCGCGCGGCGAGCCTTCTCGTTTCGTCGCCCCAATCCGCTGCGGCGCGCGCGCGCTTGCTCCTGCGCGCCGTGTCGCTGCACGAGGCCGAAGGCGACCACGAGGCCGCGCTCGGTGCGCTGGCGCTCGCCGAGGACGCGGCTCGGACTGGCGGGCTGTCCCTGTGGCTCGCCGACGCGCGCGCGACACGCGCGGCACTCTTGGCCAAGGGCGGCGACGTCGCAGGCGCAGTGCGCGAGTACACGGCCGCCGCCGAGACCGCGGAGCGCGGTGGCGACCCGCTCCGTCGCGAGCGCTACCTCCGCGCGCTGCACGCACTGCCGGCGTAGCCCGCGCTCGGCGTCCGCGTCAGCCGAGCATCCCGCGACGCGCGAGGATCGGGATGAGGTACTCGCGGATCTCGCTCATCGTGTCGACCTCGGGGCTCAACATCTTCCCGACGCCTTCGGCCGTCACCATCGCCACGATGATGAGCGCCATCTCGCTGACGGGGCGCAGGCCGTACTTGCGTCCGATCGCGAACGCGCTCTGCGCGATGTCCGCCGTCTCGAGCTCCTTCATGCTCTTGCCGCGGAAGCTCGTGGTGAACGCGTCCACGTCACGCGTGAGCGCATCCCAATCGACGTTCTCGTCGGCCCGGATGTAGTAGGCGCGCAGATGACGCACGTAGTCCTCGGTGGTGCCCATCACGAGGCAACGATTCCAGTCGATGTACTGGACGAGCACGTCCTCCGAGAGGCCCTTGCTCAGCCCGACGTCGAAGATGGCGACGGAGCCGTCGTCGGTGATCAGGAAGTTGCCCGGGTGCAGATCCGCGTGAACGAAGCCGTCCTCGAACAGCATCTTGAGGACCACGCGGCGCAGGCGCAGCGACAGCAGCGAGTGGTCGCCCGGGGGCAGCTCGTCGACCTTCGTGCCGCGCAGCAGCTCCATCGTCAGCACACGCGTCGCGCTGAGCTCGCGGTGCACGTGCGGGAAGATCACGCCGTCGAAGGCGGCGAAGTTCGTGCGGAACCGATCGTAGTGCTCGGCCTCGATGCGCAGGTCCGTCTGGTCGAGGATGCCCTTCACGAAGTGTGCGAGGTGCCCTTCGAGATCCGAGTGGCGAGCCGCCGGGAACACGGACAGGATCCGCGCCGCGCCGAGCAGGATCTCGGCGTCGCGTCGCACCTTCTCGCGTACGTCGGGACGGAGGACCTTGATCGCGACCTCGGAGCCGTCGGTCAGACGGGCGCGGTGCACTTGCGCGACGCTCGCGGCCGCCAGGGGACGAGCTTCGATCTCCGCGACCCGGACGGCGGCGTGCCCGAGCTCGGCGCGCAGCGTCCGGCACACCTCCACGAACGGGAACGCGGGCAGCCCATCCTGCAGGTGGCGCAGCTCCGCGATCACCTCCGCGTCGACGAGGTCCGGCCGCGTGCTCAGCACCTGGCCGAGCTTGATGAACGTCGCGCCCAGACGCTCCATCGCCGCGCGGAGGGTCCGGCCTCGCAGTCGGGCGACGGCACGCCTGCGCTCTTCGGGATCCTGCACGCGCCGCGTCGCGACCCAGCCGATCGCGTAGCGGATCCCGTGGACCATCGCGACCAGCCAGAACGCCGTGACCCGTGTGAGCTGCTTCATGCCGAGTCGCCCTTCTCTCGTCTGCTCCAATCGACTCGCCAGCGATTGCCCGCTCGCACCCAACGGAGCGCGCGTCTCCTCTCGGCGGGGGTGCCGCGCACGAGATGATAGAGCGCGTCGGCTCGCTCGAAGAACCCTCGGGTATGCGGCGTTCCAGGCAGCCCGAGCACCTCGCGATCGAGATGGTGACAGAGCTCGTGCACGAGCGTCGCGACGAAGGTGCCGGTCGCCGTGACCCTTCCTCTCACTGCCGTACGCATCCACACGCGGATCAACCCGGTCTCGAGGTCGTAATCGCCGAAGAGCTCGGTTCCTTCCCGGCTGTCGAGCGGACGCGACCCGAGCACCTTCACCGCTGGCTCGCGCGCACCGTAGAACCGCGCCAGCTCCGCGACGAGCGTGGCCGCCGCCTTTCGCACCGTCGGCGCCTTCCCCGTGCCGAGCGCGAGCTCGAGGTCGGCGTAGCGCGCCGCCACGAGATCGCGCTGCGGCAGACGGATCTCGCGCAGCTCGTCGCTCCTGGCGTGCTCGGCGCGCGCGGCGGGATCGGACGGGACCGGCTCGGTCACCAGCATCGCGCACCGATGTAGCGCAGTCGGTCGTCGCGGCTATCGCACCGTCGGGATCTTCGCGCGTGGCATGCTGAGCGACGATGAAGGCACGCAACGCCGCGTTGGCATTCGGTCTCGTCGCCGCAACGGCGATCGTCGGAGTCGCGCTCGTGGCCATCGCGTGGCCGCACGCGACGGGACAGCCGCGACGCGAGCCGCGCTCGCCGCGCGGACCGTGCTCCGTCGAGGCCACGTGTGCGATCGCGCCGCCGGACGTCGGCGAGCCCACCGGTTTCCGGCACACGAGGTCGAAGCTGACGGCAGCCTCCGGAGCGCCGCGACACCGCGGCCGCGATCTGCTGCTGCGCGCGAGCGATCCGCAGTGGCTGATCGCGAAGCTGGCGTATGGGCGCGCCGACGACGATCTCGAGGACGAGGACGTGGACGTCTGGGTCGCGCGAGGCTGTCGCGCGTGGGAGCGGCTCGCGACCGTGCGCACCACGAGCGGCGACGGCCAACATCCGGGAGCCGAGGGCATCGCCGACGACGAGGGCCGCGTCTTTCACCGCATCCCCGACGCGCAGCGTCTCGCGCCCGGCTGGCACCGCGTCCTGTTCGTGGTGCGTGGCGACGGCTCGCGTGCCGAGGCGTCCATCCGCGTCGTGGGCCCGGCCACGCGCGCGGTGGTCTCGGACGTGGACGGCACGCTGACGCACAGCGAGATGGCGGCGTTCACCTCGCGGGCGCCGCCGCGTGCGAACCCGGGCGCCGCCGAGGTGCTGTGGGCGCTCGCGTCGCGCGGCTACGACATCGTCTATCTGACGGCGCGACCGGAGTGGCACGTCCCGACCACGCGCCGCTGGCTCGCGGCGAATGGGTTCCCGCCCGGCCTGCTGCGCACCACGACGACCACGACGGGTCTCTTCGGCGACGGTGCGCGCGACTTCAAGACCGCGGAGCTGCGTGGCTTCGCCGAGCGTCTCGGTCGCGCGCCCGACATGGGGTTCGGCAACATGCCGAGCGACGTCGAGGCCTACGCGGCAGGCGGCGTCCCGGCGGCGAGCCGCTACTTCTTCCGCCTCGATGGCGACGCGCGCGGCGGCGTGATCCACGGCGACTACCGGACGCTCTTGCCCGCGATGCGCGCGCTGCCGCCGCTCTGTCGCTGACGGACACTCCTACCAGCCCGGGGCGCGGGGGGCGGCGTTCTGGGCCCCCCGCCAGCCACTCAGAGCGCTTGCTGCGCGGCGTGACCGAGCTTCTGCAACAGGTGCACGCGCTTTTCGTCGTCCACGCGCAGCTCCACGCCGACCGGGATTCGGAAGAACAATGCGTGCAGCGTCATCACGTTGCCCGCGGACAGGACTTGCTCGTCCGCGCCGTCGACGAACACGTGGTACCAGAGGGCCGTCGGCAGCTCGTCGTCGATGCTGACCGTCACGCGAAGGCCCGTCTCGGGCCACTCGTACGTCTGCGCGGCCACGACCGCGCGCGGCAGCGCCGGCGGGTTGGCCACGGTCCGCCAGCCGAGCGGAAGCCGAGCAGGCAACAGAACACGCAATAGTTGCGCGACTACGTTCTCGTCGAAGGGCAGGAGCGTCACCGTGTCGGACCCGTTGGAGAGATGAAGCGCCGCGACTATACGCGATTTGGGCGGTCGTCAGCGAACGTGCGCGCATCGGACCCCGGCGGCACGAGTCTTCTATGATGGTGCGACGCGGCTCGGGCTCGCACGACGGAGCGACGCCCGGCATGCAGGAAGGTGTCGCCGTGATCCGACGGTCGTATTGCGTGTTCGCGTGGCTCGCCCTGTGCGGCTCGTTCGCGTGTGGTGACGACGACGGCTCGCCCGTGATGGACGCGAGCGTGCCCGACGTGGCGACGGGCGACGCGGGCGACGCCGACCGACCCGACGCGTCGCGCGACGCGGCCGACGATGCGACGACCGACGCAGGCACGGACGCGATGGCCGGCGCAGATCCGCTCGCGGCGCCGCTCGAGGCGCTCTCCGCGGCGTCGGCGACGCCAGCGGAGATTCGCCTTCGCGACGGGTTCCCCGAATCCGTCTCCGGCACCTGGGAGGTCGAAGGCGCCGATCCCTACGAGCGCGCGCGCAACTTCCTCGACGCCCACCGTGGGATCTACCAACGCGGCGACGATCTCACGCTCCACATGCGCCGCTCGCCGCGCGACTCACCACGCGACTCGCCGCGCGACTCGCCCGCGTGCGTCGTCTTCTACCAGGCGTACCAGGGCGTTCCCATCGTCGGCGCGGAGCTCTCGGTGAACATGCTGGGCGACGTCGTCTACGCGGTCGTCGGGCGGCTGCTCTCGCCGCGCGACTCACCACGCGACTCACCACGCGACTCGCCGCGCGACTCACCGCGCGACTCGCCACGCGACTCGCCGCGCGACTCGCCGCGCGACTCGCCGCGCGATCTGCCGCTCTCGACGGTCGCCGCATTCTCGCCGCGCGACGCCGCGGATGCGGCACGCGAGATGTCGTCGGTGGGGGGCGACGCCGCGGTCGGCGGCGAGACGTCTCTCGTGGTGTTCGATCGTGCGCTCCTCGTGCCGGGTGCGACCTCGGACGTCCGCCTCGCCTACGTCGTCACGCTCGACGGCAAGCAGGTGATGATGGACGCGCACTCGGGCGAGCTCTTGGGCGAGGCCGGAGGCGCACGACGGGGCGGCGATCTGCCGCCCTTCAATCTCGCGATCGCGTCGTGGGAGGGAATGCTCGGCTTCGTGCCCGCCGCCACCGAGTCCGGCCCGCTGCCCGACTACGTGGGCGACACGAACCTCGATGCGCTGTTCGACGCCGCGTGGGTGGTGGATGGCTTCTGGCGCGGCCTCGGTCGCGCCGGCGCGGACGGCGAAGGCCGGATCATGAGCATCTTCCGCGGCCCGCAGGGCACCTACGTCACGCCCGACTCTCCCGTCATCCACATTCGTCCCGAAGACGTGGCAGTCGACATCCTCGGGCACGAGCAGACGCACGTGATCGATCAATACGAGTCGTTCCTGTTCGTGGGCGACATCAATGGAGTCACCCAGAGCGCGTGGGTGCTCGAGAGCTTCGCCGACCTCTTCGGCAATCTGGCCGAGGGTGTCGACTGGCTCGTCGGAGAGGACCTCGCTGGCGGCCCGGTCCGCGACATGGCCGATCCTCCGAGCCTCGGCCACCCCGATCATCGGGGCGCGCCCGGCCCCGGCGACGCCCACGCGCGAGCGGGGATCGGGAACAAGGCCGCCTATCTGATCGCCGAGGGAGGCACGCATCGGGGCATCACGGTGGCGGGAATCGGTCGCGAGCGCACCGCGAGGCTGGCCTACACCGTCCTCCAGAGCCTGCCCTACGACGCCACGTACGACATCGACGCGTCGCTCTGGATCGCGACCGCGAACGCCTTCGCCCAGTTCGGGCTGTTCGGATTCACGCCGGCACACGTCTGCGCGGTGCGCAACGCCTGGGCATCGGTCGGTCACCCCGCGGTCGGCAACGACGACCCCATCGTGCTCGACGACGATTGTGACGGCGCTCCCGACGCCGAGGACACCGACGACGACGGCGACTTCGTGCCCGACTCCGTCGACAGCTGCCCCGGCGATCCGACTCCGTCGCAGACCGACACGGACGGTGACGGGATGGGCGATCTCTGCGACGACGACGACGACGGCGACGGTACCGTCGACGCGGACGACAATTGTCGATTCCCCAACGCCGATCAGGCCGATGCAGACGACGACGGCATCGGGGACGCCTGCGAGGACCAAGACGCCGACGGCGTGGACGACGCGGACGACAATTGCGAGGAGCACAATCCCGATCAAGAGGACGCCGACGGTGACGGCGAGGGCGACGCTTGCGAGCCCGACTACGACGGCGACGATCTCTTCGGGTTCGAGGACGACAATTGTCCGTTCGTCGCCAATGCCGATCAGGCCGACGGCGACGGTGACGGGCTCGGCGACGCGTGCGACCCGTGTGACGGCGTGCATTCTCCCGCCGACGCGTGGACGCAGGGGTTGCCGGCGCTCGGCATCGATCCCCAGCCTGCGCTCCCCGACGCGGACGGCGATGGGATCCCCGACGCGTGCGACGAGCTGCGGCTGGTCTCGATCGACGACATGCCGGTCGTCGGCGACGCGCCCGCTCGATTGGCACCCGACGGTCGTCGTCGGCGCATTCACGTGGACGCCACGCCGGGTGACCACCTGCGATTGCCGATTCCCGTGTGTGATCCCGAGTGCGATGCGGAGACGCCCTGGCATCAGGTCGTCGAGATCGAGATCGACGGTCTGCCGCCCGACGTGCTCGTGTGGATCGAGGACGACGAAGGCGCCGTCGCGGACGGCGGCGATCACGGCGGTACGCCCCAGCGTCTGCTCCGACTGCGGCCGCGGGGCGGGCGACGGTATCGATTGGTGGTGCGCTGGCCGGAGGCCGACGGACCGCTCGAGCTGGAGGCCACCTCGCGTGCCGGCAGTGACCTGCCCGTGCGGCCGCGCGGTTGTCTGCGCGATGCGCAGTGCGACGATGGCCAGACGTGCGATGGCGTCGAGCGCTGTGACCCCGGAGTCGGCGAGTGCCGGCCGGGCGCTCCGGCGCCGACGGGAGACCCGTGCACGCTGGACTCCGGCGGCGCCGGGATCTGCCGCACGGGGACCTGCGTGATGCCCGGATGCGGCGATGGTGTTCCCTCGACCAGCGAGCAGTGCGACGACGGCAACGACGTCGACGGCGACGGCTGTGATCGCGATTGCACCTACAGCTGCACGTCCCTCGGCGATTGTGACGACTCCGACGTCTGCACCGGACGGGAGAGCTGCAACACCACGACGCACCGCTGCGACCGCGGCCCGCCGCTCGCCTGCGACGACGGCAACCCGTGCACGGCCGACGCCTGCGACATGACCACGGGCTGCTCCAACTCCCTGATCGACGCCGATCGCGACGGCTACGCGCCGAGCTCGCTCGGCACGTGCGGCACCGACTGCAACGACGGCGACCCGCTCGTGCACCCGGGCGTGCGGGATCCCTGCAACGTGATCGACGACGATTGCGACGGCGCGATCGACGAGGACATGGCACCCGTCACCTGCTTCCGCGACGAGGACGGGGACGGGTATCCCCTGACCGGGATCAGCATGGGCGCGTGCGCGTGCCCGCCGGGATGGGCGGAGCCCAACCCAGGCGGCACCGATTGCTACGACGGCCCCGGCGGCGCCGCGGTGAACCCCGGACAGACGGCCTTCCAGACGATGGGCTACTGCCCGACGGGTGGCACCTGCACCGGGCCGCTGAGCTTCGACTACGACTGCGACACGCGCGAGATGTACCGCTATCCGACCATCTTCGTCGCGTGCGCCCGGACCAGCCCGACCACCTGTGTGGGCGACGGCTGGGTCGGCGCCGTGGCGCCGTGCGGCCAGACCCGGAGCTGGCAGTCGTGCACGGCGCTCTGCTCTCCCTCGACGGCACCGGAGACCCGCACCCAGGAGTGTCGCTGACGAGCGCCCTCGGTCGTCGGATGGCGACCGACACGCGTGTCTTCGTGTCCCGGAGCTCTCCGTAAGCTGCGTCGGCTCCGCGCGTCTTTCGCGTGCTCCGACGGCGGCCTCGAGCCATCGGATCGGCTTCGCACGTCCCTGCTTGCGGCGATCGGCGAGCGGCGTGACGATGCGGCGTGCGCTCGGCTCGGCGCGCGGTGCTGGTGTCCGTTCTCGCGCTCGCGGGCGCGTGCGGCGACGACGACGGCCTGGTTGCCGCCGACGCGACGACGAGCCTCGATGGACCACCGATCGAGGCGGCGCCGCCGGACGCCGCGCGACCCGATGTCGGGCCGGATGGCTCGGACGCCCACGACGCGGGTGCGGACGCATCGGCGCTCGCGCGCGTGCGAGAGCCGTTGCTCGGCGCCGAAGGGCACGAGGTCCTGTTCGTCGGCAACAGCTACGTCTTCACGAACGACGTGCCCGGGCGCTACCGCGCGATCGCAGAGACGCTGCCGCCGACGCCTCTGCGGATCGAGACGGTCGCGTACGGCGGCTACACGCTCGCGCAACATGCCGCCGACGCTGCCGGCGACTCGGCGCTCGCGACGTGGCTCGTCTCCGGTACCGACGACATGCGCGGGTTCGACGTCGTGGTCCTCCAGGAGCAGAGCCAGCTCGGCGGATTCCCGGCGGGTCATCCCGCGCGAAACGAGTCGCTCGCGGCCGCGTCGGCCCTCGCTGCGCTCGCTACCGCCAACGGGTCTGCGGTGGTGCTCTACCTGACGTGGGGGCGCGAGCGTGGCGATCCGAAGAACGCGCTCTTCGAGACCTTCGAAGAGATGCAGCGACGCCTCGACGAGTCGTATCGCGTCATGGCCGAGAGGCTGCGCGGCGAGGGTGCGCACGTTCGCATCGCGCCCGTCGGCGTCGGCTTTCGCGTGATCTACGACGACGTGGTCGCGGCGGGCGACGATCCGCTCCTCGAGGGCAGCGCGTTCGACGCGCTCTACGAGGCGGACGGCTCGCACCCGTCTGCGCAGGGCGCCTACCTCGCCGCCTGCATCTTCGCCGCCGCCGTCACTGGATACGATCCGGCCGTCTTTCCCGACGATCCCGCGCTCGGCGACACGGCATCGCTCGCGCTGCGCGACGTGGCCCACCGGGTGATGACCGACCCCGAGTGGGCGACCGACGAGTAGGGTCGTCCTCTCGCGGGTTGGACCCCGACCTCCGACGCGCGCGGCGTGCGCGTGCTGTTCAACCGCGGTCCGGGACCGTAGTCTCCGGCCGTGTACCACCCGAAGGGACCGACGTTTCTCGAGCTGATGCAGCAGGCGCTCTCGTCGACCACGAAGGGTTACGACCTGCTCGCGTCGAAGTTCGATTACACGCCATTCCGGACTCCGGACGCGTTGCTGGATCGGATTGCACCTCATCTGGGCGCGCCCGGCTCGGTGGCGCGCGCGCTCGACGTCTGCTGCGGCACGGGCGCCGGGATGCGCGTGTTGCGGCCGATCGCGCGAGACCTCGTCGTCGGCGCGGATTTCAGCCGCGGCATGATGGAGGAGGCCTCCACGCACGTGCCCTCGTGGGAGGGCGCCGCGAAGGTCGCCTTCGTGCAGGCCGACGCCCGCGCCTTGCCCTTCCGGCGCGCGTTCGGGCTCGCGACGTGCTTCGGCGCCAATGGGCACATCCCGGTCACCGACGAGCAGGCCTTCTTGCGGTCGGTCGCGCAATCGCTCGAGATGGGCGGTCGATTCGTCTTTCTCAGCGCGAGGATGCCGCCCGTCTGGTCGCGGAGCTATCTGGTGTCGCGTGGGTTCAATGCCGTCATGCACGCCCGCAACCTGGTGCTCAAGCCGCCGTTCGTGATGTTCTATCTGACGTTCCTCCTGCCCGAGGTGAAACGTCAGCTCGAGGTGGAGGGATTCGAGGTCGAGATTCGCGAAGGATTGTTCGAGCCGCCATTCTCGGCCGCGATTCTCGTCGTCGCGACGCGCGTGCGCTGAGACGGTCGATTGGGACCCGGTCAGCGCGCGCGGGGATAGCTGCCGAGGATCTCGACCATCTGACAGCGCTCCGCGATTCGCGCCAGCGCGCGTGCGACCGCGGGGTCGTCGCGGTGTCCGTCGAGATCGGTGAAGAACACGTATTGCCAGGCCCGGTCGCGCGCCGGACGCGACTCGATTCGCGACAGATTGATCCCCTCGTCGTCGAACACCTCGAGCACGCGACGGAGCGCGCCGCGCTCGTCCGGCGACGAGAACACGATCGACGTCCGATCGTCGCCCGTGGGCGGCGCGTCCTCGGCGGCGAGGATCACGAATCGGGTCGCATTGTGCGGGTGGTCCTGCACGCCCTCGCGCACCACCTCGAGGCTCGACGACTCGGCGGCCAATCGACTGGCGATCGCGGCGCCGGCTTCGTCGCTCTCGGCTTCGCGTACGGCGGAGGTCGTGGAGCTCGAGGCGATCAGCTGCGCGCTCGGCAGATTGCGCGCGAGCCAGCTCCGGCACTGCGCGAGCGCCTGCGGGTGCGAGTAGACGCGTGCGATCCTCGAGAGGTCGGCGCCGTTGGCCAGCAGGCAATGGGTGACCTCGAGCACGAGCTCGCGGCGAATCCGCAGCCGGCTCGACAGGAATCGATCGAGCGTGAAGCTGACGCCTCCTTCGGTGCTGTTCTCGAAGGGCACCACGCCGTAGGCGGCGTGCCCGCGCTCCACCGCGTCGAAGACTCCGTCGATGGTGGCGCACTCGGCGTATCGCGCGGCGAGACCGAACGCGCGTCGAGCGGCCAGGTGCGAGAAGGTCCCGGCGGGCCCGAGGTAGGCGACCTTCATCGCTTCTTCGACCGACAGGCACGCGCTCATGATCTCGCGCATCACCGGCCGGATCGACGCGCCGGGGAACACCGGATCCGGTAGGGCGGCCAGGCGCGCTGCGGCGCGCTCGATTACGCGCTCCTCGCGCTCGGGATCGTGAATCGCGCGGGTGTCTTCGCGCTTCAGCTCTCCGATGTCACGCGCGACCCGGGCACGTTCGTCGAGCAGCTCGACGAGCTTCGCGTCGAGCGCGTCGATCCGGGCCCTGAGCTCGTCGATGGTCAAGCGCTCGGGCCCGAGCTCACCGCGTGCCGCCGCCCGATCCGCTGCCGCCGCCCAGACCGGGAATGGGAATCGGCAATGGGAGCGGCAATGGCAATTGCCCGGACGAGCCCTGCTGCGTGCCGCCCGTCTGGCCTCCGAGGATGCTCCCCCAATCGGGCGGGCGCTGGCCTTGGCGCCATTGTTGGGCGGTGCTCTGCACGATGGGGCGGCGCAGCTGCGGCGGTGGGTGCGTGCGGAAGATGGACAGGAGCAGCGAATCGACGCCCATGTTGCGCAGCCGCCCGAAGAAATCGAGGCTGACGAGGCCGCCCTCTTCGCTCCAGTGGCCGCCCTGTCGCGCGCGTCCGGAGTCCATCACGTTGTGCACGGCCCAGATGTCGGCCTCGACCTCGAGCGGCTGCGAGAACAGCGGCACCGTGTTCGACGCGATTCGCGCGAAGTCCTCGGGGCCGGCCTGTCCGCCGCGCGCGCCGTTCGCGCAGCCGGTGTGCCCTCGATAATGGTGCGCGAGCTCGTGCCCGAGCACGAACGCGACCTGCTGCTGATAGAGGAATCGCTGCCGCGCGAGCTTGCGCGGATCGAGCGCGATCGGCCCGGGCAGGAACCCGGGCGGGATCGGCACGACCGGCTGACGCTGCCGGACGCGATTGGCCACCTCGCGCACGTATTGCTCGTAGCGGTCGCTCGTGCCGCCGACCGTCTCGTCGTACGCCTTCGCTTCGGAGGTCGCCGCCGCGATCGTGAGCAGGGCGGACGTGATGAGCATGAAGGACTCGCCGCGCCTGCAGCCGGCGGCGGCGTTGGGCTCGTTCATGTCCTCGATGATCGACAGCGGGATCCCGAAGATGCGGTCGCGCTCGCGTTGCTGGAGCGACCCGATGAGCTCGCCGAACGCGGAGCGAGCGTCCGTGCGGATCGCGATGGGCGTCATCGCGCCGGTCGCGTCGTAGGTGCCCGGCGGTGCAGGCGCGAGCGGCCCGCTCGGCGTGGAGGTCGCAGCCGTGCCGCCGGTGTTGTTGCCGCCCTGTTGCGTCCCGACCGGGAACGGAAGCTGGATTCCAGGCAAGCCCGGAATCTGGAGCGTGTTGTTGCCGCCCGAGCCTTGCGTGTTGGTCGGTGTCGAGGTCTGTCCCGGGTTGAGCGTGGCGCCCGGTTGCGAGGGGGTGGTGGGTGTCGTCGGGGGCGGAGGCGCCGTGGGCATGGACGGCGGAGGCGGCATCGACGGCGGCGGCGGAGGCGGCGCGTCGTCGCCGCCGCAGACACGAACGAGCGCGACGGCCAGCGCCAGCACGGTTCCGAGAGGAGTACGCATCGCGACGTAGCCTAGTACGTCGTCCCGGTGCTGCCGAGCCGTGTGAGGCCGCCACGCGCCCGAGGCGGATCGACGTTTGCTGGGGGTCGTGGTCATGAGGGACCACACCTGGCGCTGGTCGGACGACGACCGCGCGCTACCCGTATCTCTGCGTGACGACGGTTCGAGCGGGCGATCGCTGATCGAGGGCGTGCCGTCGATCGTGGACGACGAGCCCATCGAGCTTCCTCTGAGCGGGACATTGCGTGCGCTCAGGGCTTTTGCGGCGATCGTCCTCGTGGGCGGCGCCATGGCCGCGGCTGGCTGGCTCGTCATCGGACCGCGGATCGCGGAGGTGCTCGGGCGGATCTGAACCGGGTCGCCGGAGCCTTCCGCGCGCCTCGTCGGCGGCGCCTCGCGTGGCCGTCGGAGCACGTCCTGCTCCGACTCGACCCGGTTTGACCCGACGGGCCCCGCTGCTACGGCACCCTCGACGGAGGTCGTGATGATCCGCCTGAACGAAGAATGGACGCGGCTGATGGACAAGTACCGAGACGATCACTCGGACCCGCGTAACCAGCTCTGCCACTCGATCGG
>JADZFZ010000956.1 GCA_020854145.1 Deltaproteobacteria bacterium | reverse complement strand
GCGAGCACGCGGTGCACGGGAGCGCCGCCGCGGCCCATGGCGAAGAGCATCGGAACGATCTCGTCGGCCGGGAGGTCGTGCATCCAGCGGTCGCCGGTGCACCACGATCCGAGCGCGGTCATCGAGAGGCGCGTCGCGCGGGGAAGCGTCGCGCGTATCTGCGCGAGCAGGGCGCGGTAGAACGGTCGGAACGAGCGCGGCGCGTCGAAGTCGATCTGCAGCGCGGCGTGCGCTCGCGCGTGTGCTCCGAGGACCGCATCGCGCGTCTCGGCGAGCCATCGTTGCGCGGAGTCGGCGGAGAGCGCGGGATCGCGCTCGATCCGCACCACGGCGGTGAGCCGCGTGCCCGGCGCCACGCGCACGGGGCTTCGGCGGTGAGCGATTGCGACGCCGCCGGATTGCAGCGTGAGGGTGCGCGCGAGGAACGCGACCTCGAAGCGATCGGGGCTCAGCGATTCGAGGCTGCCGTTTCGATGCCACGCCCACACGACCATGGTGGGACCCGTCTCGTTCGCGCGTGCCGGCTGCGCCACGAGCGCGGCGGCGACGACGGCGAACAGCGCCACATTGCTGCGTCCGGAGCTCATCGGTACCAATGCCGGGTCCGACTCGTCCATTCGTCGTTCGGGTAACGCGAATGGAGAATGCGGAATGCGCGATGCGAGATTCGCCCCGTGCGGGCGTCGGAGGTCGAATGGAAGGACGCGCGTCGGGTCGCCGAGACCAGACGGTGCAGGGCCTCGGGCACGCGCGCATCGGCGGTGTCGCGTTCGGCCCACGCGAGGACGTGCCGGCCGAGGAGGTTCAGGAGCGTTCCCTCCGCGAGCGTCCGCGCCGCCTCGTCTTCTCCGCGCCGCCGTGGCTCGACGCCGAGATCGGCAGGGAGCGCGGGCGCGCCGAGGCCGGTCACGACGACGAACGACGGGTCCGAGACGTCGCACAGCACGCGCGGACACGCCGGACGATTCGACGGCAGCTGCAGCGAGGCGATGCCCGGCTCGCCGAACGTGGAATCGTGGCGCAGCACCACCAGCAGTCCGACGGCCGTGCGATCGCCGCCCGTGCTCCCGAGATACCGGCGAAGGTCCGCGACCTCGGGAGCGCTCGCGGCGAGCTCGACGATTCGACGCGCGAAGACCCGCGCGAGGGCGTGCCGCTCGAGCAGGAGCGCGCGTACGAACCCCGCGCGCGCGATCTCGATTCGGGAGGCAACCGACAAGACGTCGCTCGCCGTGACGGCCGCCACGTGCTCCAGCGGCAGATGCGCTCTGAGCGCCGCCCGCGCGTCTTCGTGGAGCGCGCGGGACGGCTCGTCGAGCACCTCGGTGCGCTCGGCGGATTGGAGCCAGCTCCGGAGGTCGGGCGCCACGTGGAGCGCCAATGCTCGAAACGCGTCGCGCGCCGGCGGCAGCCAATCGCGCAGGGGTAATCCGCGCAGGACCGCGCGCGCCTCGGCCGCGCGGCCCGAGAGCGCGAGCAACCGGACGCGGTGGAACGCGACGGTGGGAAACGCGGGCGACGATCGGTCGACGGTGGCCGCGAGCGAGAGGAGCCGAGGGGTTCGCGCGTTCGACGGCGTGGCGTAGGTCAGCGCCGCCACCAGCCAAGCGTCCGAGCGCTGCCGGCCGTGGCGCGAGAGCGCGGTCTCCACTGCGCGTTCGGCCGGACCGTGCATGACGTCGATCCACGCGAGCAGATCGGATGCACCGAGAGTCCGCGCACGCTCTGCGGGGGTCCGCTGGTGGAGCGCCTCGTCGAGCAATCGCACGAGGTCGACCAAGCGCCGTCCCGCGTCGTCGTCCGATTGGGCGGCGGTCGGGCCAGCTCCGGCGCGGGAGAGCAGCTCGGCGAGACGCTGGATCTGCGCGTCGGGCTCGAGGCGATGGCGCACGAGATCGAGCAATCGCGCGGCCGGGGCGTGCGCTCCTGGGCGGGACGAATCCGCGGACAATGCGACGAGCCGTCGTTCGGCTTCGCGCATCGACGTCGGGTCGAATGGGTCCGCGGTCAGCGTCGCTTTGCGCACGAGCGCGCGCGCGGCGAGATAGGGCGCCATCTCGCGCCACGGGGAGTCGGTGTCTGCCGAGATCGCGTCGAACGCTCGCAGCGCCTCGTCGAAGCGTTCGCGATAGAGGTGCGCAGCGGCGATCTGATAGCGGCGGTCGGCCGCGCGCGACGCCGGCCAATCGCGTGCGGGTGGGGCGGGCATCGGCGCGTCGGCGGAGACGCAGCCCGCGAACACGGAGTCTTGCGCCGCGACCCAATCGCGCAGCTCGGCGGATTGTGCGCCCCACGTGCGAGCGCGCTCGCGGGCCACCCGCGCGGCGACGCGAAAGGCGTCCGCCGGGCAGACCTCGTAGTAGGCGTGATGGCGGGTGGAGCGCCAGGTCGCGACTGCGGGCGAATCGGCTCCGGTCAGCTCGCGTCGGGCCGTGCGCCACGGCTCGCTGGGATCGGACGGGCCCGGATCGGAGGTGCCCAGCCACGATCCCAGGATGGACGCAGTCTCGCGTTCGCTGAGCACATTCCCCGTCAGATGCCGATACGCGACGACCAGGTACTGCGGTTGCCAGCGCGGCGAGACGACACCGAGGTTTCCGCGCGCGAACGCCGGCAACATCTCCGCTCGGGCGATGGCGGGCACGAACGTCGGTCCCGGATCGCCGCAGGCGCGTACACGCGGGCCATGCGCGAAGGAGCCGACGGTCGCCGCGACGCAGGCCAACGCAGCGGCGAGCGGACGGCACGAGTGGGAGCCCGAGATCCTCGACACGCGGGCGCGAATCGGCAAGGCACGTGCCCGGTTGCGCTGCCCGCGATTCGGCTGGGCGACGGCGCCGGGACGATCCCGGAGGGACACGGCCTCGTGGCCTCCGTGCCTCGCACGGCGCCGACCCTGCCGCCGTCAATCGGCGCACGGGTCGCGCCTCGATGGAACGACGGCCGCTCTGGTGCGCCGTGATTTCGCCTGGAATTGCGACGATGCCCGAGCGGATCGTGGCTTGCTTCGATCGGCCCGAACGGGGGATCACGATGGAGTCCGGCAGCTACTCGGTAGAAAGCCACTCGGGGCTTCGCCTTCTCAGGAGCGGCGAGAGGAGCCTCGACTCCGGCGCGCGAGGCATCGCGCCCGTCCTCTGCTTCGCGGTGACGGACACGCGAGCCGGGGCGCTCGAGGTGCGCGCGTGGGGCGAGCGCATCGTCTTCGTGCTCCGCCCGCGCGGTCGCGTCTCCGAGGTTCGCGAAGACGGGATCCTGGTGGACGACGGGATCGAGCCCGTGTCGGTTCGATGGAGCCTTCCGCGAGAGATCCGATTGCCGAGCCTGCTCGGGCGTCGCGTGCGCATCGAGCACCGCGTCGAGATGGCGGGCGGCGCCGCGGCGAGCGAGTCGCTGATCGTCATCGACGCGATGGACGGCAACGTGTTGCTCGCCGCACACGAAGGCTCGATCGATCGCGCGCCGAGCGTCTTCGCCGTGGAGGTCGTCGCCGGTGTGCTCACGCCGTCGAGCCTCGAGCGCAGGAAGACTCACGACCTCGTGGTGCTCTCGCTCGGCCGCCGTCGCTGCGCATTCGTCGCAACGCCGAAGCTGCCCTGAGCCAGCTCGGACCGCGAAACACAGAAGGCCGCCCAGTAACGGGCGGCCTTCTCAGTTGCGGGGGCCGGATTTGCCGAGCGTGGCCCGGTCACGGAGTGAGCGGAGCCAGCTCACCGAGGCTGGGCCGCAAACGCAGAAGGCCGCCCAGTAACGGGCGGCCTTCTCAGTTGCGGGGGCCGGATTTGAACCGACGACCTTCGGGTTATGAGCCCGACGAGCTACCAGGCTGCTCCACCCCGCGACGGGCGTGAGCGTCGATCGATCTACGAACGACCGGCGTCCACGAGCGAGGGCGCACTCTAGTCGGGCGTCCTTCGATGTCAACAGCTACCTCGGGCAACGTGTGGTCGCGCAACCGCGAGGACGCGTGGTGCCGGGGCAACAGTGTGCCGGTGCGCCCGCCGTGGCGAACGGTCTCCGAGCCGAGTGGGCGCGCTCCGTCGCGTGGTACCTGACGTGCACCGGACACGCGCATGAACGCGCGCACGGGCCTGCTGGCGCTCGGGGCCATCGCAACGATCGCCTGCGTGGACGACGTCCCGCCCACGGTGCCCGCCGCGGCGCTGGTCGGCAGCGCGGGGCCGTGGATGGAGGGCTCGACGTTCGTCGCAGGCGTCAGCATCTACGACACGCAGCTGCGTGTCGTCTCCACCGACGAGGGCGTCGTCGAGGTCCTGTCCGACGCCATCGAGACGTACACCGATGGCGGGTGCGTGCCCTTCTGTCCTGGCTTCGCGGGCGGGTTTCGCGTGCGCGCCGTCGCCGTCGGGACGGCGGACCTCCAGCTGCTCGATGGCGACGGACGCCTGCTCGATTCCCAGATCGTCGGGGTCGCTCGGCCCGATCGCGTCGAGCTGCTGACCGTGGTGGGCACGGGTCCGTCCTTCGGGTTCCCGTTGGCGATCGGCGGGGACACGATCGAAGGCGACTCGCTCGCCGTGCTCGCATTCGAGCAGTTCGAGATCGAGGCGCTCCCGTCGGTCGGCTCGTCCACGATCCTCGGCGGGCGGATCGAAGGCACGATCGATGGTGCGCCCACGTGCCTCGTCGAGACGACCGAGAGAGCCAGGCTCCGCGTCAACCCGCTCGGAGTCGGCGCGCACGAGCTCGTCGTGCGGTTCGCGGGCGTCGAGCGGCGCCTCGCCATCGAGGCGATCGCCGTGACCTCCCTCGCGGCGCTCGAGCTTCGCACGGTTCCCGGCGCTCCGGGTTTCGGCTCGACCGCCGTGCGCGCGCGCGGCGTGAGCGCCTCCGGCGAGCCCGTCCACTTCGTGCGCAACGTGAGCTGGCGGGTGCTCGCTCCCGACCTCGTGGACGTCTCGTTGGCCAGCGAGAGCGGATCGACCTTGCTCGACAGCAGCGGGCTGTTCGGGACGTCCCGCTCCGCGACACGGCGTGTGATCGCGGAGCTCGCCGACCACGTCGCGATGATCGAGGT
>JADZFZ010000955.1 GCA_020854145.1 Deltaproteobacteria bacterium | reverse complement strand
GGCCCGGCCGAAACCGCAACGGCTGGTCCGCCGTGGGCAATGGCTCGCCGTGCGACGACGGGATGTACTGCACGCAGAGCGACGTCTGCGTGTCGGGCGCCTGTCGGTCGGGCAGCCCGCGCAGCTGCGACGACGGCAACGACTGCACCGCCGACTCGTGCGACGAGGCCGCCGACGCATGCGAGAGCTCGATGCTCGCGAACGGCGACGCGTGCGCGGGGGGCTACGGGCTGTGTTGCAACGGCGCGTGCGCGGATCCCACCGTTCCCTGCGCGCCCTGATTGGCTCAGCGATCGAGCTTGCTGGCGCGGACGCCGATGCCTTCGTAGTCGAACCCCTGCTCGCCGAGATCGTAGGCGGCCCAGACGTTGCGGCCGTCGATGAGCAACGGCCTTCGCATCGAGGCGCGCAGCTGGGCGAAGTCGGGGCTCCTGTACTGTTGCCATTCGGTGACGAGCACGAGCGCATCGGCGCCCTTGGCCGCGTCGTACTCGTTCTCGACCAGCTCCACGCGGTCGCCGAACCGCGCGCTCGCGGCCTCCATCGCGACCGGGTCGTGCGCCGCCACGCTCGCGCCTTCCGCGAGGAGGCCATCGATGAGCGTGAGGGCGGGAGCCTCGCGGATGTCGTCGGTGCGCGGCTTGAAGGAGATGCCCCACACGCCGACGCGGCGACCGCGGAGATCACCTCCGTAACGCGCCTTCAGCTTGCGGAGCAGGACACCCTTCTGGCGCTGATTGACGCGATCGGTCGCACCGACGAGCTCGAGCTCGAGCTCCAGCTCGCGTCCCGTGTGGAGCAACGCGAGCACGTCCTTCGGGAAGCACGAGCCGCCGTAGCCGCAGCCGCTGTACAGGAACTTGGGCCCGATGCGCTCGTCGCTGCCGACGCCGTAGCGCACGAGGCGGACGTCGGCACCGACGCGCTCGCACAACGCGGCCACCTCGTTCATGAACGAGATGCGCATCGCGAGCATCGCGTTGGCGACGTACTTCGTGAGCTCGGCCGACGCGGGATCCATCTGCACGAGGCGTTCGCGCGTCATCGTCAGCGGCGCGTACAGGCGGCGCATCGTCTCGCGCGCGTGCTCGCTGTCGGTGCCGACGACGACGCGGTCGGGCTTCATGAAGTCGGCGACGGCGTCGCCTTCCTTCAGGAACTCGGGGTTCGACACGACGTGGAACGGATGCTTCGCGCGCTCCTTCAGGATGCGGCGCACGCGCTCGTGGGTGCCGACGGGCACCGTGCTCTTGAGGACCACCACGAGCTCGCCCGTCATCGCGTCCGCGATGGTCTCGGCGGCCTTGTCCACGAACGAGAGGTCGGCGCCGCCGTCGGGGCGGGGCGGCGTCCCCACGGTGACGAAGACCACCTCGGCACCCGCGATGCCTTTGGCGACGTCCGTCGAGAAGGTCAGCCGGCCGTGGGAGCGGTTGCCTTGCACGAGGTCTTCGAGCCCCGGCTCGTAGATGGGGATCTCGCCCGCCTGCAGGCGCGCGATCTTCGTGCTGTCGACGTCCACGCAGGTCACGTGGTTGCCGGTCTCGGCGAACCCCGCGCCGGTGACGAGCCCGACGTACCCGGTTCCAATCACACAAATCCGCATGCAAGCCTCGTTATCTGGCGCGGTCTAGCACGTGAGCAATCCGTGCTCGCATCGCGGCGCTTCGCTCGTATGCTCGGGCCCAAATGGAACTGCTCGTGACCATCGGGCTCGACGCACCCATCGTCGAAGCGCTCAACAAGCTCGACACGCACGTCCTGTCGTTCCCGGCGTTGCCGCGCACGCTCACGATCGACGGTCGCGTCTACGTGGAGAGCGCACGAAAGGCGGGGCGACTGCTGAGGCCTCGGGCCGTCGTCTACTACGGGTACTTCGACGGGCCGGAAGCGGCGACGGTGCGTCGCGCGCTCGCAGTCGCCGAGACGCCGTCGTTCCCGAGCGTGCGCAGGACCATCATGCTCGACGACAAGGTCCTCGGGCTCCTCGCGACGCTGGGGGCCGGCTTGCCGCGCCTCGATCGCGGGTATTTCCCGCCGGGGGATCTGCCGCTCTTCGAAGGCGAGCGCGTCCTCAAGTGGGGCAATCGCCACAGCGGCGAGGACAAGGTGCGCGCGCGCTCCGGGTACACGCTGGCGCAGCCGGCGCTCGCGGAGCCGTTCATCGCCGGCACCAGCGAGCGTGTGTTGCTCGTCGGAGATCGAGTCTGGCAGCTCCGCTACGAGAGCGACGACTGGCGCAAGAACGTGCACGGCATCGTGGAGCCGGTCGAAGCCGATCCGGAGCTCGTCGCCATCGCGCGCAGGGTCGCGTCGCACCTCGGGCTCGTCGTCGCGGGCGTCGACTTCATCGTGCGCGACGAGGTGCCGCACCTCATCGAGGTCAACGCGTATCCGTCGCTCGACGACGCGCCCGGCGCGAAGGATGCGTTCGTCGCCGAGATCACGAAGTTCTGGATGGACGTGATCAGCAAGCCCGGCTCGATGACGCCCCCGCCCGGCTCGGTGCTTCCGCCCAGACCCTGATCACTCGGCGCCGACGAGGGCGCGCAGGCGCGATCGGGGGCGGAGCACGAGGCCCGCTGCGAGCAACGCCGAGCGCAACGCTTCGGCGTACGTCGGTGCGGTCTCGAGGGAGTCGACCTGCACGTGAGACGCTCGCGCGGCGTCGAGCAGCGCCTGCGACGGTGCGGCGAAGACGACCTTCACGCCCATGGTCGCGCCAACGTCGCGCGCGGCGAAGAGCTCGGCCGCGACGGCGGGCGTCGGATCCACGAGCCGCTCGACGTCGATGACGACGCTGCGTGCGTCGTTGCGCAGGAACGCACGACCGAGATCCTCGACCGCCTCGCGGACGAGCTCGGCCGGGACGGGCCCGCCGACGATCATGCTCAGGCACCGCGGCGCGACCAGCGCGATGGGGATGGCCTTGGCGAACGCCGTCACCGTCTCTTCGCGAGCTCGCTCCTCGCGCGCGCGCAGGTAACCCTCGGCGACGACCTCCACGATCGCGGTGCGCAGGCCGTCCGAGACGTCCCATCCGGCTGCGCGCAGCTCCACCGCGAGCGTGTCCGGCAACATCAGCGCGGCGCCCGGCGTGACGCCCACGTCGGCGAATCGTCGCGCCAGCAAGTTGAGCAACGCGAGGGGCTCCTTGAGGCTCGGAGTCGACGGCAACGACGGCAGAGGACGCGGGATGTCGAGCAGCACGTCGAGCAACGTGACGAGCTCGGGCTG
>JADZFZ010000954.1 GCA_020854145.1 Deltaproteobacteria bacterium | reverse complement strand
TGTGCATTCCACACCCGGGACGGGCGTGCACGCAGGGGGCTCGCGGAGTCGGGCTCCGCCGGGCTTGACTCGGCCGCGCTCGCACCGCTTTGCTCTGGTCCTCGTGCTGGTGTTCGAAGAGGGGAGGAACTGCGAAGCACCGCCCGTGCGCGGACGGGCGCGCGTGATCATCGACGGCGCGGACTACTTCCGAGAGCTCGTGCGCGCGGTCGAGAACGCGCGGCAGACGGTCTACGTGGCGGGCTGGACCGTCAACCGCGAGACGTGGGTCAATCCGCACGAGCCGCGCGCGCACCGCAAGACGCTCGAGCAGCTCTTCGTCGAGGCGCTGCGACGCAACAGGACGCTCGAGATCCACGTGCTCGTATGGGACGCGACCGCGACCGCCGGCTTCAGCCACACCGCGCTGCCCATCTTCCTCCACGAGTGGCGAACGCGGCTACGCCTCCACATCCGATACGATGACCGCTTCCCTCTCGGTGGCTCGCACCACCAGAAGATCGTGGTCGTCGACGACGACGTGGCGTTCTGCGGCGGGATCGACCTGACGGTCGGCCGCTGGGACACGCCGGAGCACCGTGGCGAGGACGTGCGGCGGCGCGATCCCTACGGCGACGACCACGGGCCGTTCCACGACGCCGAGATGATGGTCGGCGGCGACGTCGCCAAGACGCTCGGCAGGATCTTCCGTGCGCGATGGAAACGCGCGACGGGACGTGTGTTGCCCGAGCCCGTCGGGATCCGGCATCCATGGCCGTCCCACGACGGCATCGACTTCGAGGACGTGGACATAGCGGTCGCGCGCACCGACGCGATGGAGCGGCCACCCGTCACGCAGATCGAGGAGCTGTTCGTCGACTCGATCACCGCGGCGCGCGACTGCGTCTACATCGAGAACCAGTACTTGACGTCGCGCCTCATCGGGAAGGCGCTGGCGGACAGGCTGCGCGACCCGGAGGGTCCCGAGGTCGTCGTGATCGGACCGCGTCAGCCTGCCGGCTGGCTCGAAGAAGTGACCGTCGGGCTGCTTCGCTGGCGCGTGATCGACGGGTTGCGCCGCGCCGACGCACACGGTCGTCTCTACATCGCCTATCCGATGTCCTCGATCTCCAGCGACCTCGCCGTCTACGTGCACGTGAAGCTCACGATCATCGACGACTGGTTCGTCCGCATCGGTTCGGCCAACGTGGCGCGACGTTCGTTGCGCCTCGACACCGAGTGCGACGTGGCGCTGGTCGCGCCGGAGGGAGAGCAGCGCCGCAGAGTGCTCGAGCTGCGGCACCGGCTGGTCGCCGAGCATCTCGCGACGACGCCCAAGCGAGTGGCGGCGGCGGTGGCCGAGCACGGCTCGTTGCGAAAGGCCATCGAGAGCCTGCGCGAAGGAGATCACTCGTTGGTGCCGTTCGAGGCGGGCCCGTCCATGGACGAGCGCGAGAGCGCCGAAGACGGCGACGTCCTCTACGACCCCGAGACGCCGATCGACCTCGCGTCGCTCGCGGACGCCATCGTCGGGAGACAGGCTCGCCGCCGCCTTCGCGACCGGCTTCCTCAGGGCTTCCTGTACGCCATGTTGCTGTGCGGCGCGTTCATCCTCTGGCGTCTCGCGATCTTCGAGCCGGGCGACTGGCTCTCGTCGGCAGGCGCGTGGGCCGACGCCGCGACCTCGTCGTTCGATGGCTGGCTCCGCCTGGTCGGCATCGCAGCGATCTCGTGCACCGCGAGCGTGCCCGTGGCCGTGCTGACCATCGCGACCGCCGCCGCGGTCGGCCCGCTCGAGGGCTCGGCGGTCATGCTCCTCGCCATCGTCGTGAGCTCGGCCGCGACCTACGGGCTGGGCCGCCTCCTCGGTCGGCAGTGGACACGTCGCCTCCTGGGCACGCAGGTGAACGACGTGAGCCGCGGCATGATGCGTCGCGGCGTCTTTTCTTTCTTTGCTCTCAGGGCCTTACCCATCACGCGTTTCCCGACCGTCGGCATCGTGGCGGGAGCCGCACGCGCAAGGTTCTGGCACTATCTCGTCGGCACGGTCCTGGGCTCCGTCCCCTACGTGTTCGCCCTTGCGTTATTGGGCCTTCTCCTGGGGCGCTTCCTGCGTGGCCCGGACGTGCTCGACGTGTCGGTGCTCGTGGCAGGCGGCGTCGCGATGTGGCTCGTCGTGCGCGCGATCGTGGGCGGCCTGCGCCGGCGCGCCGACCGCGGTGCCCGGCGCCGTACCGCCACGCGCCGCGAGTGAACGACTCCGAAGAAGCTTGCGCGCCCGCCGCGATTCGAACGCGGGACCCACGGCTTAGAAGTCCGCGGGACTCCGCTGTAATTCCGCGCAATTCGGAGCCTCCATCACCTTCGCCTGACCCAGCAGGGTCCGGTGTGGACCTGGCACTCGCAGTCCTGCGGTCGGTCGCGACGGACCGACGCCTAGCCATCGCCGACGCTCGATCGTTAGCGCTGGCAGTCCTCGGCGACCCTCGCGTGCAGCTTGCACGTCAGGTGCTGGACGCCGCCGACGCGATGGTGGTCACGCTCGCAGTCCGACTCGCGGTAGCGGTGATCGAGAGCGCGTCCACGGAGACCGCCTCCGCGGAGCGAATCGATGCCGCGCCGCCGTGTCGGCGGGGCACCGAGCGACAGGGCTGAGCCATGGTCGCGTGGCGTCACACCTCCGGTTCCGCGGCGGCGAGAGTCACATCCCGCTCCAACAACGAGGTGACCCATGTTCGTGGTGCCTGAGCCGAGAGCCAATCCGGCGCCGAGGCCCGGATACCTCTTTCGTTCAGATTTGGGCAGAAGAACCGCAAGTTCTTGGGACTCCAACGAAAACAGCCCGATCGCCGTCGGCTGGCTCGACGAGATCGAGATGCGGACGCGCTTCCATCGCCTGGGCCGTGCAAATCACTTTGGCCGCCGCGCACACGCGACACTGCTGGAGCTGCGGCGTCTGCGAGAGACGCTCGACGCAGGGGGATCGCCGCCGCCTCACTTGCTTGTGGCCGCCTCGAAGAACCCCTGGCTCGCCGAAATGGATCCGAGCTTTGCTGCGTTGCGCGTTCTCGAGCGTCGGCTGGAGATCCAGATGGGACGCGCTGCCGGCGCGTTGGGCGCGGTCAAACGCGTCCGCGAATGCGGGACGCGGCATTGGATGCTGCGGTGCGACGCCTGCGGGTCCGTACCGGAGGGGGCTGATGGCGCCCCAATCGTCCATCCCGACCTCTGCGGCCGGTGGCTGCTCTGCCCGGACTGCGCACGGTCTCGGTCGAGAGAGGCGGCCGAGCACTACGTCGGCGCGTGGGACAGGCTCGCGGCATCCGCGCCGTGGATGCAGCTGCGAACGTCTGCGGGATGGAGCGAGACGCAGCTCACGGTCACGGTGCCGCACTCGGGCGACGTGGCCCTCGACATCAGTCGGCTCCGCAGAGCATTCCCGCGATTCCTCCGCGCTCTCCGCGAGCACGTCGAGCGCGACCTGGGCGAGTCGAGCGAGCACCTGGTCTTCCTTCGCGCGCTCGACGTCTCGGAGGGCTCCAACGGCCGCGGTCATGCGCACCTGCACGTCGTGATCTTCGCGCCCCGGCTCGATCTCGTGCTGGTCCGGTGGCTGTGGGGCCGCGCACTCCGCTTGGTTGGCGTGCGTCTCAACGAGGTGCCCGCCGACGATGTCCTCCGAGGCATCGCCGATGTCAGCCGTCGCGAGCGTCTCCGCACGTGGCTGCGTACCCGCAGGGGGCCGCACGGCAGACCTCTGGCGAGTCTGCCGCGGGTGGTCATCGACATCCGACGGATCGACGCACACGCCGGCATCGCTCACGCCGTCCGCGCGTGGCCGACGCGCTCGTGGTCTGCCAACCTCGTTGCCCGCCTGTACGTTGCGATGGACGGCGTCCGTGTTGTGACCGCTTCGCGCGAGCTACGTGCAAAGCCGAAGTCTCACGTGGCCTGTCACGAGTGCGAGGCCGTGGGCGCGCTATGGCGAGTGTCGTGTGACGCGTGCGGCGTGTGCGATGTGGTGGAACACGCCTCCGCCCTGGGTGCTGCGACGGCTCCCGCGGGTCATTGGGCGCGGCTGTCATGACGGGCGTGCCGCGGAGCGACGCGAAGCGGAGCGACGCCATGCCCGGCAGGACAGGTGCGCCTATCGACTCGGTGGGCCGTCGCGGTGCCGAGGCCGGAGGCGTGTGCGGTGGTGATGCGTCCTCCACTCAAAGGATCGAGCGTCTCCTACTGGAACTGCGTGCGCTCGTCGCCCGCGAGCGCGATCTCGAGATGGAGTTGGACGGCGTGCGGTCGCGCCAAGTCGTAGTGGTGCGGCGCCTCCGACGGGCCGGTGCGGCGGCGCACCGCATCGCTCGCGCTCTGGCGGTCGGGGCGGGTGCGCGACCGACGGTGGCCGAGATGCACCGAATGGCAGATAGGCTCCGGAAACGCCTGTCTCGTCGGACTGATCGCGCGCGCCATCGTGACCGGTGTCCTGCCGATTCGCAGCCGAGAGCTGGCGACCGAGCGCCGAAACCGGATGTTGTCGCTGCAGGAGGTACTCATGACAACGCGTGTGATCCGACGAAGGCGCATCACCGACGAGTGGATCGAGCAAGTGCCCAGTCGCTCGACACAGCCCGTGGGGAAGGAAGTCGACGACGACCTCGACGATGACGACGACCCCGAGGACGAGGACGATGACGTCGGCCCGGACGACGAGGACGGCGACGAGGAGGCCGACGAATCCGATGCCGATGATGATGACGATGATGATGACGAAGCCGATGAAGACGACGACGAGGACGAGTGACGTTCTTCCTTGAGCCCGTGGGGGCGGTGGACCCTGACGGAAAGCCGGATTTCTCGCAGGGTGTTGACCCTGCGAGAAATCCCGTCGTCGATCTCGATGTCGTCGCGCGCGAGCTGTCGACCCTGAGCGCACCCATCGCCAGCTCGGCGCCGGTGCTGTCGGAGTATCTCCAGCGTCTCGGCACGCCGGCCAGCCGCCGAACGATGTTGGCGACGCTCGGCAGCTTGGCCCGAATCGCGAGCGGTGGCGCAATGACGGCGGACCGGTTGCCATGGTGGGCGCTCCGCCCTGAGCACACTGCGGCCATCCGGGGAGCGCTGCTGGACGGGTCGTACGCACTGACCTCGGCGGCTCGGTTCGTCTCCGGCCTGCGCTCGATCCTCAAGATCTGCGTGTCGCGGCGTCTGATGCGACCCGAGGTCTTCGACGCCTGCCTCGCCACGCTGGGGGGAGTCGGGACGTGCCGACCTCCCGGCCCGCCGATCGACCCGGCAATCGGCGGCCGGCTCCTCTCGGCGTGCCGCGACAACACCGTCATCGGCCTCCGCGACGGCGCAATCATCTTGCTGTTGTGGTGTTGTCTGCGGGCGGTCGATGTCCGGCGCCTGGACGCGCTGGATTGGGACGCCGCATCGGCGTCGTTGCGGCTTCATCGGCTCCGCGCGGCCGGCGACATGCTGCAACCGGTCAGGTTCCCGGGGGAGGTTGCGGCGTGGCTGACGGCCTGGATGAACATCCGGCAGCCAACGATCGGAGCCATGTTCGTCCCGGCAACTCGAACGCGGATCCTCGGGATCCGCCGCCTGTCTGCAAGCACGATCACCGAGGTGGTGCGAGGGCGCTTCCTCCGGGCAGGCCTCTCACCGATGTCGCTCCGCGACTTCCGGCGCGGCGTCCTCGCGCTCCAGGCACCGCACGTCGGTCTCCTCGGTCTCCGCCGAATCACGGGTCACGCACGCGCGCGCACGACGTTGGCGTACATGCCGTTGACGAGGCCGACCGCACGATGAGGGGCGAAGCGGATTTCGTCGTGGCCGGCTACGTCCGCGTCAGCTCGCGCTCCCAGGACGCCACGATGCAACGATTGGCGATCGAGCGCGCCGCCAGCGCACGCGGCGACTCGATTGGCACGTGGTACGCGGAAGCGCGGAGCGCACGCACGCTCGCGCGGCCGGAGCTGGACCGGCTGCGAACAGACGCGCGCAGCGGTGCACTTCGCCGGCTGTACTTGTTCCGCCTCGATCGCCTCACACGCAGCGGGATTCGCGACACGCTCGAGGTGGTCGACGAGCTACGCCGCCACGGCGTCGAGATCCGGACGGTCTCCGACGGCTTCGATCTCGACGGGCCCGCCGCCGAGGTCGTGCTCGCCGTGATGGCGTGGGCATCGAAGATGGAGAGGCTCGCGATCAACGAGCGCATCTCCGCGGCGCGCGACCGCATGGAGCGCGAGGGTCGGCGTTGGGGGCGCCCACGTCGTCTGGACGATGCGACGATCGAGCGCGCCCGCGCGATGCGCGCCGAGGGTCGCACCGTGCGTGAGCTGGCGGTAGCGCTGAAGGTGCCGCGCTCGACCATCGCGCGCGCTCTCCAGACGCACTCACGCCGCGGAGGTGCGGTCTTCCGCGCTTGACCGCTGGGCGCGAAGAGTTTCCTGAGCGGCCCGCCAAGGTGCTTCGGATCGACCTCCGCGTACCGCGCCCCTCACTCAACGAGGTGGTGCCCAGGTACCGGTGGCGTCGTAGTGGTGGCTTCGTTTCCAGCCGGCCGCCTGCCACAACGTGTCGAAGACCGGCCGCAGGACCGTCTCGGCGTGGAACTCGGCATACTCCGTGACGAGCACGTCGGGCAGCCAAAGCACCGACCTATCGATGGCCTGTTCTGGGCACGGGGCGGAGTACCGGCTCTTGTCGACTCCGAGTTCGAAACCCTCCGCTCGCAGGACGCTCGTGAGCACGGCGATGGGAGGTGAAACGCCAAGACGCTCAAGCAGTCCGACGTACCGCTTGCTGCCTTCGATCATCTCCTGCTCGAAGTTCACCGCCCAGAGCACCTTGCCGCTCCTCATCAGCTGAGCGTCAACCGCCTCGATCGCACCACTGCGAAATAGCTGCGTGTAGTTTGCGGCGCGGTCCTCATCGACGGCCTGTGTGAACGTAACGATGCCGTCGACGTTGAAGCGGTGCCGGCCACCCATGCTGTAGAGCGGACGCAAGTCGTCGGGGCGCTCACCGACTGCGACCACGTCGACCGCCTGACCTGGATCGAACGCAGTCGCAGGAATCAAGTGCAAGACCATTCGCGCCACCGACTTGAGTTTGATGGGAGTCTCGTCGGCGAGGATGCGGGCGACGCGCTCCCGTTGGAACGAGCGGAGCTTCTCTGCCCAAGACTCGGAGAGGACGAATGCCGCGCGAAGCTCGGCGACGTCGAGCTGATACTTGCCGGCGCTGTTGCGCGCGAAGAACCGCGACGAGCCCTTGAGCTTGACCATGTGAGGAGCTGCCCAACTTCGAGGGACACGTACGACAATGCACGGGCCTGCAGCGAAGCCATCGACCGCACGGAGGCGGATCCCGATGATCCGTGGTTCCAGGCCCGCTCGGACCAGGTCCTCGAGCCGGCGTATCTCGGCGTCGGCGTTCACGCCGGTCAGTCCCTCGACCTTCTCGGGGATCCCCGTCGGCTTTCCCGCGGCGTCACGCCGCTCGGTCACGCCATAGACGAGATGGCCGCCCGACGCATTGGCGAACGAGGAGATGTCCGCGAGGAACTCCTTCTTGGCGTCGTCGGTGCCCGCCGGCAGCGACTCCTTGTACTCGATCAGCCGGCTCTCGCGGACACCATCGGCGACGAGAGTTCGGAGATCATCGGCTGACAGTTGCTCGATCGACTTCGTGATCGTCATGTCCAACGCGTAGCACGCCGCCGCCAATTCGAACGGCAAGCCGTCCCGCGGCACCAGACCCAAGCAGCCCTGGACGGCTCGTCCCGAAAACCTGATCCCGAGAGGCCACGCGGCTCAGCGCGCAAGCAGGGTGCTCAGCCCTCGGGTCTCGGAAGGGTACTTCCAGGACGCGCTGCGTGCGATGGACCGTCGCGATCCGCCGGTCGGCTCAACGGCCGCCCCCACGCGCACCGACGACAACCTCTGTGTTCGGACAGCGACCGAGACGCCGTGCACGAGTTCGTCGGCGCCCCCTGTAACGTCGCGCGCGACGATGCGGTAGCTTCCTTCCGATGCGATGGTCGCCAAGAATCAGAATGCCCACACCCTCACGCTCGACGACGTCAAGCGACTCGGGGCCGCGCTTCTCGATGTAGCGGATCGATACCCGACCGGATTCGTCACCGAGATCGACTTCTACCCGCTCGTGATCGCGTTCCTGTCTTGGAAGCTCGCGGGCCTCAAAGCCGAGGCACGGGTAGGTGGGGGGACCGCCGTCGACTTCAAGGTGACGCGCACGACAAACCCCGCCTACCTTGAACTGGCGGTAGCGCCCCGCATCCTCGGAGATCTCGAGGCTGAGGTGCCGAAGGCGTTCCCGAACAAGACTCAGCTCTACGCGACGCAGAACGCGTCCGAACTCAACAAGCTCTCCAGCCTCGGCGGTGCGACAAAGGGCCGATTTCTGCTTCTGCTGGACCTCCGGAAGAAGCCGCACGACGTGCAGGAACTGCGCAACTTGTACAATGCCGCCGCGAAGAAGATGTCCGGCTCCAATGGGGTGCGCGTCGTTTACGTCCATCGGGACAAACAGAGCTGCGCCGACTTCCTCATCAAGAAGCCGGTAAAGAAGTAGCTTGGGGCAGGACGATGCTGAAGGTCGCAGAGCTGACGACGCGGTTCTGGAACCCGGCTGCTAAGGTGGACGAACTCGCACGAGGCCGACTCTCCTGCCTGCCGCGCTCGTGGCGGGCCCGCGCAGATTGCTGTGGGAACCGGCGGCGCATTGGCTGCTTGCGCATGGCGCGGATTGGCGGGCAATTCAATGGAGCTGTCACTGCCTCGTAGCGTCGCGTCGTCGTCGGTCAACGGTCGCACAACGTGAAGCCGTAGTCGTCGCAGATCCCCACGGAGCAATCCTGCTCCGACACGCTGCAAACGTCCTCGCAGAATCCCACGTCCGACCTACCAATCGAGAAGACGCAGCGCCCAGGGCTACAATCGGCCGATTCCGCGCATGTGCGGTGGCAGAGCCCCGCGCCGTTCATATCCGGGTCCAGACAGACCAACGCTTCGCCGCAGTCGGCATTGGGACCCCGACATGCTCCTAACTCTCCGCTGGGTCCCGGTCGGCGGCACTCGGTCGCCCCGTCATCGCCCAGCGAGCACACGCCGCCTTCACACGGGCACGCAGGGGACACGAAGCATCGAGGATCGCCACAATCCGACAGCGGTGGTCCGCTATCGCTTGCGGGCAATCCGGCATCACCGTCTGGAGACGGCCCAGAGTCAGTCCCTCCTGCGTCGGTTCCTGAGACGGGCGGTGGCGTCGCGCCGTCGGTTCCCGGCGGTGTCTCCGTAGATCGGCACCTTTCTTCGATGCAATGCGGCGCTTGCTCGGGGCAATCATCGCTGCGGCCGCTCGAACAACTAAAGAAGCCGTCCCAGTCTCCGCGCGGCTCGGCCGTGGTGCAGCCGGTTGCAAGCGCCCCCGCCAATGCAGTGATGATCAAACCCACGCGCGTCGTCATCTAGAAGTTTCCCCGAATGGCGACACCATTGGCACCGATGTCGAGCTGCGCGCGGGCAGGGCCGTCGTCGGCCTCGAACAGCCTGAAGGTGAGCGCGAGCCCGAGGAGCGCCGCCGCGGCGCCGACACCGATCAGGGCCGCGCCGCCATACCGCAGAGGGCCGACAGAATGGTGCTCGTCCTCGACGTCAGTCCAGGCGGTCCCCGGAGCGGCGTCCCGCACATCCTGCGCGTTGCCGTCGGCGATCAACATCATCGCGGTGCCGCCTATCGCTGCGCCGCCACCCGCGGCGATCAGCAGAATGCCCCCAATCGGCGGGCCGCTGCCGGACGATTCCCCGCTCGGCTCGGCAACGACGACGTCCCGTGCTGCGCATGTCTCTGCGTCGAGCGCACGTCGTAGCCGCTGCGCCGAAACCGCGACGCGGCGTCCCTCGAAGCTGACCGCGACGTGGTGATCCCAGAACGGCGGCGACAGGAGCACTTCGGCGTCGCCGCGTCCGTAGGCTTCGTCGTCCACCGTCACGACTCCGCTCGTCGGGTTCGGCACGAGGCGGACGCGGACGCCCGTCGTGAACGCGGCGTGACAGGCACGAGCGGCCGGTCGAACGCGTTCGAGCGTTCCCGCGACACGTGCAGCGTCGTCAAAGCGACCCGAACGAACGTACGCGGTGAAGCAGAGGTTGCCCGCCGCTTCGTCGGAGAGGTCGGCGCGTTCGCACCACCCCGCGGCCTGGACATAGTCCTGGCGACCGAACCAGCACTCGGCTTGCTCGCCCGCCGTTGGCGGCGGCGTTGTCTCGTCGACGCATGTACGCTGTTGTGCAGTCGCCGCGCCGTTCGCCGTCGCGACCATTGCCGCGGCAGCCATCCACACGAGTCGCTTCATTGTCCCTTCACCGAATCACCAGGCTGGTTGCGCCCGCCGCGAGGCGCGTCCCACACAGCGAGCCGACCGAGACACCGTCGTCGCAGCGAGACCGACACGGGCCATCAGCCGTCACGGTGCGCGTCGCGCCGGCCGGCACGCGCACGCTGATCGGCGCGCCGTCGCCGCACGTGAGAGACACCGTGACCGCGAGCTGGCGAGTGTTCCGGATCGCAATGCGGCGGGCGGTTGCAGGTCGCGGGGGCTCGCTCGCCGACAACGGTGCACGCGGCGGCGTCGTTTCGGACGGGGGAGGCAGCGACTCGACTGCCGACGATGCTCGCAACGACGCGCCCGTGGGTTCGCGCCGCGACGTGGCCGCTCGCGTACGCTCGGCACGACGCTCCACCACAGGTGCATCGGCCTCGCGTCGCTGGTCGGGTACGGGCACCGACGGCGGTGCTGGTCCGGGGGGGATCGCGGCGTTGGGTTCGGCAACAGCAGCCGTCGCGCGCTCGCTCCCCACGGTCGCGACGGGCGGTGCAGCACCTCCGACCGAGCGATCCCCGAGTGCTTCGGACAGCGTAGTGGCCGGCCGTCGCGCTTCGTCGGGTCCTCCGAACGCGAGTGCGAGAGCGAAACCGCCACCCACCGCGAGAAGCCCGACCGCTCCGATGCCAACGAAGAGTCCGACGCGATTTGCGCGCCGGGGAGGTCGCGAGTCATCGACGTCCCACGCCTGTGGAGTCGTCGAGACGCGCGAGCCTGTCGTGCGCGCTCCCGCCGGCTCAGTGTCGACGCGCGTCTCGTCGTCGTAGTCGAACGCTCCCGCCGGCTTCTGCGTGGTCGCGGCGGGCGTCATCTTCAATGCGTCGATCGCGGCACCAAAGTCGGCGATGGTCGCGAAGCGTTCGGCGCGTTCCTTCGCTAGGGCCTTCTGCACGATCGCGTCGAGGCGCACGGGGATCGCGGGCCGAAGGTCCCGAACGCTCGGCGTCTTCTCCGAGTGGATCTTCACGGCGAGCATCGGCATGGTCGTCGCCTCGAACGGCGGCTTGCCCGTCAGCAGCTCGAACAGAACGGCGCCCATCGCCCACACATCCGCGCGCGCGTCGATGTCGCTCTCGCCGGCAATCTGCTCGGGCGACATGTACTGGGGCGTGCCCATCGTTATGCCCGTGCGTGTCGTCGCGACTGCGTCCAGCGCGATCGAGTCTTCGACCAGCTTCGCGATCCCGAAGTCCACGAGCTTCACGAAGTCGGCGCCGTCGCGATCGACGAGCATGATGTTGTCGGGCTTCAGGTCACGGTGGACGATGCCCTTCGCGTGAGCAGACGCGAGCGCCTTGCAGCACTGCGTGACGATGGCGAGCACGCGGGGGATCGCGAGCTGGCCCTGCTCTTCGAGCAGGTCGCGCAACGAGCCGCCGTCGAGGAACTCCATCACGATGAAGGGCGAGCCGTCGGCGGTGCCGAGATCGACCACATCGACGATGTGTGGTGAGCCGACGGCTGCCGCCGCACGCGCCTCACGCTGGAACCGCGCGACCACATCGGCGCTTCGGGCCAACTCTGGATGCAGAGTCTTGAGTGCGAGCTTTCGGCCGAGTTGGACGTGCTCGACCTCGTAGACGGCACCCATGCCGCCTTCGCCCATCTTGCGGACGACCCGATACCGATCGTGGACGACGCTACCGATGTCGAACGTCAACGTCGCGACCCCTCGGTGGTCGATGCTCCCGCGGCATCGCACGAGCGTCAATCCTCAGTACGACATGCCGTATCGTAGCGTCCTGTCCGCGGTCGCCACCCGTTTCGATACTCGGGCTGGGTGCGTGACCTCCAGCATCGTTATGCGCGCGAGCTGCGCCGACGGCGGCTCGATGCGCGCCTATCCCAGGCACGGCTCGCCGAGCGCATCAGCGTGTCGACGGAGTTCGTCTCGCGGATGGAGCGCGGCATCGTCATGCCCTCCGTGCCCACGTTGGTCAAGCTGTGCGAAGCGCTGCGCTGCAACCCGAACGACTTGCTGCATGTGCGATGCGACAAGGGTGAATCGGAGGCGCTCGCCAGCAGGTTCGCGGCGCTACCTCCGGCCGTTGCTGACGAAGTGCTGCGCGTCGCGGAAACGGTGATGGACTACGCCACACGTTCGACGAACGAGCCGCGGAAACGGCGACGCACGCGAAGCTGACCTCGGCACGCCCAGCGGCGCCAGAGCTTGGGCGTTTGGCCGTCGCAGGTGCAGCGGTCGCGAGTCGATCCACTTGATGATGATGATGACGATGCCGCTACGAGAGCGTCATCATCTTCACCAACGTCACCAACGGAGGTTCCCCTCCGTCGCTCTGCCCGGCATCATCGGGCCCGCGATGGGGACGAAACACGAGGTGCTCGCGCAGCTCAAGCGCGACGAGTTGCTGCAGCTGGTCGATCGGTTCGGAGTCGTGGTCACCGATCGGAGATCGAAGGACGGGCTGGTCGACGCGCTCGCGACGGCGTCCAAGATCGCGCTCGCCGATGCGCTCGCTGGCCTGTCGCGCAGTCGGCTGAAGGACATGTGTCGCGCGCTCGGGCTCCACGACGACGGTCGCGAGAAGGCACTCCTCATCGAGCGCATCACGACGAAGTCGTCGGTGGCAGCTGACCCGCGACCGAGGGCGCGCAAGACGAACGGCAAGCCCACCGTCGCAGACATCGCGATCGCGCCCGGCGAGACGCTCTCGCCCGCGAAGCTCGAGGCGCACCTCTGGTCGGCCGCGGACATCCTGCGTGGCTCGATCGACTCGTCGGACTACAAGAACTTCATCTTCGGGCTGCTGTTCCTCAAGCGGCTCTCCGATCGATTCGACGAGGAGTGCGAGACCATCGTCGCGGCGGGCAGCGACCCCGAGGATCGCGACGAGCACGAGTTCTTCGTCCCGCCGCGCGCGCGGTGGAAGACGATCCAGAAGGCGGCGCAGGGCATCGGCGAGGTCCTGAACAAGGCGTGCGCTGTCGTCGAGGAGGAGAACGCCAAGGCGCTCGAAGGCGTGCTCCTCGGGATGGACTTCAACGACGAGCGGAAGCTCGGCGACGCGAAGCAGCGCGACGCCGTGCTCGCCCGGCTCGTGCAGCACTTCTCGCTTCTCGATCTCCGGAACGCGAGCCTCTCCGAGCCCGACATGCTCGGGCGCGCGTACGAGTACCTGATCGAGCGGTTCGCTGACGACGCCGGCAAGAAAGGCGGCGAGTTCTACACACCGCGCAAGGTCGTGCAGCTGATCGCCGAGCTGCTCGCGCCCACCGAGCGGATGCGCATCTGCGACCCGACGTGCGGCTCGGGCGGCATGTTGATCGAGTGCGCGAACTACGTGTCAGCGCACGGCGGCAACCCGAAGAACCTGTCGCTCTTCGGGCAGGAGAAGAACCTCGGCACGTGGTCGATCGCGAAGCTGAACATGCTGCTCCACGGCATCCGCGACTTCCGCATCGAGAAGGGCGACACCATCCGGGATCCGAAGCTCGTCGAGGGCGGCGCGCTGATGCTGTTCGATCGGGTCTGCGCAAATCCGCCGTTCTCCCTCGACGAATGGGGCCGCGAGTACGCCGAGCGCGACCCGTGGGGGCGCTTCCGGTTCGGCGTGCCGCCCAAGGGCAAGGGCGACCTCGCGTTCGTGCAGCACATGATCGCCACGCTCACGACGAAGGGGATGCTCGCGGTCGTGATGCCGCACGGCGTGCTCTTTCGCGGCGCGGCCGAGGGCGACATCCGGAGGGGGATCATCGAAGACGACCTCGTCGAGGCGGTCATCGGCCTCCCGCCAAATCTCTTCTACGGCACTGGTATCCCGGCGGCGATCCTCGTCATCAACCGCGCGAAGCCCGCCAACCGGAAGGGCAAGATCCTCTTCATCGAAGCGTCGCGCCAGTTCCGTGAGGGAAGCGCGCAGAACTATCTCCGCGACGAGGACGTGAAGAAGATCGCGGCGGCGTTCGCGGCCTTCAAGGACGCCGAGAAGTACGCGCGCGTCGTGCCCGTCGAGGAGGTTCGCAAGAACGACTTCAACCTGAACATCACGCGCTACGTGGCGACGGCGGAGGCCGCCGAGGTGATGGACGTGGGTGAGGCGCTGCGGCGTCTGCGCGAGGCAGAGGCTGCGCGCGACGTTGCGAAGGCGGAGATGGACCGGCTCCTCAAGGAGATGGGGCTCGATGGCTGAGCACTACGCTGTCCCGGACGAGCTTCACCAAGGCACGCCGCTCGACGGGGCCGTTTGGCAGTTCGGACGCCTCGATCCCATGCCGCCCGCAGTCCCGCGCGGTTGGCGACTGGTGCGGCTCACGACCGTCGCTCGGCTGGAGAGCGGCCACACGCCCAGCCGCCGCGAACCATCATGGTGGGGCGGCACCGTGCCGTGGGTCTCGCTCGGCGACACCGACCGTCTCGACGACCCGGTGATTGTCGAGACATCGGAGAACATCAACGAGCGCGGTCTCGCGAACTCGTCCGCGCGCGTCCTTCCGGGTGGAACGGTCGTCGTTTCTCGGACAGCCACGGTCGGCAAGGTGACGATCCTCGGCCACGACATGGCCACGAGTCAGGACTTCGCGAACTACGTCTGCGGCCCAGAGGTCCACAACGTCTACTTGATGCAGCTCCTGCGCTTCATGCAACCGGAGTGGAGGCGCCTGCGTGCAGGGAGCACCCACAACACCGTGTACATGCCGGTGTTCAAGTCTCTCCAGGTGCTTCTCCCGCCCCTCGACGAGCAGCGCCGCATCGCCGTGGTGCTGTCGGCGATGGACACGACGCGCTCGCGCCAGGAAGCGGTGCTCTTGTGCCTTCGCACCGCAAGAGCGGCGATTGCTGCCCACCTGTTCGCGCGCGACGGATGGGAGACGACACGACTCGCGGACGTGCTGGCCCCGGGGCGGGGGTCGTGCGTGGGTGGCCCGTTCGGGTCCGACCTCACCCGGAAGGACTACGTGCAGTCGGGCGTTCCCGTGCTCCGGGGGTCAAACATGCCGGTGTCTGGTGTGATGATCGACGAGCGCGAGTTCGCATACGTCACCGAGGCGAAGGCTCGGTCGCTCGAACGGAATCTGGCCTTCCCGGGAGATGTCGTCTTCACCCAACGGGGTACCCTGGGCCAAGTCGGCCTTCTGCCACTCGACTCCCCGCACCCTCGCTTCCTGTTGTCGCAGAGCCAGATGAAGGCGACGCTCGATGTTGCGAAGATCGATCGTGCGTTCGCTCTTCACTGGTTCAAATCCGAGTTCGTTCAAGACTGGATCCGTGTGCACACGACTGGAACCGGTGTTCCGCACATCAACCTCGGGACACTTCGCGAGTTCCCGGTCCTTCTCCCCCCGCTTAGTGAGCAGCGCCGCATCGCCGTGCTGTTGTCCGCCGTGGACGCATACATCGCGCGGACGATGGACGGGATCACCGCGACCGCGAAGCTCAAGTCAGCGCTCGCGCATCGCCTCCTCACGGGTGCGACCGCATGACCCGCGCGCGATGGGATGAGGCCGGACTCTCCGAGGACCCCGCCGTCGCGACCCTCGTTGCCCTCGGCTGGATCTACGTCGCGCCCGAGACGCTGATCACCGAGCGCGACTCGATGATCGAGGTCGTCGTCCCGGGCCGCCTCGCGAAGGCGCTCCGGCGCCTCAACCCGGGCCTCTCCGAGGACAACGTCCAGCGCGCCGTCCGCACGCTCACGAGCATCGCTGCGGTGAGCCTCCTCGAAGCGAACGAGAAGGCGCACACGATGCTGGTCCACGGCATCGCGCTCGAAGAGGACCAGGGCGGGAATCGCCGAAGCCGAACCGTCCGCTTCATCGACTTCGACGACCCGAAGCGGAACGAGTTCGTTGTCACGCAGCAGTTCGAGGTGAAGGGCAGCAAGACAGCGATCCGCCCGGACGTGGTGCTCTTCGTCAACGGCATCCCGCTCGTGGTCGTCGAGTGCAAGAGCCCGACGCTCGGAGACAAGTGGCTCCACGAGGCGGTCGAGCAGCTGCATCGCTACCAGGAGTTGGGCGAGAAGTACCGCGACCTCGGCGCGCCCGCGCTGTTCCATACCTGTCAGGTGCTCGTTGCGACTTGCGGGCAGGCAGCGTCGGTCGGGACCATCGCAACGCCACAGCGGTTCTTCGGCGAGTGGAAGACAACCTATCCGGAGAGCGACGAGGCGCTCGCGACGAAGCTCGATCGCACGCCTACTCCGCAAGACGTTCTCTTCCGCGGCGTGCTCGCGTCGGACAATCTCCTCGACCTGACGCGGAGCTTCGTCGCCTTCGAGCGCGACGCGAGCACGGGCAAGGTCGTCCGCAAGATCCCTCGCTACCAGCAGTACCGCGCAGTGAATCGCGGCGTCGAGCGCGCGCGCACGAGGACGAAACCCGAGGATCGCGGCGGTGTCGTGTGGCACACACAAGGCTCGGGCAAGTCGCTGACGATGTTGTGGCTCTCGGTCAAGCTCCGGCTCGACCCGACGCACGAGAACCCGACCATCGTCATCGTCACCGACCGTCGCGATCTCGACGACCAGATCACCAAGACGTTCCAGTCCTGCGGCTTCCCGAACCCTCAGCGCGCAGAGAGCGTCCGCGAGATGCGGAAGCTCCTCTCGGGGCCAACGGGCAAGACGGTGATGACGACCGTCCAGAAGTTCCAGGAGCTGGCGAGCGCCGGCTCGGTGAATGCGAAACACCCCGTGCTCACGACGGCGAAGAACGTCTTCGTGTTGACCGACGAGGCGCATCGCACGCAGTACGGGTCGCTCGCGGCGAACCTCAGGCACGCGCTCCCGAACGCTGCGTTCTTCGCGTTCACGGGCACGCCGATCGACAAGACGGACCGCTCCACCCTCGGGACCTTCGGCGACTACATCGACCGGTACACCATCGAGCAGGCGGTCGCCGACGGCGCCGTGGTCCCGATCTTCTACGAAGGTCGGCTGCCCGAGCTGCGAATCGTCGGTGCCTCGCTGGACAAGCTGTTCGACCGCGTCTTCGCCGATCGCACCGAAGAGGAGCGCGAGGCCATCAAGAAGAAGTACGCGACCGAGGAGGCCATCGCATCGGCACCGAAGCGCATCGAGGCCGTATGCCTCGACCTCCTCGAGCACTTCACCAAGTTCATCCAGCCGAATGGGTTCAAGGCGCAGGTCGTTGCCGTCAGCCGTGACGCGGCGGTGCTCTACAAGGAGACGCTCGATCGGTTGAACGCTCCGCAGTCGGCGGTCGTCATCTCCGGCTCGAACGATGACGAGGCGCATCTGCGCCCGCACATCACCTCTCCCGATCAGCGGCGCGATCTGGTCGAGCGTTTCCTCAAGAAGGCTGACCCGCTCTCGATCCTCGTCGTCTGCGACATGCTGCTCACGGGGTTCGACGCCCCCGTCGAGCAGGTGATGTACCTCGACAAGCCGCTGAAGGAGCACTCGCTCTTGCAGGCCATCGCGCGCGTGAACCGCACGAATGACGGCAAGACGTACGGGCTCGTGATCGACTACTGGGGCGTCTCCGAGGCGCTCCAGGAGGCGCTGGCCATCTTTTCACCATCGGACGTGAAGGGCGCGATGGAGCCGAAGGGCGACGAGCTGCCGCGGCTCGAGGCCCGGCACGCGGTCGTCGTGCGCTTCTTCGTCCGTGTGAAGGACCGCAAGGATCTCGACGCGTGCCTCCGTGTTATCGAGCCCGAGGACGTGCGCGCCGAGTTCGACGAGGCCTTCCGCCGATTCAGCGCGTCGCTCGACATGCTGTTGCCCGACACGCGAGCCCTGCCGTACGTCGAGGACGCGCGCTGGCTCGGCAAGATCCGGCAAGCGGCCCGCGCTCGATTCCGCGACGAGACGCTCGACGTGTCCGATTGCGGAGCGAAAGTCCGCAAGCTCATCGAGGACGCAATCGTCGCCGACGGGATCCAGATCCTCGTGAAAGAGGTCTCGATCTTCTCGAAAGCATTCGACGAGAAGGTCGACGCGCTCAAGACCCCCGAAGCCAAGGCCAGCGAGATGGAGCACGGCCTTCGCAAGGCGATTCACGTGAATCTCGGCGACGACCCTGTCTTCTACGCGAGCCTGCGGCAGCGCCTCGAACAGATCATCGAGGACCGAAAGCAGAAGCGTATCGACGCCGCGAAACAGCTCGAGCTGCTCGACGCCCTGGTCAAGGAGATGCGCGGTCGCGCCAAGGCTGCCGAGGACGTCGGGATGACGCCGGTCGCATACGCCATCTACGGGATCATCACGACCACCGGCATCGCCGAGCCGGTTCCGAGGTACCAACGGATCGACGAATCGAAGAAAGAGTTGGCGACGTTGCTCGAAGAGACCGTCGAGCCGGAGACGACGATCATCGATTGGATCCACAAGGACGACGTCCACCGCGAGATGCGAAAGAAGCTCAAGCGCCTGCTTCGCGCGTCCGGCTACGAGCCCGACCGCGTCGAGACGCTGGCGGGCCAGCTCGTCGACCTCCTCAAAGTGAGAAAGGGCGTCCGTTGATCGAGACGTCCTCGATTCAGTTCGGCGGGACGCGCATCGACTACGTCGTGCACCGCACCTCGCGAGTGAAGACCGTGTCCGTCGCCGTGGATCCCGACGATGGCGTCGTCCTGGCCGCGCCGCGCAACACGAGCATCGACAGGCTCGACCGAATCGTGAAGGCCAAGGCTCGCTGGATCGTCGTCCACCTCCGGCGCGCGAGCGATCGACCACCACCGCTTGCAAAACGCGAGTTCGTCTCTGGCGAGACGTTCCTCTACGCCGGGCGCCAACATCTGCTGCGCGTCGTGATTGTTGGTGATGATGACGACGAAGGAGCGGTGCTCGACCACGGCCGCCTGGTGGTCCGCGTCGGCGCTCGCGATCCCATTGCCGTGCGGCAGCAACTCGTCCGCTGGTACCGCGGGCGTGCCGCCGAACGACTGCCCGACCTCGTGCGGAGATGGTCAGTGCGCACCGGCCTGGTGCCGTCGAAGGTCTCGCTCGTCGAGCAGCGACGTCGCTGGGGCTCGTGCTCACCCTCGGGCGAGCTGCGCCTGAACTGGCGCATCGTGGGTGCCAGCAAGCGCGTGCTCGAGTACGTCGTTGCGCACGAGCTGGTGCACCTGCGCCACGTCGACCACACGCCCAGGTTCTGGCGAGCGCTGGCGATGATGATGCCGGACTACGAGGTGAGAAGAGCGGTTCTGCGCGACGTCGGTCCGAGGTTGGTGTGGTGACAGGGCCGCAGCGGAGCCCGATGGGGAACGCAGTGGGAGCGATTCCGGCAATGGACCTTCGGTCCGGACCTCCGGGCCGTGGGCTCGCTCGATCACGATCGGGGGTCGGGCTCCGGGGCTGATCTCGCCCGACGCAACCGCATCGCGATCTTCCCGCTGCGGGGCCGGTGGAGCGCGCACCATGGACAGCACCGTCGACGCCACTCCCCGACTCCGTCGAGACCATCCGGCGGCGAGCCGCCGCGGTGGGCCGTCCGTTGGTTTCGATGAGCCGCGGTTGTCTGCGCTGCCTCCTCCTTCGTGCAGCGGCGACGCGCGCATACTGTGTGGATGAGTTCGGGTAGCGAGCCGCCGCCGAAGGGCCGGTTCCCCAACATGGACCTGACCAATCTCCCTGGCACGGAAGAATGGCTGACCCGCCTCCGAGAGCTTCCGGCCTCGAATTCGAGGAGTCCGACGAAGCCACGGCGTCGGCGGGGCCGGCGTCGATCGGTCGTCGCAGCCCAGTCAGCCTCGGCCGAGTCGACCGCTGTCCACGGCGACCTGCTGGCGCGGTTCGAACCCGGCGACGAGGCGGAGCGCCTCCTGGCCGAGTTGCTCCGCGTTCAGACCATCACGGAAGCCCGTAGGGTCGGCGAGGAGGTCCGGCAGGAGCTGATCCGGGACGCTCTGGCGTATGCCGCGCAGCTTCGATCGCAGCCAGTGCGCGTTGACCGACTGCGCGCCGCGCGGATGCGGATGCGGACACTCGAGCGACGCCTGACTGCAGCTCTTGCG
>JADZFZ010000953.1 GCA_020854145.1 Deltaproteobacteria bacterium | reverse complement strand
TCTGCCCTCACGGGGGCGGCCCTCCCATCTGCTGGTGCCGCCCGCCCCTGCCCGGTCTCGTGCTCTCGCTCGCGCACGGTCGCGCGCTCGACCTCGCCGCCAGCACGCTGATCGGAACGAGCGCCGCCCATCGCGCGCTCGCCGCCGCCGTCGGGATGCGCTTCGTCGCCGCGTGACGCAACCACGCCCGGTGGGCAGGTCACGCACGGGAGCGCCAACCGGCATCCGCAGAGTCAACTCCGCGTCGCGCTGCCCGGGCGCTTGGGTCACGCCCCGCGAAGAGCTCGTCTCCCGGTCACGGCGCCGAGCACGCGTCGCGCGCACCGCGCACCGTGCCGCAGGTTCCTCCGAGGGTCGTACAGTCGATGTCGCGGCGGTGCCCGCTCACGCACGTACGGAGCGTGTTGCCCATGCACACGTCGTCCATGAACGTGCACTCGGCTCCTTGGACGCAGCCCCGCATCGGGTCGCACGCCTGCCCCACACTCGCGTACTCGAACACGACCTGAGTCCCGCGCTGGCAGAACGTGACCACGGAACCGTCGCAGGACGCGGAGGTTCCCGAGCACGAGCCCACCTCGCCGGCGAGACAGACGGCAGCGCCCATGAGGTCGGTGCACGAGCCAGGCGCGTTCGTTCGACCACACGGGATCGTGCGACGTACGAGGGCCCCCGTCGGGGTGGCAGTGCACTCGAGGATTGCGCTCGAGTCGGGCGCGCAGACCCGCGTGCCTGGATCGGAGCAAGTCTCGAGACACGAGCCGTCGCACGATCGGCTGCCGTCCGGACAGAGCACGCCCTCGATCCAGTCGGGCATCTCGCTCGGGACGACCGGGAGCGCGCAGATGGCGTTGCGGGCGAGCAGGCAGGCGCGGAGCTCCTCGCAGCCCGACGGCCCGGCCGCAACACAGTCGCAGAAGTCGTCCCAGGGCTCCACGGGCTCGCCGCTCTGCGTGTGCTGATTCACGAACGTCGCGATGCACGAGCCGACGTTGGTGTTCGGTGCGCCGCCTCCGAAGCTGTCCTCCGGGTTGAGACATGCGGTGGTCCAGACGCAGGTCGACAACGCCTCGTCGACGGCCCGAGCTCCGGAGCGGCGCGATCGCGCATCCCGCAGGCCTCGCAGGACGTCGCGACTCCCGGCGCGCCACCGTGGGAACCGGTAACCTCTGGTGTGTGGGCATCGGCGCCGCGGCCGTCGACTCGCGCGCACGACGGAGGTCGTCACGCCATCCGCCGATCGCGTCGGCGTGCGTCGTCACGCTCGTGTCGCTCGCGCTCGGCTGCGACGACGCCGCGGTGGAGAGCTGCTCGGACGGCGCGGCGCTCCACGTGATCGACGGTCACGCGTATTGCGTCTACGCGGCGGGCACCGGTCCCGATCGCGGCATGTGCCCGACGGAGGCGCCGACGCTCGTGATGCGCCGCGGCCTCACCGTCTGCACGGACGATCCCGGCCCGACGCCGACGGCGATCGCGAGCCTGTGCATGGAGCGGGGCGTCGTCTGCGCGAGCGAGGCCGCGGGCTGGAGCCGCCTGGCAGGCACGGAGCTGCTCGACGTGTGCCCGGCGCGCGAGGACCTGCACGGCGTCGTCGGGTGCGAAGCCGTCGTGTCCGGCTGGTCCGGCGGGATCGCGGACACGCGCCACGATCGGATGCTCGTGTGGGGCGGTGGCGGCGGCAGCAACTACTTCGGAAACGAGGTCTACGCGCTCGACGTCGGCGCCGCGACCGTGTCGCGGTTGACCGAGCCGAGCGATCCCGTGACCGACGCGTGTGTGTCCGTGCTGCCCGACGGTCGGCCGCAGTCGCGCGCGACGTACGACAATCTCGCGTTCGTCGAGCACGCAGGCCTCATGGTGGCGTGGTCCGGCCAGAACGCCGGCATGGACTGCGGAGCCTTGGGCGACACGTGGACGCTCGACGTCACCACCCGCGAATGGGCGAGGGTGGAGGCGCGGGTCGATCCGGCGAGGCGCTCGCTGAGCACCGAGGGCATCGCGGCCTCCGACTACGATCCGCTCACCCGTCTCGTCTTCCTGCACGACACGTACGCGTTCTTCGCGTTCGAGCTCGAGACGGGGACCTATCGCTTCCTCGCCGACTCCAACGTCGGCGGCGGCATCAGCTACGCGTTCGTCGGTCGCGTGGACCTCGCGGCGCGCCGCTTCGTCGTGATCGGCGACGGCCTCGCCCGCTCCATCGATCTCACCGAAGGCGCGGACTACGCCGAGGCCGACCTCGCGCTCACCGGCTGTCCCGAGCTCGTCGGCTCGAACTATCCCGGGCTCGCCTACGATCCCGTCGAGCAGAAGCTCGTCGGCTGGGCCGGCGGCAGCACCGTCTACGTCGTCGATGCGGTCGCAGATACCTGCGAGCGTCGGACGCTCGACGGCGGTCCCGACGAGCCGCAAGCGAACGGCACGAACGGCAGGTTCCGCTACTTCACGTCCCTCGATGCGTTCGTGCTGATCAACGCGATCGACGAGGACGCCTGGGTGCTGCGTCTGCGCTAGGCGTCCCGGGAGGCGAGGCCTGCGCCGTGCGCTCGAGACGCATCCGACCGGCCCACGCGTCGGCCACGGCGGCCGTCATCTTGGGATGTGCCTTGGGCGTCCCGGGAACGATGCGCGCGAGTCGCGAGGGCGGCCACGTGATCCTCGGGTACGCGACCACGCCCGGGCCGGTCGCGATCCGGGACATCGAGGGCCTCGTGGTGCCCGCGCTCGGGCTCGCGTTCGCCACGGACCGACGGCCGAGCCGCCGTGGCGAGCAGCACGACGAGGCTTCCCCGTTCCGAAGGGGGAGTCAGGCGGCTGCTGCCCGAGCACGCGACGCTGCTTGGATTGTGCGTCGCCGTGGCGGACCTGTTCGCCCAGACGCGCCCCACGCGGCCCCGACGCGCGTCGTCGACGTCGAGCGGAGCCGGGTTCGCTCGGGCCCCATCGGCGCAACGGCGCGTCTCGGCGCAGCGAGTCGTCTCGCACGTTCGCTCTGCGTCGGAGCGATGTTGACTTATCGAAGACACAACTTTAGAAAACTCAAATGCAGTTCGTGCCCAGGCTCATCGCGAACGAGCTGCGACGCGCGTCCCGGGCGTTCGGCGCGATCATCGTCACGGGGCCGCGCCGAGCGGGGAAGACGACCCTGCTCCGCAGGCTGTTCCCGAACGCCTCGTACCACCTCCTGGAGGATCCCGACCTGGTCGCGCGTGTTCGCGACGACGCGCGCGGCTTCCTCGACGGCGTGCGGACACCGGCCATCCTCGACGAGATCCAGAACACTCCGGAGCTCTTCGCCTACGTGAGAGCCAGGATCGACCGGGCTCCCTCGCAGAAGGGTCGGTGGATCCTGACGGGCTCCCAGGAGGCGGGGCTCATGCGCGGCGTGACGGAGTCGATGGCGGGCCGGGCAGCGGTCTTCCAGCTCCTGCCGCTGTCGCGTGCGGAGTCACCGCGGGTGACGGTGCTGCGCGGCGGCTACCCGGAGGCGGTCGCCCGCCCCGCGGCGGCGGGCACTTGGTTCCGCTCGTACGTCCAGACCTATCTCGAGCGAGACGTGCGCGCCGTGACCAACGTCCGCGACCTCGCGACGTTTCGGCGCTTCCTCGCGCTCGTCGCCAGCAGGACGGGGCAGATGCTCAACCGATCCGACCTGGCCGCGCCCCTCGGCGTGTCCGTGCCCACCATCTCGGAGTGGATGAGCATCCTCGAGGTCACGGGGCAGATCCTGCTCGTGCCACCGTTCTTCGAGAGCTTCGGCAAGCGCCTCGTCAAGTCGCCGAAGCTCTACGTCGCGGACAGCGGCCTCGCGTGTCACCTGCTCGGGATCGAGTCGGAGGCGACGTTGCGGTCGTCTCCGTTCCGCGGGGCGGTGTTCGAGGGCTTCGTCGCGTCGGAGTTGATCAAGCACCAGCTCGCCCGCGGCCATGCGAAGGATCTGTACTACTTCCGCGATCAGCAGGGGCTCGAGGTGGACTTCGTGGTCCCCGCGGGCAACCGGCGTCTGTGGCTCGTCGAGGCGAAGGCGTCGCGGACCGTGGTCCCCGCCGACGCGCGTTCGCCGTCGCGCCTGCGCCACGCCATCGACGGCTACGACGTCGAGGCCGCGGTCGTGCACCAGGAGAGCGAGAGCGCGCCGCGCACGACGGCGCTCAGCCCCGGCGTCCAGGCGCTGTCCATCGCGCAGCTCCTCCGGCGCCTGCGCTGAGGAGGCGACACCGTCAGAGGGGACCGAGAGCGCGGACGCCCGCCGCCGACCTCATCATGAACGACAGGCGCAGCGGGACACCGTCCCCGTGGAGCCGGAGCTCGGCGTCTCCTCCCACGGCTCGCCACGTCGAGCGCACGCTGCACTCCCCCAGTGTGATCCGGCTCGTCCACGGCCACGACCCGCACAGAAGCCGGCCTCGACGCCCCCCGCTACGTTGGGCACCGCGAGAGGAGGCACGGAGCAGCGCGCGATGATGGGGATCGGCCCGGGCACCTCCCTCACGACCTGGAACGCCCCGCCTGCCGCCGTGCACGCCCAGGCCGCTTCGGCCGTCGTGGCGCCGAGGCGAAAGCCTGCGTCCTCCAGCTCTCGAAGCTGTCGCGTCGCGGTCGTCCCGTGTATCGGGGAAAACCCTACGCGCTGGTTCGACGTCGAGCAGGCGGTAGGCTCGTCGCCTTCCGAGCACGCTCGCGAGCGAGTGGACCCGCTCGCTCGGTGCGACTACGACGGACCGGTGGAGAACGCGGAGCCGGAGCGCGCAGCCGCGCCGACCCCGAGCGACGTGTCGGTTGCGACGCCGCGTCCCGAGCGCCCCTACGAGCTGCCGCTCTACGCGACCGGTATCGTCGCGGCCGCGCTCCTCGCTGCGGGGTTCGCCATCGCGTTTCGCGCCGCGCTCGCCTTCGTATGGCTCCACACGGCCGGAACGGTCGATGTGGTCGCGGCTCTCGGCAGCGCGCCGTGGTGGCTTCGCGTCTCGTTGCCCGGCGTCGGCGGCCTGGTCGCCGGGACGATGACGCTGCTGGTCGCGAAGGCGGCCGGTGGCCACGGCGTAGGCGAGGTGATGGAGGCGGTCGTCCTCGGCCAGCGACGGCTCTCCGTGCGCGTGACGCTCGTGAAGTCGTTGGCGTCCTGGCTCGCGATCGCATCGGGCGGATCGCTCGGACGCGAAGGGCCGCTGATCCAGTTCGGGGGCGCGTCCGGCAGCTTCGTCGGCGAGCTTCTGCGCCTGTCGCCTCAGCACGTGCGTACGCTGATCGCCGCGGGGACGGCAGCCGGTTTCGCCTCGGCCTACAACACACCCATCGCCGCAGTCCTGTTCGTGCTCGAGATCGTCACCGGTGTGGCTGCGCTGAGCGCGGTCGTCCCTGCGCTCGTGGCGACCGCCATCGCGACGACGCTCACGCGCGCCGTGGTGGGCTCGGGTCCGATCTACGGGCAGCGTGCGTTCGCTTCGCGGACCGTGGGCGAGCTCCTGCTCTTCGCGGGTCTCGGGATCGTCGTCGCGCTCGGCACGCTGGGCTTCCGCAAGCTGCTGGCGTTCGGCGAGCGTCTGTTCCGTCGCGAGAGGCTGCCGCAACCGTGGCGCGCCGCGCTCGGGGGCACGGTTGCGGGTGCGATCATCGCCGTTCTTCCGGAGGTCGCGGGCAACGGCTTCGAGCCGCTCAACGCGATCCTCGACGGACGCGTCGTCGTCGGTGTCGTCGCGCTGCTCGTGATCGGCAAGAGCGTCGCGACGACTGCGTCGGTCTCGTCGGGCTCTCCGGGCGGCGTGTTCACGCCGATGCTCTTGCTCGGCGGCGCGCTCGGGTTCTTGTACGGCTCGGGCCTCGAGCAGATGGGCGTGATCGCACTGGGCGGCGCGGGCGGATACGCGCTCGTCGCGATGAGCGCCGCCATCGCCGCGACCACGCACGCACCGGTGATGGCGATCGTGATGGTCTTCGAGCTGTCCGGCGACTACGCGATCGTGCTGCCGCTGGTGCTCGCGACGGCGGTCGCTACGTCGCTCTCGCGCCGGCTGCGGCGAAGCTCGATCTACGCCGACGAGCTGCGCGCCCGCGGCGTGGAATGGGAGCTGACGCTCGAAGGCAGGAAGATTCGCGCTGCCGACCGCTGATCAGAACATCCAGCCGACCACCACGGTCGGCTCGGCGAGCGGCGTGGTCTCGCTCTCACCCATCTCGCCCTCTTCCGTCTCGGCTCCGAAGAGCGCCACGAGATCCACGAACATCGCAGGCACGGGGATCCACTGGATGCTGGGTCCGGCGAGAACCTCGTACTCGCGAATGCGAAGCGATCGCCGCTGCGATCGACCATCTCGAGCTTGAGCTCGAGGCCGAGCGAGAACGCTCGATCCGCAATCGTGTACGAACCGGCGAAGACCAACGCGTACTCGTTCGCGAGCGCCCTCCCGGCGAGCTCGTGCTCGAAGACGATGTTTGCGCCCCAGTGGAGCCGCGAGGTGATCTCGCCGCCGAACAGCAGCTTCGCCTCGACCCGCGGCGGACCGTCGTGACTGCGCACGAGCTCCAGGTACAGCGTCGGGTTCGTCGGGATGACGTCCCAGTCGGCGAGAGCCCAGCCCAGCTCCACTTTCTCCTCGTGGATGTCGAAGAGAGTCCCCGATGGGTTGTGCCCGAGCTGCTGCGTCGTGAGATAGAGGTCGAGCTGCAGGTGGTGACCGAGGCCGAGCTCGAGCTCGTACTGCGATCGGTACCGTGCGGCCTGCGCGTCGCGCAGGCTCTGCTTCAGCTCCAGCCACCACTCGAATTGCGCGCTGCCGGCCGGCACCACGTAAACCCGCGTGGTCGGGAACCGACGGTGCGTGCTCCAGAGTGGCTGGCCGTATTCGCCGACGAGATCCTCCTCGCGGAGCCGGCGCCTCGTTCGGACCGCCCGCGTGACGCTCTCGAAGGTCGGTTCATCGGACGGCGCGTCGTCACCCCGGGCACGTTCGCGGGCGGAGTCCGCAGGCTGCGCGAGGGTGTCCTGGGCGCGCGCCGACGCGGCCGACGTGGCGAGGACGGCCAAACCGATCAGCCGCACGACTGTTCGCACGAGGAGCTCCATTCCGTGTTGTGGGACCTGGGCAACCCTCCTCCTCGGCGCGACGAAGGAACATCGGGTGATCAACGGATGAGGCGCGGCCCCGACGAAGCCGTATCCCGGGCCAGGCCCTGCAGTGCAGTGCCGTGGGTAGCCGTGCGGCGCAACAGCACCCTGCGACCGTGAAGCCGGGTCTGCCCGGCAGCGCGACCCCGGCGAGGCGGCGTCGCAGCTCGGGACCCGCGGGCGGCTGCGCGCGACTGCGGTCTGCGCGAGGCGCGCGAGCGCGGCCTCCGCGTCGGCGAGCGCATCGTCGGTGCGCAACGTGAGTTGCTCGCCGTCGTGCTCGTCGAGCAGACCACGGCGCTCGAGCAGGCGGGTGACTCGGATGCGCACCCTCTGCAGGACGTCTGCTGCCTCGTCCGTGCGCAGGCGCGCAGCGCGTGGAAGGACAGCTCGGGCCACTACCCGCGGGGCTGCTCCCGATCGAGGAGCCACGGAACGAGGAGGTCCGCGATCGGCACGGGGTGCTTGGCCCATCGGAAGTGATCGAGCGAACGTGCTCCGATCTCTTCCGCGCGGACGTGGCGTCGGGTGATCACCGCGCGCGGCATCTTGCCGAGCAGATGGTCGGCGGCCGCGATCGGTGAGAACACATCCCCTTCGAAGGACACGGCCAGGAGCGGTAGCGCCACGTTCGCGAGACCCGCGTCGTAGTCGACGTCGGTCCCGCGAACGATGAACCGACCCTTGGTCGTGAGGTCGGCCCACTCGTGCATGAATCGGCGCGCTTCTCGGCCCGCGAAGCCGAATCGGCGCCCGGGGAAGTGGCCGATCGTCGTGCTGACCACGCGAGCCAGCGCGGCCATCGCCAACATCGCGAGCTTCCTCGAGCCCTCCCACGATGGGTAGAACGAGGTGCCGCACGCGAGCAGCGCGATGCGCTCGATCGCGGCTGGGTTCGCGCCCGCGTACATCGTGGCGAGGTGCCCTCCGAGACTGTGTCCGACGACCGCCACGCGCGCGCTCTCGAAGCGGGCGCGGACGCACGAGAAGAGCGCGGGCAGGTCCGTGACGAGGTGCTCGCGGTAACCGAAGTCGACGCCGCGCCGCGCGCGCACGGAGCTCGTGCCGCAGCCTCGGAGCTCTCCGACC
>JADZFZ010000952.1 GCA_020854145.1 Deltaproteobacteria bacterium | reverse complement strand
CCGCTTCTCGATCGCGCGCGCCCGGTAGAATGACGGCATGAGCTGGCCCGCCTACCTCGACACGTGGAGAAGCGGCGAGCTCGCCCGGCGCGCGCGCGAATCGATCGCGTCGCTCGCGAGCTGCACGGTCTGCCCTCGCGACTGTCGAATCGATCGGCTACGCGACGAGAAGAAAGTCTGTCACGTCGGTCGTCTCGCTCGCGTCGGCAGCTGGTTTCCCCATCTCGGCGAGGAAGACTGTCTGCGCGGCTGGGCCGGTTCCGGCACCATCTTCTTCAGCTGGTGCAATCTCAAATGCGTCTTCTGCCAGAACTGGGAGACGTCGAACGAAGGCGCAGGCGAAGAGGTGAGCGCCCAGCGTCTGGCCGCCATCATGCTCGAGCTGCAATCGCAGGGCTGCCACAACGTCAATCTCGTCACCCCCGAGCACGTCGTTCCGCAGATCCTCGAAGCGCTCCCGCTCGCCATCGAAGACGGTCTGCGGCTCCCCATCGTCTACAACACGAGCGCCTACGATTCCCTCGAGAGCCTTCGTCTCCTCGACGGAGTCGTCGACATCTACATGCCGGATCTCAAGTACTTCGACCCACGAGCGAGCGCTTCGCTCCTCAAGGCGAAGGACTATCCGGAGCACGCACGCGCCGCGATTCGCGAGATGCACCGGCAGGTCGGCCCGCTCCAGCTCGACGACGAAGGCCTCGCACGTCGCGGGCTGCTCGTCCGTCACCTCGTGATGCCGGGGAGCGTCGACGACAGCGAGCGCATCTTCCGGTGGCTCGCGACGGAGATCTCGCCCGAGACCTACGTGAACGTGATGGACCAATACCATCCGGACGGGCTCGTCGCGCGCGAGCCCGACCGGTACCCGACGCTCGCGCGCCCCCTGCGACACCAGGAATGGCTCGACGCCCTCGAGCGCGCGCGTGCCGCGGGCCTCCACCGATTGGACGAGCGACGCCCGCACCCGCGACTGCGCTCCCGCATGCGTCGCCTCGCGGTCTTCTGACGATTCACCCGGCGTGACGCGCGCCGTCGGTCGAGGCCGTCACGGTCTCGACGCGCACCTCGACCCGCAACGACTCTCCGCTTCCGCCTTTGTAGATGGTCCCGGCCGTCGGAGTCGCGTCGCTGTAGTTGCGGCCGCACGCGACCCGAACGTGGTCTTTTCCCGCGAGCACGCCATTGGTCGGATCGAACCCGTACCAGCCGAGATTGGGCAGGTACAGCTCGCACCAGGCGTGCGACGCGTCGGACTGCACCTTGTTCTCGTAGTCGGCCCCCGTGAAGATGTAACCGACGCGATATCGCGCAGGGACGCTCAGCAATCGCGCCAGACAGATCATGAGGTTCGCGAAGTCCTGGCAGACGCCCTTTCGCGATTGCAGCACGTCGAATGGCGTCGTCGCGAGCGTGGTCGCGCCGCTGACGTAGCGGTACTCGCGATAGATGGAGCGATTCATGTCGAGCACGGTCTGCAGCAGGTCCCGTCCCTGACGATTCGCGAAGGTCAGCGCGTAGTCGTAGAGGTCGCGCAGCTGGCTCTCGGGCAGCTCCGGCGGCAGCAGATAGGGTGCGAGGATCTGACGTTGCCAGGGCATCCAAACGGGCGGCACGCCATATCGCCCGAAGGCCGTCTGCAGGTTGGCCGAGACGTCCTGCACGCGCACGACCGAACGACCCACGATCCGGAGCACGTCGAAATCGGATTCCACGTCCAGACGCGTCGTCCGGTTGCCGAAGACGTCCTCGTAGTCGTGCCGCAGCCCCGGCACCGAGATCTCCACGTGTGAATCGACCACGTGCTGTCGCAGATCGTGCACGGGCTCGAGACGCAGGAAGTGGACGGAGCGCTCGACCGGCCGCTGGTACCGATAGACCGTCTCGTGCGCCACCCGAAGCGTGCGCGCCTCGCGGGGCGCCTCGACGAAGTGCATCGACGATGCGTCGGGAGCGAGCGCCGCGATGGACGCCCACTCGGGGGGCGAAGCCGGCTCGGCGGGCAGCGACAACGACGCGGAGCGCAGCCCGCTCGCCGTGCGCGCGGCCTCGTCGGCATTGGCGGCCGCGCTGTCCCAGACGATGGCTCCCGCGCGCACGACGAGCATCTGACCGCCCTGCATCGCGTGCCACGGCTCGTCGGACAGCGGAACCGACGAGAACAGGAGCGCGTCGCGCGCCGGCGCGCGCGCGCGATCGAGCTGCACATCGATTGCCTCGGACACGAATCGCGATTGGCCGGCGCCATGCCGAACGCGCAGCCAATGCAGCCCGTTGAATCGCTCGGCGTCGTGATAGACGACGAGGTGCTCGCCATCGGACAGGAGCAGATTCGACGTCCCGAGCTGGTCGAGGCGCTCGAGCCAGCCGTGCAGCTCCGGCCAGCCGATCTCCCGCAGCGACCGTGCCCCCGCCTCGCGCGCGTGCTCCAGCAGCCAGCAGAAGAGATGCTCGCTGTCGGTGTGCCCGACCGGCTCGAACGCGGGACGCGATCCCAGCGGCAGCTCCGCGTCGAGGTCGCCGAGCAGGTCGCCGTTGTGACAGAGCACCCAATCGCGGCCCGCGTACGCGCGGCTGAACGGCTGCGTGTCCTGCTCCTTGATGCGCTTGGCCGCACCGCGCACGTGGCACAGGAACACGTCCGAGCGGAACCGTTCCCAATCGCGCAAGACCTTCGTCATCGGGTTGTCGCCGATGGACGTCGGATCCTTGACCACGCTGGCCGAGCGCGTGTCCGACGGGTACCACGCGAAGCCCCAGCCGAACGGCTCGCCCACGGGATCGGCCTGTCGCAGCGTCGCACCCAGCGTGATCTGCGGAGTCGCGGGCCCGTCGAAGGAGAGAGCGAGGAGGAGGCTCACGCGAGCGCGATTGCAGCGCAGGTGGGCGTCGCGATCAAGCGCTCGTCCCGATTCTGTGCTGGCTGGCGGGGGCTCGGCGCCCCCGCGGCCCTGCCAGATACGGCTCGCGTCGTCTTCGCTTCGCTGCGGGGACGCTCGATGCTTCGCCTGCGGCTCAGCGAATTCGCCTGCACTCCTCGCGAATCATCGCGATGGCATCGTCCACGTCGCTGCTGGCGATGTCGAGCACCGGGCGCAGCCGGATGGAACGCTCGCCGCAGCGCACCGTGAGCAGCCCGACCTCGTAGCAGCCGGTCCAGAAGCGATCGCGCGTGGCACGATCGGGAAGCGTGAAGGCCAGCATCAGACCACGGCCGCGCACCTGGCTGACGATGGGGAACTCGCGCGCGGTCTCTTCGAGCGACTCGAGGAAGTACGCGCCCACGTCCCGCGCGTTGTCGATGAGGTGCTCGCGCTCGATGACCTCGAGGTAGATCGTCGAGCGAACCATGTCGGTGAAGTTGCCGCCCCACGTCGAGCTGATGCGGCTCGGAAGGCGGAACGTGTTGTCGCGCACCTCGTCGATGCGCGGGCCCGCCATCACGCCACATACCTGTGCTTTTTTACCGAATGACAACAGATCGGGGCATACGTCGAAGTGCTCGCACGCCCACCGTTTCCCGGTGAGCCCCATGCCCGACTGCACCTCGTCGAAGATGAGGAGCGCGTCCTGCTCGTCGGCGATGCGACGCAACGTTTGTAGCCATTCTCCGCGGAAATGGTGATCACCGCCTTCGCCCTGGATGGGCTCGATGATGATCGCGCACACGTCGTGCGGTCGCTCCTGGAACACCCGACGCACGTCTGCTTCGGCTCGGGCCTCATCCAACACGACTTTGCTTTCGCGCTCTTTGATAGGAAGCGAGAAGTCGAGCCGCGGCGCCGTCACGCGCGGCCACGGGAACTTCGCGAAGTAGTCCGTCTTGCGCGGGTCGGTGTTGGTCAGGCTGAGCGTGTAGCCGCTTCGGCCGTGGAACGCCTGATCGAAATGGAGCACGTCGGTTCCGCGCTCGCCGCGTCCCGCCGCGATGTTCTTGCGGACCTTCCAGTCCATCGCGGTCTTGAGCGCGTTCTCCACCGCGAGCGCGCCGCCGTCCACGAAGAACAGGCGCTCGAGCGGCGGCAGACCCATCACGCGGAAGAACGTCCTGACGAAGGTCGCGTACTCGACCGAGTAGACGTCGGCGTTCGCCACTTTCGTGCGCGCCGCACGATGGAGCGCAGCCTGTGCCTTCGGCTCGTCGAGCGCAGGATGGTTGAACCCGAGCGGCATCGACGCGTAGAAGCTGTAGAGGTCGATGAGCTCGCGGCCGGTCGCTGCGTCGATGAAGCGGCAACCTTTGCTGTGCTCGAGGTCGACCACGAGCTTGAAGCCATCCACGAGGATGTGGCGCTCGAGCTCGGTGACGACGTTCTGCGGCGGGATCGGAGCGTTGGGCACGGGCCGACCATAGCGCGCGCCCGGCGATCGGCTCGTCGCGGTCGCAGAGCAGGTTGAGAACGCTCAGGCCGGCACAGTCAGGAGGCGCCGCAGCAGGGCTGGGGCTTTCCGCCGCGGCTCGTCGGGACGCTCGACGCCCGACGCGACGTCGAGCAGGACGGGCTGGACGGCGGCCACGGCGTCGGCGGCGTTGTCGGGCGTGATGCCACCGGCGAGCCAGACCGGTCGCTCGCGCGCGATCTCGGCGGCGAGCGCCCAGTCGGCGCATGCGCCCGTCCCGCCGGGTGAACCGGCGACGGCGGCGTCCAGCAACACGTGCGGCCCCCCGTACCTGCGCGCCCGTTCGAGCGCGCTCCGGCCGTCGAGGCGGATCGCCTTGAACGCGCTCGGCGCGAGCTGCTCGACGAGCTCCTCGGGCTCGTCGCCGTGGAGCTGCACGAAGTCGAGCCCGAGCTCGTCGCGGACGGCGACGATGGTCTCGAAGCTCGCGTCGACGAACACGCCGACGATGCGCGTCGCTCGAGCACGCGCGCGTACGGCCGCGACGATGGGCTCTGCCTCTTCGACGGTCACGTACCGCTTCGAGCGCGGCCAGAAGTTGAGACCGATCGCGTACGCGCCGAGCTCGGCCGAGAGCAGCGCGTCCTCGACGCAAGTGATGCCGCAGATCTTGAAGAGGGTCACTCGAGGTGGAGCAGCTCTTTGACGCGCGCGATGACCTGCGGGGCCTGGATGGGCTTGGTGATGTAGACGTTCGCGCCGAGCGCCAGCGCACGCTGCCGGTCCTCGTTCGCGCCCTCGGTCGTGATGACGATGATCGGCACGTCCTTGTGCACCTCGTCACCGCGGATCCGCTTGATGAGCTTCAGCCCGTCCATGATCGGCATGTTGATGTCGGTGATGATCAGGTCGAAACGACGCGACGCCAGCTTGCGCAACGCGTCCACACCGTCGTCGGCTTCGAGCACCGTGAGATCGCGGATGCGCGCGAGCGCGAAGACGACGAGCTGGCGCATCATCGGGGAGTCTTCGACAACCAGGCAGCTGTGCTCGGCCATTTCTATTCGCCTTCGTCGGAGCTTTCGGAGGATCGGGAGGGAGCAGGCGGCGGACGGCTCGGCGTGAGCGACGGCGGGATGAGCGAGCCAGTCGCCGTCCGCTCGAGCCGCGTGCGCGGCCAGGAGCCCGCCGCCAGACCCGTGATCGCGAAGTCCGGGTTGCGGGCGTGCAGGTTCGCCGCGACGAGCGCCGTGGCCGCGTGCGACTGCAACATCGTGAAGAGCTCGCGATCGAGACGTGTGAAGTCGCGCTTCTGCGCGAGCAGCCCGTAGATCGCGAGCACGCCGAGCCCCTCGTGATCGAGACGCAACGGGATGCACGCCATGGGAATCGGCTGCCCGCCCCGAGGAGCGCCCATCGCGCCCGGATCGTCGGCGGGGTCGCCAGGATGCATCGAGACGATGCCCGTCAGGAACGCCTCGCCGACCGGGCCTTCGCCCGGCACCACGTCCGCGAGCGCCGCGACGTCGATCCCTTCGGCGACCGCCGGGCGGAGCCTCTCTCCGTGCTCGTCGAGGAGGAACAGAGCGAAACGCTCGGCTCCCACGAACTGCAGCAAGAGCTCGTTCAGGTGCCGCGCCACGCGGTCGAGACGCAAGGTCGAGTGCAGCTGGAACGCCGCCACGTAGAGCGTCGCGAGGTCGTTGAACTGCGCCTCGATCTCGCCGTAACGGTGCTCGAAGTCGGT
>JADZFZ010000951.1 GCA_020854145.1 Deltaproteobacteria bacterium | reverse complement strand
CGCGACGCCGCGCAGGGTCGCGTCGCGTCGCATGGATGCTCGACGACGTCTGCGACAGCGCGCTCTCGGGCCCGTTCGACGTCGTGATCGATCGCGGCTGCTTTCACTGTCTCGCGCGGGATGCGTGGCCCGCGTACGCCGCGACGCTCGGGCGCGTGACGGCGCCGGGCGCGACCGTGCTGCTCAAGACGCACGACGCGGCGCAGGCGGCCTCGATGGGAACGACGGCCATCTCCGGTGAGGAGCTCGGCGCCCTCTTCGGCAGCGGCGGCTTCGAGCGCGTGGAGACACGCGAGTCGACGATGCCGGGACCCCTGCCCGAGCCTCCGCGCGCGCTCCTCTCCGTGCTGCGACGCCGGTCCACGGACACGGCGTGATCCGCGTCTGCGCAGGGATGGTTCTCGGCACGCGCGTCGCCGGCTACTCTCGTCGGGCTCGTGCTCGAGCTTCGACGCGGAGGGTTCCTTGGACGATCGTGATCGGCCCCGTGCGCTCCGACTGCCCGCTGTGGTCGCCTGCCACGTGATCGCCATCGGCGTCGCGCTCGCGACGTGCGGCGACGACGACGAGCACGCCTTCTGCGTTCCGGGCGACCCGGTGGACGGCGGCACCCCGAGCGGCGGAGAGGAGTGTTACGGCAGGCCCGCCGACGAGTGCCTCGAGCCGGAGTGTCGGCTCGAAGTCGGTTGATAGCCCCGAGCGGTCCGGTCGGACCGCACGACACCCGGGATCACGCCGTGGCGCCTTCGCCGACCCGCGTGACCGTCCCCTCGACGGGATCCACGCGCACGAGGTCACCGGTCTTGAGCCGTCGCGTCGCGAGCTCGGTCCCGAGGACCGCGGGGATCCCGTGCTCGCGCGCGATGATCGCCGGGTGCGACAGCATGCCGCCTTCGTCGGTCACGATCGCGCCGACGCGCCCGAGGCCGATGGACCACTCCGGGCTCGTGATGCGGCACACGACGACCTCTCCGTGTCTCACCGCCGCCAGCGCTTCGGGTCGGTCGAGCACGCGCGCGCGCGCCGTCACGATGCGCGATCCGATTCCCACACCGCGGAGCACCTCGTCGCCCGGCTTCGGATCGGGGGTCGCCTCGATGTGCTCCATCCACGAGAAGATGCGGATCACCCTGGCGAGCCCGTCCGGGAACGCATCGAACGGAGGCGGTCCCGCGGGCTTCTTCCCGTAGAGGCGCGGACCGCGATGGGCGAGCGCCCAGCTCTCTTGCCCGCGACGCCTCGCGATGCGGGCTCCGAGGTCGCGGATCTCGCCGCGCAACGCGGGGGCGTGCTCTTCCGGATGCAGGTAGACCGCGTGCTCTTTCTCGCCGATCCGGTCCTCGATTCGGCGACCGAGCTCGAGCACGAAGTGACGCAGCAGGCCCGCGGGTCGCGACACGGTCTCGATCCCGTTCTCGTCGCGGAGGCCGTACGCCCTGCGCGCCGCGGCCACGAGTCGCTCGAGCTCGGCGAGCTTCTCGGCGCTCAACCGCTCCTTCGCCTCGCGCATCAGCGCGTCCTCGCGCGCCTCGGCGGGCACGTCGCGCGCCGTCGCCGTGCGTCCCGACTCGACGACCGCGTCGAGCACCGCGAGCACCACGTCGGGCCGCTCGCCGATCGTCGCGTGCTTCGGATCGTAGTGCAGCATCCGAAGGCGGTTGTGCGCGATCCAGTCGGCGAGCGACGCTGCGAGCCGCGGGCAGCGGGCAGCCAGCGACGCGAACGTACGTGGTGTCTCGTTCACGTCCTCGAGCTCGTCGCGGTGCGCGTGAACGATGCGCTCGATCTCGCGATGCATCGCGGTGGTCGCGCTCGAGCTGCCGTTGACGAGCCCGAACGTCTGCTCGGTGGACCAGCCGAGATGGTCCTCGACGAAGAGGCGCAGCTTGCCCACCGAGAAGAGCGGCGGACCGTGCAGGCTCGCGTGCTCGGTGAGGCCGCGCGCCGAGAGCGCCATCGCGTCCGCGATCCTCCCGAGCAGCTCGTCGTCCGAGAGCGTGCTCGGATCCTCGACGAAGAGCGCGTCGATCGCGCGCCGCAGATCGGGACGGAGCTCGCGCTCCCAGCGATCCACCTGCTCCATGTAGGTCTCTCGATCGAGCAGCTCCGCGGCCTGGCGATTGGCCTTGCGCATCGAGGGCAGAAGACGCGTGACGAGCCACAACACCCAGCGTGGCGGCGGCTTGCCATCGCCGCCTTCCATCACCATGCGCATGTAGAGCTGCCCGGCGACGAGGCGCGTCTCCATGGCCTTGATGGGCATCCCGATCTCGCGCATCTTCGCGGCCATCGCCTTCGGATACGGCTGGAACCAGGCCCATCCGAGCGGCGACAGCACGCCGTGGTGATCGTCGCGTTGCCAGTCGCCCTCCGGCACCTCGAGCGGGATCGGCACGGGCGCCGCGGGCAACGCCGTGATGGGTCGCGACTGCAGCAAGTGCAGCTCGTCTCCTTCGAACGCCCACTCGACGTCCTGCGGAACGCCGAAGAGCGCTTCGAGGTCGCGCGCGAGCTTCGCGATGCGACCTGCGCGCTCCGCGTCGAGGACGTCGGTCTTCGTCGCGCGCGTCCGCTCCGCCATCGCACCGGTCACCCGCCACGCCTCCGGATCGGCGCCACCGCTCACCAGGCGATCGCCCAGACCGCGCACGGCCTCGATGCACACCACGCCACGCTCGCCGGTACGTGGGTCCGCCGAGAACGCGACTCCCGCAGCGTCGGCGGGGACCATGCGCTGCACGATCACCGCGACGCGCCCGACCTCTCCCTTCGCGTAACGAATCGCCCGCAGCGCGTGGGCCGACGCCCAACATCGCGCGACGGCATCGGCCACCGCGCCGCGCTCCACGCCGAGCTCGGTCTCGAGCTGCCCGGCGAACGAGCGCGACCGGCCGTCCTCGACGATCGCGCTCGATCGCACCGCGAACGGCCCGGCGCCCAGTGCTCCGAGGCGCGGCTCGATCTCGCGCCGCACCCGCTCCACGCCGAGGCCGGACGCATCGCTCGTCACGACGATCGCCGCGGGCACGCGGTGCCCGGCGGCGTGCGCGCGCGCGAGCGGCGCAGCCTTGCCGCCGACGCGTCGAGGATCGAGCGCGTGCTCACCGAAGAGCTCGACCACGAGGCTCGCGCCGCTGCCCGGGTCGCCGTCCATTCGCTCCGTCGCCATGCTCATCGCCACCCTCCCCGCCGTCTCCGGCGGCCAGCTGCTACGGCTTCTTCTTCCGCGTCGGGGTCCGACGTTTCGGTGCGTGCTCGCCCGTCTTTCGCCACGCAGTCGGTGTCGTCGGCGCCGCGCGCCCCGCCAGCGGCAGCCCGAGCGCGCGCCGGACGTGCCTCCGGTACAGGCGGCGCCAGTCGGTCTCGCTGGCGCTCGAGTGGCCGACCAGCGCCGCTCCGTTGGCCAGCGCACCCAGGTAGTGCGCCATCTCGTAGGCGGTGCCCTCGATCTGCAGCTCACCCGATTGCCGTGCTTCGTCGGTCGCGCGCATCAGCATCGCCCCGAGCGACAGCAGCTGCAGATCCCGGTCGGCGAGATCCGGCGCGAGCTCCTTGCGCTCGACGCGCCCGAGCTCCGGCAGGCTCCGATCCGTCGCTCGCGTGACGAAAGCTGCGAGGAAGCGCTTCATCCGCTCCGGGTTCTCCGCGACGAAGTCCCCGAGCCTCTCGAAGAGACGCTCGATCGCCGCGACACCCCGCAGCCCGCGCCTTTCGAGGTCGATCTGGAGGTCGAACATCCAGATCGTCATCACCAGATCGAGCGCGTGGTCCTTGCTCGGGAAGTAGTTGAAGAACGTCATGCGCGAGACGTTTGCGTCGGCCGCGAGATCCTCGACGCGGATGTCGGCGAGCGCGGTGGTCTGGAGGCGCCGTGCGAGCGCCCGGGCGACGGCCAGGCGCGTGCTCGCCGCCTTGCGCTCCCGGAGACCCGCTTCCTCGCCCGATCCCGCAGGAGGCACGGACTTCCGGCCCCCAGCCTTGCTGCCGTCCATATTTGGACTGAAACACATTATTGGACTGTCGTCCATAGTTATTTCCGCGCGCCTCCGGACCCCGAGCAGGGAAGGTTCTGCGCCCCTTCGGATGGGCGGCGGCGCCTCCGAGCTCGCGCTGCGAGGCGGTTCTCCACGTGGGGTGTGTCGGACGACGGCTCAGACGGCTCGTTCGTCGTCGTCTCCCGGGTCGGTCGACTCCTCGAGCTGTCGAGCGATCTCGACCACGTCGCGCGCGTCGGGATGCACGAGCGGCAGGCTGCCCGCGACGAGCGCTGCCGCGGCTACGAGCCGCGGTCGCCCGGCGCCGTCGCGCACGACGAGCAGCACCGGAAGCCACGGTCCGCGGGTGGCCGACTCGATCGTCTCGTCCATCGTCCGCTCGCTGTCGGTGGCAGCCGTCGCGAGTCGGGACAACGCGGAGATCGTCGCCGCCGAAGGCGCGTCGTCGTCGGACGAGGCCACGACGACGAGCTCGCCGTCCCTCGGGCGGAACAACCAGCCACGGCGCGCCGAGCTGGCCGTCAACAGCAGCTCGAGGGCCCGGCGCGTACGCGCGGAGCCGCTCAGTGAGCGCAAGGTCGCCACGATCCAGCTTCGCGCGGGCAACGCCGCGCGCGCGGTGACCGCATCCGCGGCGACCAACCGCGCCGCACGATCTCCCTCCGTCGCCTTGACCCGAAGGTCGTCGAGCCGGTCCGCGCGGGCGATGAGCGTCGGGTTGCGCGTCGGGCGAAACCACCGATCGGCCTCGGCGCGGTGCACCTCGAATCGCGGCATGTCGCCGGCCAGCAGGGCCACGCGCGCGCGGGCTTCGGCGAGCGCTCCCGAGAGCACGGGGCTCTTGCGCGAGTCGACCTCGGACTGCGCCGTCTCGAGCATCGCATCGGCCGCTTCGTGGTCACCGTCGAGCGCCTGGGCGAGCGCGAGCGCGCGCTGCAGTCGCGCGCGGTAGGTGACCATCGCGCGATCCGCGTCGGCCGCGATGGCGAGCCCGGCTCGGGCGCTCGCCTTCGCCGCGTCGGCCTCGCCCTTGGCGATCTGCGTCTCGGCGAGCGCCGCGAGCGCTGCCAGACGACGAAACCCGTCCTGCTCGGGCGTCGTGTCGAGCGCTTGCTGCGCAGAGCGCTCGGCGTCGGCGAGCTCGCCGCGCTCGCGGTGGTAGTCGGCGCGCGCCGCGAGCACGAACGGCTCGAACCGGTAGCCCCGCCCGCAGAGGCGCTCCATCGCTTCGATGCACCGCTTGAGACCCGCGACGTCGCGCGTGAACGCGTATGCGACGTAGGACATCCACGTCGACTGCGACTCGAGCACCCAGACCGTGCCGAGGGACAGCGACTTGCGGGCGGCCTCCCTTTCGAGCTCCTCGGCGCGATCCTCCTCGCCGCGCAGGCGATGCCAGTAGAGCCGCGCCATCGTCGTGCTGGCGTCGAAGAACCGGAGCCCGAGCGAGTCGAGCGACGCGAGCGACTTGGCGTAGGCCGGATCTTGGTCGATCACGTGCGCGGAGGCAGCCATGTAGTGCACGGCTCCGCGTCCGTTCTGGCGATCGACCGACGGCATCGGTGTCAGCTCGTCGGTCTCGAGGACGCGGAGCGCACGCCGGCCCTCGTCGAGCACGGTGCGCCACCGCCCGAAGGCGAGCGCGCGAAAGCAGTGCAAGAGCAGATAGGCCGCATACGGCACCCGATTCTCGAACGCCGCGACCGGACGTACGACGTCGATCAGATGCCCGATGCGCTCGGGCTCGAACGACAGCGACCACGCGCTCGCGACGTACGCCGCGGCGGCGAACAGGTGCGCCAGCGCATCGGGCGGGCGCGGCCCCGCGTGCTCCGCCGCCGTGAGCCAGGAGCGCACCCACGCGACGCCCACGCCGACGAGGAATCCCAGTCGCGCGCCGAGAAGGCGCGAGGCCTTCTCGGCCACGAGCGCGCCCGCGTGATGGCGCAGCTGCTCGATCGTGTCGGGCGCGTGGCGGAGCACGACGTCGCGGTCGGCCATGGTTCCGCACACGACGAGCAGCCTCCGCACGTCGAGCGTCCGCACCGGGGGCGCGCCTTCCTGCTCCAGCACGTCGAGCGCGGCCTCGAGCGGAAGGATGGCGTCGGCGAACGACTGCGCGTCGAAGAGCCTGCGCCCCGCGCGTTCGAGCAGCTGCGCGCCACGCGTGCGGTCGCCGCCCCGGAAGAGGTGCCATCCGGTCTCGACCTCGCGATCGGCGGACGGGTCGCCCAGCAGCACCTCCGCCGCGCGCAGATGCAGTGCGCGGCGACGCGACGGATCGAGGCTCCGCAGCAGCGCCTCGCGCAGGCCGTCGTGGCGAAAGCGGTAGGTCCCGGCAGAGCTCGCGAGGATCTCTTCGTACTCGAGCGTGTCGAGCGCCGCGAACACGGCGCGCTCGCGATCGTCGGCCTCGGTCTCGTCGTCGTCTGCGAGCGCCATCGCCGTCGCGAGCTGCACGTCTCCCCCGAGCACCGCGAGCGCCTGTCCCAGCCTGCGCGCCACCGGATCGAGCGATGCGATGCGCGCGTCGAGCGCTTCCACGAGCCCTCGCGGCAGACCCTCGTCCGACAGTCTCTCGGGGATCGACCAGCGCCCGTCGGCGTATTTGAGGACGCCTCGCCCGACGAGATGGCGCAGCAGCTCCGTCGTGCGGAGCGGATGCCCTCCGGCCGCTGCGTGGAGGAACGCAGCCAGTGCGCTCGCGTTGGGCGTCTCGCCGAACGTCGCGATCACGAGCTGCTCGACGTCGCGCGGCCCGAGCCCGGAGAGCGGGAGCACCGAGGCTGCGTCGCGCAGCGCGCCGATCGGAGCTCTGGCGCGCACCGGCTCGTCCGTGCGCAGCGTCGCCGCCACGAGCAGCCGTTTGCGCCGCGCTTCCCACGCCAACGTGGCGAGCACCGTCGCAGAGGCCTCGTCGGCACGCTGCACGTCGTCGACCAGGACCACGAGCGGCCGACGCGAGGCGGTGTCCGCCAGCCAGCCGACGAGATCGCTCTGCGCCTTCAGACGCTCCGCGGCCGGATCGCCCGGGCCACCGGGTGTGCTCGTGCGCGACGCGCGGGCGAGCGCCTCCGGAGCCAACCGCGCGAGCGTCTCCTCGCGATCCACCGCTGCCGCGGCTGCGTCGTCCGGGGCGGCCGCACGGATCTGTCGCGCGAGCTCGCGCACCACGCCGTACGGGGCTCGCTCCGCGACGTCTCCCGACACGTGAACGACGGTGGCCCCCGCGATCTGCGCGTTGAGCCCGAGCTCGCGAAGCAGCCGGCTCTTGCCGGCTCCCGACGGCGCTTCGAGGATCACGGCGCGCCCGCGACCGTCGAGCGCCCGGCCGAGCCTCCGGTCGAGCTGCGTCATCTCGCGCCCGCGCCCGACGAGCGCGGTGCTCGCGAGCCAGCTCTGCGCAGACTCGGCATCCTCGTCCGGCTCGAGCCCGCCGGCAGCGGTCAGGCGATCGATCACCTCCGCCGCCGTCCTGGGACGTCCGAGCGGGTCGAGGCTGAGCATCGACATCACGAGCCGATCGAGCGGCTCGGGCACCGACGGCTCGAGCGCGGACGGTGGCGCCGGCCTGCGTCGCCACACGTCGGGCAGCTCGACGAGCGTGCGCGCCGGGTACGCGTGCACACCGGTCAGCATCCAGTACGCGAGCCCACCGAGGCCGAAGAGATCCGCGCGCGCGTCGAGCGGCAGGCGCCACACGTTCTCGGGCGCCACGTGCGGCGGTGTGCCCGCCACGTCCGCGGTCAGCCCCGGCGTCGCGAGCACGCCGAAGTCGAAGAGCTTCACGCGGCCGTCGCTCGTCTCGCGCACGTTGCGCGCCGCCACGTCGCGATGGAGCAATCGTCGCGCGTGCAGGTACGCGAGCGCCGACGCGACGTCGCGCAGGAGCCGACACGCCTCGCGGGGCGCGACCTTCCCGAGCGCACGCAGGTCGCGTCCGTCGAGCAGCTCCATCGTGTAGAAGGGCGCCCCTTCCTCGTCGACTGCGAACTCGTAGACCTCGACGATGCGCGGGTGCCGAAGCCCCGCCATCGTGTGGAACTCGCGGCGGAAGCGGAGCGCCTGTGCGTCGTGGTCGGGCCGATCGTTCGGGATGAGCCGCTTGAGCGCGACGCCCCGGCCGCTCTCGGTGTCGAGCGCGCGAAAGACCTCGCCCATCCCGCCCACGCCGAGGCGCTCGACGAGACGATGGCGACCCCCCAACACGCGCCCGACCGACAAGGCGAACGAGCGTACTACCGCGCTACGTCCAATCGGGGATCCGGAACCAGAACGGATCCGTCGTCAGCGTGCGAAGGTAGCCTCGGCCCGCGACCGTCTCGCCACGCAAGCTGGCCGTCGCGTACCGCGATCCCGGCAACGTCACGACGCCGACGCGCTCGAGCTCGACCTTCTCGCCGTCCTCGCGCACGGCGACGAGCGTGTACACGACGGTGTCCTTCGGCCCCGGCTCCGCGAGGAGCAAGCCGCCGCCGCACGCGGACGCGCCATACCGGAACTGGCCGTTGCCCACGTCGATCGACGCGACGCACGCACCGAGCCCTGGCTCCGACGCCGCGCGGCGGTACACGCGCGCCACACCGTCGGCGTGAGAGGCCAGCAGGAGGTCGCCGCCACGTCCCACGAACCCGATCGTGTTCACGCCCGAGTCCGCGAGCGGCACGACCTGCGCGCCGGTGAGCTGCACCTCGAACATCGCGCCCTTGATGTCGCGCGCGAGCGCACGCTCGTCGGTCGG
>JADZFZ010000950.1 GCA_020854145.1 Deltaproteobacteria bacterium | reverse complement strand
GGATCGGTCCTGCCGCGGGACTCGGGGTCGATGTTGAAGATGCTGGGAATGTCGACGCGCACGTCGTTCTCGAGCATCGGCGCGACGACCATGAAGATGATGAGGAGCACGAGCACGACGTCGACCAGCGGCGTGACGTTCATCGCCGGGTTGGGTCGTCGGGCACGTCTTTCGGCAGCTCGCATGGCTCAGCTCGCGAGCGCGGCTTCTTTGGCGGTCTTGGGCTCCGGGTGCGGGTGACCCGCGCGCGCGGCTACCCCCGAGTGCGCGCGGGCGGGAGCCGCGCCGTCGATGTGCTCCATGTCGAGCCGGTCGAGGAGCTCGCCGCCGGCGTTCTCGAGGCTCGTCTCGTAGTCACCGAGCTTGCCGGAGAGCCAGTTGAACAGGAGCACCACGGGAATCGCCACGCAGAGACCGTACCCGGTGACGATCAATGCCTCTCCGATCGCGGCGCCAATCGTGCCGAGGCCGCCGGAGCCCGATCGGGCAATCAGCTTGAATGCCTGGATGATGCCGAGCACGGTGCCCAGGAGACCGACGAACGGCGCCGTGGAGCCGGTCGAGGCCAGGACCGTCATGCCGCGGTTGATCGCGTTGGAGAGCGTCTCGCGTCGCCGTTCGATGGCTCGCTTGGCCAGATCGAGCGCGCGTGGGTGGTCTCCCGCGATCTTCATGCGGTCCTCGTAGGCACGGAGCCCGGCCTGCGTGATGCGCGCGAGATGCGACGAGGTGTCTTTCGTGGCGAGCTCCAGCAACGCCGTGCGATCGCTCCTCTCGATCAGTGGCTGCGCTTGCACGATGAACTTGGACGTCGCCCGTCGGGACCTGAAGAGCAGCCAGAGGCGATCGATGACGACGGCCAGGCACGCGACGGCCTGAAGGGTCAGGACGATGACGACGCCGCGGACGGGCCACCCCATCTGGTGCCAGAGCTCGACGAGATTGATCTCCATGACGGACTCCTCGGGCTGGGATCAGGTCGCCAGCCGGAACGGGATACGAACGATCTTGGTGGAGCGAATCGCCTGCCCCTCGGCGTCGCGCGCCGGCGTGTAACGCCATGCGAGGAGCGCGCTGCGCACGACGTCGTGGAACGCCTCGTCACCGCGCAGCACCTGCACGCCGACGACGTTGCCCTGCTCGTCGATCGTGACGCGCGCGAAGACGATGCTCTGGAGGCCCGAGCGACGCGCGGCCTCGGGGTAGGCCGGCGGTCGGTTGCCCGGCAGGATCGACGCTGCGGTGATCCGCTCGACGGTCGTCACGGCGACGACGGGTCGGGGCGCGACACGCGGCGCAGGCGGAGGCGGGGCGGGCCGAGGTGGCGGACGGGGCGCGGTCGACTCGGGCGCGTCACCGGTCCCGTCCTCCGTGCCGATGTCGCCGGGGTCGCCGGTCGGCGCATCGACGAGCGCACGATCGGACTCGTCCAGACGCTCGCGCGGGATCTCGGTCGGCGCTTCGAGCGCTGCGCGGGGGCGCCCACGGGCCGCGTGGACGCGCTGCGCGGCGGGGCGTGGCCTCGCGACGGGCGGAGGGGGCGGGGGCGGGGGCGGCGGCGGCTCGGGAGCCTGCGGCTCGGGCGTACGTTGCACGAAGGTGACCTGCGCCAGCCGCTCTTCGTCGACGGTCGTCTTGACGTACGCGGTGGCAGCGACTGCGCCGGCGGCGATCGAGCCATAGAGGATCGCGGCCGCGATGAACGGACCCAGCCTGCGTCGGTCACCGCTCGAGGCGGTGGTCTGGCGAAAATCGTCGAACATGGAGTCGCAGTCCGCGAGCCACTCGTGGCGCACAAGATGACGAGCCCCGTTGTCGGACACGTGACGTCTTCGGGCACCGGCGTGGCACGTTGGTGTCGAGCACGTGAACACGCCGCGCGACTCACGCGGAGCCTTCGCGACCACGAAGCGTCACATGGACGTCACCGAAGCCGCGGTCCTCGGGCGTCGGCTTCGTGCTACATCGCGGCGAGACTCGATCACACCGACGGGTAGAACCACTTCTCTCCGCGTGGCGGACACGGCCCCACCCGACGATGGGTGGAATCCTTTGTCCCTCCGCGGACGCGAGCACGGCGCACATGAGCGAGACCATCGTGATCGTGGACGACGAGCGCGACCTCGTGACGACGCTCGCCTACAACCTGCAGCGCGAGGGCTTCGTCACGCGGACGGCCTACACGGGTCGTGAGGGCGTCGACGCCGCGCTCGCGTCACCCGAGCCGTCGCTCGTGCTGCTCGACCTGATGTTGCCCGACGTGTCGGGAACCGAGGTGTGCAGGCAGATCCGACAGCGGAAGCCGCACCTGCCGATCATCATCCTGACGGCCAAGGGCGAGGAGATCGATCGCGTCGTGGGCTTCGAGCTCGGCGCCGACGACTACGTGGTCAAGCCGTTCAGCGTGCGCGAGCTCATGCTCCGCGTGAAGGCGATCCTGCGACGCGGGCAGGCTGATTCGCAGCCCCCGCCCGCGGGAGAGATGACGTTCGGCAAGCTCCGCGTGGATCCATCGGCGCATCGTGTCTGGGTCGACGGCGACGAGGTCGTGCTGACCGCGCTCGAGTTCCGCCTGCTGACGACGTTGCTCGATCGCCGCGGCCGCGTGCAGACCCGCAACACGTTGCTCGGCGATGTCTGGGGCATTCGTGCCGAGGTCACGACGCGCACGGTCGACACCCACGTCAAACGGCTCCGACAGAAGCTCGGCGAAGCCGGCAACTACGTCGAGACGTTGCGCGGCGTCGGTTATCGCTGGCGCGAGCGCCCCGAGATCGCGTCGGCCTGATCGCCATCGGTGGGGGTTTTCCCGCGGCCGCGGTAGCGTCTCGCGATGCGCCTCGGTCTACGCGGCAAGCTCTTTCTCGTGTCCGTCGCGCTCATCCTCGTGGTGGGCCTGGCCAGCGGAGCGTTCCTCGAAGATCGGCTCCGGGGGTGGCTCGACGCACGCATCGACGAGGATCTCGAGTGGCGTCTGCGCGCAGCGCGCGTGCTGGTGGAGAAGACGAACCACCTGCACGGCCTCGACGACGGCGATCGATTGGCCGACGCGGTGGGTGCGGCAACGGGAGCACGCGTGACGATCCTCGCGCGCGACGGGCGCGTGATCGGCGACTCGCACCTCGTGCGCTCGACGGTGGCGCGGATCGACAACCATCGGCATCGTCCGGAGATCGTGGCGGCGCTCCGTCGAGGATGGGGACAGAGCCAGCGATACAGCATCACCGACGGCGCCGATCTGCGTTACCGCGCGTCGCGCTTCCATCGTGCCGACGGCGTGCGAGGTGTCGTCCGCGTCGCGCTGTCGCTCGAGGAGATCGAGCGGGCAGTGCACGCGTTGCGGCTGCTGCTCGTCGGCGCCGGTGGGCTCGGATTGGCGATCGCCGTGTTGATGAGCGGCCTCGCATCCCATCTGCAGTGGCGCACGTTTCTCGAGCTGCTTCGAGATCCGCGCGCGCTCGCGGAGGCGACGGGCGGGCAGCTCGATCCCGAGGACGACGCCAGCGGCGCTTCGCACGCGCCCAGCCTGCAGCTGCGGCGCGAGCTGCGGAGGGCCGTCGGTGCGCTCGGCGAAGAGCGCGATCGATTCGACGCGATCCTGCAGGGTCTGAGCGAGGCCGTCATCGCGCTCGACGCCGGGCTTCGCGTGACGTTGGCCAACACGGCGGCGGTCGAGCTGCTCGGCCTCGAACGCTCGCCCGTCGGCGACACGTTGCTCGAGGTGATCCGGGCGCCCGCGATCGCCGAGCTCACGCGGGCGGCGAACGAAGGACGATCGGGTACGGCGGAGCTCGTCCTGCACGGCGCGGCCAAGCACGTGCTCGCGCGCGCGAAGCCGCTCGCGTCGGG
>JADZFZ010000949.1 GCA_020854145.1 Deltaproteobacteria bacterium | reverse complement strand
GAGCAGGCGCCGACGCCGGTGATCGCGGGTGTGCTCCAGACTGCGCGCGCGCTGACGATGGACGCACGCGGCGACGTGCGGGCGCAGGTGCGGCGGCTCGACGTCACCGCGTCCGAGCGCGTGCTCCTCAAGACGCCGGGCGCGTTCGCGTCCATCACCGGACGCGAGATCGAGCTCTACTCGGGGCGCGTGCTCACGCGGGCGCGCGAGATCGCACGCGTCCTCGCTGGCATGATCCGGCTGAACTGACGCCATGCGCCCGCGTACCGTCAGCGCCGCCGGTCCGACGTGGGTCGCGATGGGTGCGGCGTTGGCCCTGTGCCTCGCGATGGCTTCACAGGCCTCGGCGCAACGGCGCCGCGGCTCGGGGATCGACCCGCGCGCGAGGCGCGGCTTCACGCTCGAAGCGGGCCTCGGAGTCGGCTTCACGCAGGTGTTCCCCGACGTGGGAGACGGGGAAGGGCACGTCGGGATCGCGCCGCTGTCCTTCAGCGTCGGCGGCTACGTCAACCCGCGCTTGGCGCTGTTGTTCAGGGCGTCCGGCACGTCGTACTTCGACGGGCCCGGGCGCGGGCGGCTCCGGGACTCGGTCGTCGCGGCCGTCTACGCCTTTCACGTGAAGTGGTGGGTGTTGCCTCGTCTCTACCTCGGTGGAGGCGGTGGCCTCGCCGCGTTCGGCGGGCTCTTCGACTCCGACGACGCGGACGATCTCGACCTCGGCTTCGGGACGACCTTCCGGATCGGGCTGGCTTTTCCGGTGCATCGCAAGCACGCGCTCGGCGTCGCGTTCGAGCTGATGACGATGTTCACGGGAGAGGCGACCCTCCTCGCACAGGCCGTCACCTTCGAGTGGCACTTCTACTGATTCGAGTGGCTTCGGCGGGGGCCGACGGCGACGAGGCGTGAGCGAACGCTTGTAGGTAACGTTGCCTGGGGGGCGGGGGCTTCCCAAGTTGCTCGTCACACGCGCGGGGCGTCGCCGACGCTCGCGCACAGGCTCCGCAACGCGGAGAGACAAAGGAGGGGGCCATGACGCTTCGTCGAACGCTCGCGATCGTCGGTCCCGGCGTCACGGGTCTGGGGCTGTCGGTCGCCTTCTGGAGTCGTGTTCCCGACCGGATCCCGATCCACTGGGACGACAACGGCGACCCCGACGGCTACGCGCCGAAGGCGGTCGTGCTCCTCGCGGTGCCGGTCGTCGGTGTCCTGATCGGCTGGCTGACGAGCTGGGCCGTCGGCAAGGGCAACGCGCCGCGTGCAGCGGATGGCCTCGCATTCGCCTTCGGTCTGTTCGACCTCGGGTTGCACGGGATGATCATCGCAGCGGCGCTCCATCCCGAGAACAAGCTCGCGATCGGTCCGCTGATCGTCATGCTGGGCGCGCTCTTCACTGCGCTCGGTGCCGCCATGCCGCACCTCGACCAGAACAAGTGGGCCGGAGTGCGCACACCGTGGACGCTGGCGGACGAGGTGAACTGGAAGCTCACGCATCGGTTCGCGGGTTGGACGATGGGCATCGGTGGCGCGCTCGCCGCGATCGCGGGCGTCGCGCTCGAAGGGCGGTTGGCGTTCTGGGCCGGGTTCACGAGCGTCATGATCGGCTCTCTCCTGCCGGTCGGTTACTCGTACGTCATCCACCGGATGCGCCGGCGTCCGGGCACGGCGCGCTGAAGCGGTGACCCACGACCGTTCGTTCTGAGCTCGTCGAAGCACGTGATCGCGCCCCTCGACGCTGCTCGAGCGAACGGTTGGGTATCTCTTGTCAGGCATCGAGCCTGCCGCACAATCGCGTCCGATGTTCGTGGGTCGCGAGGAGGAGCTGCGCGTGCTCGACGAGGCGCTCGGGGGGGCGCTCGTCGGGCGCGGCAGCGTGTGGCTGATCTCGGGCGAGCCAGGCATCGGGAAGACGACGCTCGCCGACGAGATCGGGTCGCGAGCCTCCGCGCGCGGTGCGCTCGTCGCGTGGGGCGGGGCGTGGGACGGGGGCGGTGCGCCCGCGTATTGGCCGTGGATCCAGGTCATCCGCGGGATCCGCTCACACGTTCCCGATCCCGCGGAGCGACTGCGCCGGGACCTGGGTCCGCTGTGGGACGAGTGGGAGCTGCGCGACGCAGTCGACGAGGGTGCGCAGGATCCCGAGGTCCTCCGGTTCAGGCGGCACGATGCGTTGCGCACGCTGCTCGCGGTTGCGTCGTCGCGTGCGCCGCTGGTCGTGGTCCTCGACGACGTGCACGCGGCGGATCGCGCCTCGCTGACGGCGCTGCACTTCGTCGCGCGGGCGGTTCGGGCGCTGCCGATGCTGGTGCTGGCGACGCATCGCGACGCGGAGCCGCGGTTGGATCCGGCGGTGGGTGACGTGCTGGCGCGTGTCGCGCGCGAAGGACGCACGCTGTCGTTGGGCCGTCTCTCGCGCGCGCACGTGGCGCGCTGGATGGCGGAGCTCGATGGCGTGCCGGCGCGCCTCGTGGACGAGGTGCACGCGCGCACCGGAGGCAACCCGCTCTTCGTGGGCGAGACGTTGCGCGTGGTCCGTTCGGGCGGGCAAACGGAGGATGTGCCCGACGGGGTCGCGGCGATCATCCGCGAGCGTCTCGCGCGTTTCGACGAAGGCGCGCGTGACGTGCTGGCGGCCGCGTCGGTGCTCGGTCGCGAGGTCGCGTGGAGCGTGCTCGCGGAGGTGTGCGGCGCGACGGTGACGGCGGTGCGCGAGCGTTTGCGCGAGGCGACGCTGGCGGGAGTGGTCGAGGACGTCCGCGGCGAGCGTGTGGTGTTCGTCCACGCGCTCTTTCGCGAGGCGCTGATGCGCGAGCTGGGGCATTCGGATCGCGCGAAGCTGAGCCTCGCGGCAGGCCGTGCGCTGGTGCGAGCGCGTGCCGCCGGAGGCGACGCGCCCGAGGAGACGATCGCGTCGCACTTGCTGGCGGCGCTGCCCGAGGGCGATGCGAGCGAGGCCATCGAGTGGGCGCTCCGTGCGGGAGAGCGCGCGATGCGCGAGCTGGCGTTCGACCGCGCCGCGTCGTTGCTCGATGGAGCCAGGGCCGCGCTCGAGCGGATGGATGCTCCGGCGGGTCGTCGGATCGACGTCGAGCTCTCGCTCGCGGAGGCGCTCGCGCGATCGGGTCAGGCAGACCGTGGGCGCGCGCTGTGCGTGGCTGCGGCGGATCGAGCGCGTGCCATGGGCGACGGCGTGAGGCTCGCGCGCGCCGCGCTCGTGTACGGGGCAGAGCTGCGCATCAGCGTCGTCGATGCGCAGCTCGTCGGGCTGCTGGAGGAAGCGCTCCGGATCACGGACGAGCAGGAGACGGCGCTCAGGGCGCGCGTGCTCGCGAGGCTCGCGGCGGCGCAACAGCCATCGCCGACGCCGGAGGTGCCGATGCGACGGGCGCGCGAAGCCATCGCGCTCTCGCGCACGTTGGGCGACGCGGCGACGCTGCTCGAGACGCTCTACACGGCGGGATCCGCGCTGGTCGACTACGCCCCGCCGGAGGAGCGGTTGCCGCTGGCGAAGGAGCTCGTGGCGCTGGCGACTCCCCGAGGCGACCTGACGAGGGCGCAGCAGGGGCACGCGCGCGCGACGATCGATTGTCTCGAGCTGTGTGACGTGGGCGGCGCGGACCTCGCGATCGCAGCGCACGTCCGATTGGGAGAAGCGCTCGGGCACCCGCGGTGGCGATGGCGTGGCGCCCTGATGCGCGCGATGCGGGCGATGATGCACGGACGCTGGGGCGAGGCGGAGGCAGCGCACGAAGAGGTGCTCGCGCTGGCCCCGATCGCAGACGACGCGAACCTGCTGCCGACGCTGGCCTTCAGCAGGCTGGGTCTGCTCCGCGCCAGGCAGAGCGGATCGGCGCAGGACATCGCGCGGGTGTGGGACTCGGCGCTCGACGGTCTCGAGCAAGCGGGGATCGTCGGGCCGCTCGTCAGGGCGAGCACCTTGGCGAGGTTGGGGGAGGTCGCTGCGGTGCGCTCGGTGCTGGCGCCGTTGCCCGCGGATCATCCCGTGTACGCAGCGGATCAAGCCGCGCTCATGTCGCTCGCGGAGGCTGCGATGGCGACACGAGACCCCGAGAGGATCGCGTGGCTCCTTCCGCGCTTGGAGTCTCGCAGCGGCCGCGTGTCGACGTGGGGCGTGTTCGGTCTGGTGTGGGAAGGCCCCGTCGCGCAGTGGCTCGGCCCGGCGCTCGCGGCGGTGGGGCGGATCGAGGAAGCCGTCGGTGTCCTGGAGGAGGCGCTGGCGATGTCGGAGGCGATGGAGACGCGTCCGCTCACGGCGCGTGTCGCGACGGAGCTCGCCGCCGTGCGCATCGCCCGAGGGTCGCGCGGTGATCGCGAGGTGGCGCGGAAGCTCGTGGACACGGCCGCGGAGATCGCGGACGCGCTCGGGATGACGGCCGCGGCGCGTCGTGCGGAGGTCGTGCGCGCGCAGCTCGACGTGGGCGCCGGCGGGGCGCGGGCCACGACGACGGGCGAGGAGCCGCGGACGCCGGTACGCGACCCGAGCGGCGGCGGCAACGCGCCGGGGGATCCCGTCGAGGTGTTCACGATGCGCCGCCAAGGAGACGTCTGGCAGGTCGAGCACGCGGGTCGATCGACGTTCCTGAAGCACTCTCGTGCTGTGGAGATCCTGGACGAGCTCGTGCGCAACCCGGGCCGCGAGGTGCACGTGCTCGACCTCGGAAGCGTGGAAGCGGGGCAGGTCATCGACGCCGGGGACGCGGGAGAGCTGCTGGATGCCACGGCGAAGGCGGCTTATCGCAAGCGGATCCTCGAGGTGCGCGCAGAGCTGGAGCAAGCGGCGGCGTGGGCGGATACGGGACGACGCGATCGGCTGCAGACCGAGCTCGAGCTGCTGACGGACGAGCTGTCGCGCGGGGTCGGGCTCGGGGGCCGCGAGCGGCGGGCCGCAGGCGCGGTGGAGCGCGCGCGTGTGAACGTGCAGAAGCGGCTGCGCGGCGTGGTCAGGAAGATCGCCGAGGAGCTGCCGGAGCTGGGGAAGCACCTCGAAGGCGCCCTCCGCACGGGCACTTTCGTGAGCTACCGCGGCGCGG
>JADZFZ010000948.1 GCA_020854145.1 Deltaproteobacteria bacterium | reverse complement strand
GGTGAGGCGCCGTGAGCACGCAGTGGCGCGTCCGGTCGATGCGGCTCCCCTTGTCCTGGGCGTATCTGCCCCAGAGCAGGAAGGCGACGTGCTCGCAGCGCTCGTTGACGAGCCCAACGGCGCGGTCGGTGAACTGCTCCCAACCCTTGCCCTGATGGGACGCCGCCGTCCGCGCCTGAACGGTGAGCACCGCGTTGAGGAGCAGCACGCCATCGTATGCCCACGGCGTCAGGTCGCTCTGCGGCGGGGCAGCGCCGACGTCGGACTCGAGCTCGCGGAAGATGTTGGAGAGCGATGGCGGCTTGGGCTCGAGGTCGTTCGGTACCGAGAAGCAGAGGCCCATCGCCTGCCCGGGGCCGTGGTAGGGATCCTGCCCGATGATCACGCAGCGGACGGACTCGAGCGGGCAGAGCTCGAGCGCCTGAAACATCTTCGAGGCCGGCGGGAACCAGGGGCGTCCGGCGGCCCGCTCGGCCCGCAGGAAGTCGCCGAGCTGCTTCATCGTGGGAGTCTCGAGCTCCGTCTGGAGCTCCGGCCAGCCGGTGAGGACCGCGTCGCCCATCGCATGCAGGCTAGAGCGTCACCCTCGCCACCGCGAACCTGGCGGCAACACCTGGCGTCCACCGGTTGCGTGAGGTCCTCGGCCTCTCTCGGCTCGATGTTCAAAACCGTGGTTTTGTAGTACGATCGGACACCTTTTGTAGTACGATTCGCCAGTGGAGATATCCACCCGTCGGCGAGGAAGCACGGCATCGCCGACGCGGATATCGAGCACGCGATTGCTCACGCGGTGGTGATCGAAGCGCGACGACGGCTCGGAGCTGGCGATCCATGCGGTGAGAGTGCGAGCCAAGTACGAGCGACTGCTGCCAGGAGGGTGACGATGGCGCGGAAGACCTATGGCAAGACAGCGAGTGGCGTGCCGATTACGGACGAACTCGTCGTCGGGTTGGCCGGCAAGGCCGAGGCCGGTTACGAGGTGGACGAGATGTTGAGGCGGCGAGGCGGGCGTCCGCCGATGGGCTCGTCTGCCGCGAGCGTGGAGTCTGTTCGGCTCGACCCGGAGTTGCGTGACGCGCTGGTCGAGCGGGCGCGGCGCGATCACGAGACGACCTCGTCGGTGATCCGGAAGGCTCTCCGGCGGTACCTCGACGTCGTTTGAGGTTCGTGAGTCCGTTGGGCTGAGGTCCGTGCGCAACGGGGTCCCCGGCCATGACCGCATCGCTCACCTCGGGCGCGCGGCCCAGACGCCGAGGATCTCGTTGGAGCCGGCAATGTCGAAGCGGTGGCGCATCAGGAGCATCGAGGCCTCGTGTTGGGCGCGGTCGTCGCTTGCGACGCAGTCCTCGGCGATGACCACGTAGTAGTCGTTGAACATGGCGTCGCGTGCGGTCGATTCGACGCAGCCTTCGGTCGCGCCGCCGGTCATCACCACGGTCTCGATCCCGTTCGAGCGCAGGAGCAGATCGAGGTTCGTGGCCCAGAAGCCGCTCGACCGGTACTTCTTGACGACGAGCTTCCCCTCGCGTGGCGCCAGCTCCGGGATGAACTCGTGGCCCTCGGTGCCCTCCGCCCCGTAGCGGATCGGCGCGGTGTCGCCGTGGCTGGCCTGGTGGAGGCGGAGGTTGAAACGAAGCTGGGCCGGAGAGTCGCTCGCTCCGTCGGGGAGTGAGGTCATCGCGATGTGGACGACGCGCACCCCGGCCTTCCGTGCGCCGTCGAGCAGGCGGACGAGGCGCGCGATCATCGGGGGGTACATCGAGAGGTCGATCCCCAGGAGGTCGAACGCCCCGCCGGGGGCGACGAAGTCACGCTGCATGTCGACGACGAGCAGCGCCGCACGGGCCGGATCGACGAGCTCCGACAGCTCGGTGAAGACCTGCTTCCCGTCGATCTCGATCATCGGCGTTCCGGCATTCTGCGGGAGCTGTGAGGCGTCACGGCGGGCGCGGGGAGTGTACCGACGCCGGAGAGCCGTGGCCGGGGCGGCGCTCAGGGCACGCGCCCGGTCGCGCAGCGCGCCTTCGCGGGAAGTGTGAAGCCTCCGGAAGGCGATCCGAGCCGGCGGAACAGCTCGGTGCGCAGCAGCTCGCGCCGGTCGTCTGCCAGGGAGAGGCAGAACCAGCCGGCGGGCCCGATGCCTTGCAGGAAGCCCGCCCAGAGCTCGTCGAACCCCGAGTAGGACGATTCGACCGAGAGCGTCGTCTCGACGACCTCCGAGAGGCCGCTCTCCGAGAGCAGCCCGCTGAGCTCGCCCTCCCTGCTGAACCGCAGCGTGCGCGCCTCGTCAGGTGCGGAGGGGTCGATGGTCAGCGCTGCGTCCCAGAACAGGCGCAGCATCCGCATCTCCTCGGCGAAGTCCCAGACGCAAGCGGCCACGGTCCCGCCGGGTCGCACGACCCTGCGCATCTCGCTCGCTGCGAACGGTGGGTCGGAGACGAAGTGCAAGACGAGCTGGGCGAGCGCCGCGTCGAACTCGCCGTCGCCGAACGGGATCGACTCCGCCTGCCCGAGCCGAACGTCCACTCCGGGGTTTCGCGCTGCGCAATCCTGGACGAACTCGGGGGAGGGATCGACGGCGCAGACCGCCTCGGCGCCCAGACGGGCGACCAGCTCGGAGGTCAGCGCGCCGGGGCCGCAGCCGAGATCCAGCGCACGCTGGCCGGGAAGGATCCCGGCCGCGTCGGCAAACACCCCGGCGAGCGGGCGCGAATACCGACCCATGAACAGGTCGTACGCCTCACCCGAAGCGTGAAAGGATCGAGCCCCTTCGACCGATTCCATCGAACCCACCGCCCGTGTCGCGTGCCGTCGTCGGAGTGTGCCACGGCCGTGGCCGTGCCAGCCGCGCCCGGACGGGGGGCACACGGAATGGGGTCAGGCCTTGCAGCGCAACGGCGGGAAGAACGGTGAATCCGTACGGCTTCGCGGCGGCGTGGGTGGGGAGGAACGCGGGCCATGCCGCGGCAGATGCGGTCTTCCTGCGCCATCGGGCGTGTTGCGCTGCAAGGTCTGACCCCGCCTACCATGCGCTGAACTCGTCGGCCGTCTATGCGCTGGGCGGCGACGGCATCCAGCAATCCACCGACGCGGGCCACACCTGGCGAGGTTGTCCGGAATCTCGTAGAAGTTTGAGTGGCGGTCCTCCTGCCCCGTCCGTTGCCGTGGGCAGCGTTTTGGGCGCGTGAAGTCCATCCGAGACAGGAGGAACCGCCATGAGGAAGGTATCCGGCGCGAAGGTCGGCACGAGCGCGGTGACGGCCGAGAGCGCGTTGCCGCCGCAGATCCAGGAGGCGCTCGGAGAGCTTGTCGGGGCGGCGAGGGAGGGGCTGCTCGCCTTGAGCGTCGGCGTCGGGCTGGGCGTCGTGCACGAGTTGATGGAGCTGGAGGTCGACGAGGTCGTCGGTGCGAAAGGCAAGCACAACCCGGATCGGATGGCGAAGCGGC
>JADZFZ010000947.1 GCA_020854145.1 Deltaproteobacteria bacterium | reverse complement strand
TCGAACGCCCTCGAAGCCATCCACTACCTCTCGACGCTTCGATCGTTTCGCGGGGCTGCACGCGACGACTTGATCGCGCACGGTGCACACGAAGCGATGCTGTCGGCGCGCGTGGAGGGAGGACCCCTTCCTCAGGACGTGGTCGTCGTGCTGCGGCGCGACCACGACCCGAGCGCTCCGCGTCTCGCGCGCTCGACCGATCGCGGCCGCAGCGTGACCGTGGACGGCAAACGTCCCCGCAGCTTCGCCGCCTATCACGGCAGCGTGTTTCACACCGTGCTCTTCGCGCCCGCCGACGTGTCGCTCGGCTCGGGCACGCCGGCGACGAGGCGCGCCTATCTGGACGCGATCCTCGAGCGGCTCGACCCGGCGTTCGAGCCGACCCTGCGCGAGTACGAGCGCGCGCTGCGGGGTCGCAACCGCCTGCTCCGCGCCGACGTCGTCGACGGCAAGCAGCTCGTGGCGTTCGACCGCGTGCTCGCGCCGCTCGGGGCGCGGATCGTCGCTCTGCGTACGCGGCTCGTGCAACGGCTCGTGCCCGAGGCATGCAAGGCTTTTGCGCGAATCGTCGGTGGTGCGCCCGTCTTGGAGCCCACGTATCGACCACGTGTCTCCGGCGGGGCCGAGGCGCTCGTGCGCGCGCTCGCCGCGGCGCACGACAAGGATCGCGCACGCGGGTTCACGGCCGATGGCCCGCACGCCGACGACCTCGATCTGTGCCTCGATGGCAGGCTTGCGCGTTCCGTGGCCTCCCAGGGGCAGCTGCGCGCGATCGCGCTGGCCCTGCGCGCCGCGGAGCTCGAGGTCCTGCGCCAGGTCACCGGTCGCGTGCCGATCCTGCTGCTCGACGACGTGTCGAGCGAGCTCGATCCGCAGCGCAACGCGTGGCTCTTCGAGCACCTGACGGGGCTCGGCGGGCAGGTCTTCCTGACGACCACGCACCCGGACTTCATCCGCCTCGATGCCGAGCGGATCGACTACACGGTGGAGTCGGGTCGGGTCGCTCGAGAAAAGAGCTAAACCGGCAATCCGGCCGACAGGCCGGTCGCTTGCTCGGAGGGCCGTTTCGCGGTAGAAATACCGAGAAAAACGCGTACCGCCCCCGCTCCACGAAACCACCCCCAAGCGCCCCTCAGCGGGCGAACATCGCTCCACCCCGCGGGCGACCAAGAAGATCCCCCTCTCCCTTCGGGCGGGGGGCTCTGCCCCGGCGGCGCAGCACTGGAAGCTCGATGGACATCGACTCGACCGAGACCGCGCCGCCGCGTACCCCGACGCCGGCACCCGCGACGTACGACCAAGAGAACATCCAGGTCCTCGAAGGGCTCGACGCCGTTCGCAAGCGGCCGGGCATGTACATCGGTGACGTCCACGACGGCACCGGGCTGCACCACCTCGTGTGGGAGGTGGTCGACAACGCCATCGACGAGCACCTCGCCGGTTATTGCCACCGCATCACCGTGCTCGTGCACGCCGACGGTCGCGTGACGGTGGAGGACGATGGGCGCGGCATCCCCGTGGGCATCCACGCACGTGGCGTGAGCGCGGCGGAGGTCGTCATGACCGTTCTGCACGCGGGCGGCAAGTTCGACCACGACAGCTACAAGGTCTCGGCGGGGCTCCACGGCGTCGGCGTCAGCGCGGTCAACGCGGTGAGCGAGCGGCTGAAGCTCGAGATCAAGCGCGAAGGACGCGTCTGGGTGCAGGAGTACGAGCGCGGCAAGCCGCTCGCGCCGCTCGCCGCCGTCGGCGAGACGACCCGCACGGGCACCAAGGTCACGTTCCGGCCCGACACGCAGATCTTCACGAGCACCGACATCTCGTGGGAGGTGCTCAACCAGCGCTTGCGCGAGCTGTCGTTCCTCAACGCAGGCCTCGTCATCGAGCTCACCGACGAGCGCGTCGATCGCGAGGTCCGCTATCGCTTCGACGGCGGCATCCAGGAGTTCGTCGCGACGCTGAACAAGTCGCGCAAGGCCCTGCACGACGAGGTCATCTTCTTCCGCGACGAGCGCGACGGAGTGGTCGTCGAGGCTGCGCTGCAGTGGAGCGATTCGCTCCAAGAGAACGTCAACTGCTTCACCAACACGATCTCGAACAAGGGCGGCGGCACGCACCTGACGGGCTTGCGCGCGGCCCTCACGCGCACGCTCAACGCCTACGGCACGGAGGCCAAGCTCCTCAAGGAGCTCAAGGAAGGCCTCGACGGCGAGGACGTGCGCGAAGGCCTCACGGCCATCCTGAGCATCAAGCACCCGGACCCATCGTTCGACTCGCAGACGAAGCACAAGCTCGTCTCGTCCGAGGTCAAGGGCATCGTCGAAGCGGTCGTCAACGAACATCTCGGTCAGTACCTCGAGGAGCACCCGACCGCGGCGCGCATGATCCTCGAGAAGGCCGTGACGGCTGCGCGTGCGCGAGAGGCCGCACGCAAGGCGCGCGAGCGCGTGCAGCGCAAGGGCGCGCTCGATCTGTCCAACCTCCCGGGCAAGCTCGCCGACTGCCAGGAGAAGGACCCGTCGCGCAGCGAGATCTACATCGTCGAGGGCGACAGCGCGGGCGGCAGCGCCAAGCAGGGACGGGACCGGCGAACGCAGGCGATCCTTCCGCTGCGCGGAAAGGTGCTGAACGTCGAGCGCGCGCGCTTCGAGAAGATGCTCGACAACGAGGAGCTCGGCACGCTCATCACCGCGCTCGGATGCGGCGTGATGGGGGGCGAGAACTTCGACCTCGCGAAGCTCCGCTACCACACGGTCGTCATCATGACCGACGCCGACGTGGACGGGAGCCACATCCGCACGTTGCTCCTGACCTTCTTCTTCCGGCAGATGCCGGGCCTCATCTCGGAGGGCCACCTCTTCATCGCGCAGCCGCCGCTCTACAAGGTCAAGCGCGGCAAGCGCGAGGTCTTCCTCAAGGACGACGAGGCGCTCGCGCAGTTCCTCGTGGAAGCGGGCCTCGACGGTCTGTCGGTGCGCTCGCTCGACCGCGAGGCCGCGACCGAGGGGATGCCGCTGCGCAGCGCGCTCGAGCAGGTGATGCGCTGGCGACGGCACCTCGTGAAGCTCGTGCGTCGCGGCGGCGACGCGCGGGTGGTGCGAGCGCTCGTCTGGAGCACCGACCTGTCGCACGAGTCGCTGCGCAGCGAGGAGGCCGTCGAGGCGTGGCTCGCGTCGCTCCGCGCGGAGCTCGAGCGCATCCATCCGGAGGTGCTGCCGTTCGCGGTGGAGAAGACGCTCGACCCGGAGCACAGCGAGTACCGCGTCACCATCCTCACGCGAGAGGGCGCGATGCTCCATCGCACGACGGTCGATGAGGACATGCTCGACTCGGCCGACCGCCAGGAGATGCGCGCGGCCAAGGCGGCGTTGCTCGACGTGCTCGGGCCGTCGCCGTGGACGGTCGGCGAAGGCAGAGCGCCGATCGCCGGGCCGGACGCGTTGTGGGACGCGGTGGATCAACGGGGCCGGAAGGGCCTGACGATCACGCGCTACAAAGGCCTCGGCGAGATGAACCCGGAGACGCTCTGGGAGACGACGCTCAACCCCGACGGCCGCGCGTTCCTGCAGGTTCGCATCGAGGACGGCGTCGAAGCCGAGCAGATCTTCAGCGTGCT
>JADZFZ010000946.1 GCA_020854145.1 Deltaproteobacteria bacterium | reverse complement strand
TTGATCTCGGCGACGTGCGGCTCGATCTTGCGGATGGCACCGCAGCCGACCGGCGCTCCGTCGTCGTAGGCAACGAGGAAGAGGCCGGTGCCAGGCACGACCTCCTCCTCGTCGAGACGAAAGTGTGTGGCACCCGGCTCCGGGTACTTCCCGAGCGTCTCGGCATTCAGCTCCCCGATGAGGAGCCGAGCCGCATCGCTCGTCAGCAGCATCTCCTTCAGCTCGAAGGCCATCTCGCCCGCGCGTCGTATCGCCGAGCGGGCGTCGCGTCGAGAGAAGCTACTTCGCGGCGGACTTCGCCTTCTTCTTCTTCTGCTTCTCCTTCGTGGACACCTTGGGCGCGTTGTTCTTCTTCGGCTTCTCGGATCCTTTGGGCATCGTCTCCTCCGGCGCGCACTCGCGCGCGCCCATAGGATAGGCCGATCCGTGCAACCGATTCCAACTTCGCGCCCTTCGCCAGGCGCTCGGGCGTGACACGACTTCGCCGTCGTCCGCCAGACCGCGTGGAGCACGATGCTGCGCTAGGCTCCTCGCGATGGACGAGACCGAGCTCACCGACGAGCCGCGCGACGCCGTCTTGCCCGATGCGTCGGTGCAGCGGTTCGTCTTGCGCGTCGTGCAGGGCCCGGACGCCGGGCGCGAGTGGACGTCGTCGGAGGATCGGTGCGCCATCGGCGTGCACTCGACCAACGACCTCGTGGTCGGCGACCGCAAGGTGTCGCGGTTCCACTGCGAGGTGCTGACCGTGCAGACGGGCATGCGCCTGCGCGACCTGCAGAGCAAGAACGGCACGTACCTCGACGGCATCCGCGTGCAGGACGCGTGGCTCCGCGACGGCAGCATGATCCGCGTGGGCGACACGGCGATCGAGCTGCGCCTCGCGCACGACCCCAATCGGCTCGTGCTCTCGCCCAAGGCGCGTTTCGGCTCGCTCATCGGCTCGTCGGTGGCGATGCGTGCGGTGTTCGCGCAGCTCGAGCAGGCGGCCACGACCGATCTGACGGTCTTGATCGAGGGCGAGACCGGGACGGGCAAAGAGGAGGCGGCCCAATCGATCCACGACGCCAGCCACCGCAAGGACGGGCCGTTCGTGGTCATCGACTGCGGCGCGCTGCCGCCGACGCTCCTCGACAGCGAGCTCTTCGGCCACGAGAAGGGCGCGTTCACGGGCGCGGTGTCGCGACAGATCGGCGCGTTCGAGGCGGCCCACGGCGGCACGCTCTTCATCGACGAGATCGGCGAGCTGCCGATCGCCCAGCAGCCGCGGCTCCTGCGCGCGCTCGAGGAGCGAACCGTGCGCCGCGTCGGCGGCAATCAGCACCGCGCCGTGGACGTCCGCGTCGTCGCCGCCACCAATCGCAACCTGCGCCTCGAGACCAACGAGGGGCGCTTTCGCGAAGACCTCTACTACCGCCTCGCGGTGCTGCGCATCCGGATGCCCGCGCTCCGGGCGCGTCCGTCCGACATCCCGCTCCTGGTCGAGCGATTGCTGTCGCAGATGGGCGCGAGCGCCGAGGCTGCCGCGTCCATCGTGACTCCCGAGCTCATCCAGTCGCTGCGCGGTGCGCCCTGGCCGGGCAACGTGCGGCAGCTCCGCAACTACCTCGGCCAGTGCCTCGCGTTCGAGAAGGCCGCGCCGCTCGGCGAGAGCGAGATGCCCGCGACCGACGACGTCATCGATCCTTCGGTCCCCTACGACGTCGCACGTCGCCAGGCCATCGAGCGATTCGAGCGCGCCTACGTGGAGGCGCTGCTCGATCACCACAAGGGCAATGTCTCGGCAGCCGCCCGCGCGTCGGGCATCCACCGCGGGTTTCTCCACCGACTCCTCAGCCGTCATGGCATTCGCGGCTGAGGCGGGCGGGCGGGTGGCTTGGCTCGCTGCGGTGCTCTGCCTCGTCGCCGGCTGCTCGCTCGATCGGCGCGGCCAGTCGTCCGTCGATCCGCTCGTGCCCGACCTCGGCGCGATCGACGTGGGGCTCGACGCGCGCCCGCGCGACACGGGCACACGCCCCGATGCGGCGGGCGACGCGCGCGATGCGTTCGTCGATGCGCAAGACGCCGAGCGCGATGCCGAGATCGACGCCGAGATGGACGCGGGCCGTGACGCCGATCCCGAAGACGCGGGCGTCGAGGACGTAGGCGTCGAGGACGCGGGCGAGGAGCCCGATGCGGCGCCCTTCTGCCCGAGCGACTGCGAGTGCATCCAATCGTGCAGCTTCGGTCCCTGCGATTGCAGCGGCGGCTGCGCGTGCGCGCTCTCGTGCAACGCGGGCTGCAGCGGCAAGTGCGACGGCGCGGGCACGATCTGCACGCTCGACGCCTCTGCGGTCGGAGTGTTCTCGTTCGGCTGCGATCACGGCGCGACGTGCACCTTTCGCGCGGCAGCGAGCGGCGCCGCGGACTTCGATTGTCGCCACGAGTCGAGCTGCGACGTGACCTGCACCGCGACCGGGCCGTGCACCGTCCGCTGCCGCGAGGGCTCGCAATGCGTCGTGCGGTGCGCGCTCGGGTTGTGCTCGCTCACCGATTGCCCCGCGGAAGACTTCACGGATTGCGGCTTCGGCGTGCAGGTGTGCAACCGACCGTGCCCGTGAGCGGTCGCGCGGCGTGCGAAGCGCATTGTAGGATTCGCGGCGTGTCGCTGCGCTCAGCTGCGGTTGCGACTTCGCCGTCGCCCGCTGCGCGGGCTCGGGCTCACTCGGAGCTCGCCGCGTCGGCGAGATCACGTCACGTCGGGCTCGCGCCCTGGATGCCGGTCTTCGCGCTGGTGCTCGCCACGATGCCCGTCGTCACGCGGGCGCAATCGCCGCGACGCGAGCCCATCGCGCGCGCCGAGCGACAATACCTGCAAGCCGATTTCGCGTCCGCGCGCTCGAGCTTCCGCGCGGTGCTCGCGAGCCGCACGCTCGATCGGGTCCAGGCCGCCGAAGCGCATCGCTATCTCGCCGCCATCGAGCTCGCGTTCGGTCGCGCGCCCGAGGCGCGGGCCCACCTCGAGGCCGCGCTCGTCCTGTCGCGCCAGATCGAGCTGCCCTCCGGCGCCGAGCAGCTCGAGCCCGTGGTGACCGAGATCCTCGCCGCCATGGGACCCGACTCCGGTCTGCGGATCGCGTCGATCGCGCCGCTCGCCGCGGGCCGACCGTCGCGTGTCGTGGCCCGTCTGACGCCTGCACCGCCCTTGCTCGGTGCTCGGATCACGCTCCGTTGTGGCGGAGACCACACGCGGAGCGGCGCGTTCCCGGAGGTCGCGCTCACCGTGACGCCGTCCCCGGGACCACTCCGTTGCACCGCCGAGATCACGACCAGCTCGGGCGCCGTGGTCCTCACCTCGCAACGGATCTTCCGCGTTCCTGCGGCGATCGGCCCACCCATCGATCGCGACGAGCGCCGCGACGACGCTTCGCGCCTGCCGGTCTGGCCGTTCGTCGTCGGTGGCGGCGCGCTCGTCGCCATCGGGGTCGTGGTCGCGATCGCGGTGGCGACGTCCTCGGGCTCCGACGACGCGTTCGTCGGCCGGCCCGTGGTCGACGGCTGGTGATCAATCGTCGTCGATGCCGCCGTCCTCGTCGGACTCCTCGACCTCGAGGATGCGACCGCTCGCGGCGACCTTGACCTCCATCAGCTCGGGATCGGTGAGCACCTGGATCTCGCGCGCGCACGGCTCGTCGTCGTCCCACACGACCGCCACGGCCTCGCCGCCCACGCGCGCTTCCGCGATGGAGAGCGCCTCGGTCAGCGCGATCGCTTGCGCACAGTCGGAGCTCGCGGCTCCCGCTTCCGACGCCGAGAGCACGACGCCCGTGACGATGTCGATGTGCAGCGCGCGCACCGTGCCTGCTGCGTGCGTCTCGACCGAGTAGACGGGGTCGGTGCCCACGAGCAGCGCCGCACGGACGCCCACGGCCTCCGCCGTCTCGGCCTCGCCCACGTCGATCGCGTCGATCAGCGTGATCTCCGCCTGATCGAGCGCCTCGCGGAGCTGCCGCTCGTAAGCCGAGTTGTCCGCGCACGCGGCGAGCGCCGCCGGAACCGAGACGACGAGAACGATCCGAGCGAACCTCATGGTGCCCCTCCTCGTTGGGAAGCATCTCCTATTGCCCGGTCGTCGAGAATCCTGACCGCCCTCGGTGGATCGGCCCGGAAACTCGCGCCGCGTCGGCCCCTCACCCTGCCTCTCCCCGCGTTGCGGGGAGAGGGGACGCGCGTCCATGGGCGCGGCGCGGAAATCCTGATAGCACCTCGCCCCACATGGGACGGGTCGTGGTCACGGGATGCGCCGGCTTCATCGGCGCGCGCGTCAGCGAGCTTCTGCTCGACGAGGAGCAGGAGGTGGTCGGGCTCGATCTCCTCGACGACGCCTACGATCCGCGCCTGAAGCAGTGGAGGCTCGCGCGCCTCGAGGCCCGCTCCAACTTCCGCTTCCACCGCGTCGACGTCTCGCGGGCCGACGCGCTCGATGCGCTGCCCGGCGACCGTTGCGACGCCATCTTCGATCTCGCCGCGCGCGCCGGGGTGCGACCGAGCGTCGAGCGTCCGCAGGTGTACCTGGACGCCAACGTGACCGGCACGGTGCAGCTGCTCCAATGGGCGCGCGCACGCGCCATCCCGAAGCTCGTGCTCGCGTCCACGTCGAGCCTGTACGGCAACGACAACACCGTTCCCTACGACGAGAGCCAGCGTACCGACCGTCCGCTCTCGCCGTACGCGGCGACCAAGAAGGCCGCCGAGGTGCTCGCGTTCTCCTGGCACCACCTGCACGGCATCGATGTCTCGGTGCTCCGGTACTTCACGGTGTACGGGCCCGCGGGACGTCCCGACATGGCGCCGTTGCGATTCACCAAGCGCATCGCCGAGGACGAGGAGATCACCGTCTACGGCGACGGCGCCCAGCGCCGCGACTTCACCTTCGTCGACGACGTGGCGCGTGCGACGGTGCTGGCCGCGCGCCCGCTCGGATACGAGATCATCAACGTCGGCGGCGACCGCCCCGTCGTGCTCACGCAGCTGATCGGGTCCCTCGAGCGTGCGCTCGGCCGGACCGCGCGCATCCGTCACGACACGCGCCATCCCGCCGACATGCTCGACACGTGGGCCGCCATCGACAAGGCGGAGCGCGTGCTCGGGTGGCGCCCGCAAATCGCGCTCGAAGAGGGCGTCGAGCGGCTCGCGTCCTGGTATCGCGCCGAGCGCGATTGGGCGCGTCACGCGATCCCGTGAGCTGGCTCTCCCGCGTCCCGTCGATCGGACACGCTCCCCGGGACGGGCACGGCGACTCGGCGCACTTGCTCGATCGTTGGGTCGCCCCCCGTGCGCTGCCTCTGGTGGTGGTGGTGCTCCTCGGGCTCGCGACGCTCGGCTTGCACCTCCGTTACGCGCGACCGGGGGGTGCGCACATGCGTGGCCTCGGTCCTTCGGAGCTCGTGCGCGACGAGGGCACCGTGCTCTACGACGCGTACCGGATCACGCGCGGCGAGGTGATGTACCGCGACTTCTTCGAGTTCCAGACACCCGTCTTCTACGCGACGTATGCCCTGCTCTTCGCCGTCACGGGGCCGTCGCTCCCGGCTGCGCGCGCGCTCGCAGCCGTCTTCACCACGCTCGCGACCCTGTTGCTCGCGGACGCCGTGTCGCGGCGAGCCGGCGCGATTGCCGGGGTGTCGGCGGGCGCATTCCACGTCCTCGTGATCGTGCCGATGTGGCCGGTCGCGTACCCGCACTGGCAGGCGGAGCTGTTCGCGTTCGCCGCAGTCTGGCTGTTGCTCGCACGCGCGCCGTCACCGCGCCGCGCCGTCGCGCTCGGCGCGCTCGCCGCGCTCTGTGCGCTCACCATCCAGTCGCTCGGGCTGCCGCTCCTTCTCGCGCTGGTGCTGGGCGAGACCGCCGATCGCGTCGCGCGCGAAGGGCGATGGCGCGGCTTGGTCGGCGGGGTCCACGTGCTCGCCGGCGCGGCGGTCGTGACGGTGCCCGTGCTCGTCTATTTCGCCATTCACGGCGCCCTCGACGATTTGCTGTATTGCACGTGGACGTGGCCGCTCGCTCATTATGCGGCCGGCAATCAGGACGCCGCCCAGTACGCGGCCTATCTGGACGATCTCGTGGCCGCTCACGCGCGCCTCGGCCCGGGTCTGTGGCAGATCGCGGAGCTCTGTCTCCGCCTGGTGGCCGTGTTGCCCGTGGTCGCGCTCGCGCTCGGGGCCGTCGCCTTCGCGTGGGTGCTGTGGCGTCTCGCACGCGGCGCGGTCGGGCCGTCGGACGCCGTGGCGCTCGGCGTGTGCACGGCGGGCGTCGTGTCGCTCTTCTCGGGCAAAGCGCGGCCCGACATCACGCACCTGGCCTTCCAAGCGAGCTTCGGCCTGATCGCGCTCGCCATCGTCGTGGGCCGAGGCCGCCGTCTCTGGGCCACCTGCGCACTGGGCTTGTTCCTGGCCGAGGTCGCCTTCGGCGCCGCGCTCGTGCACGCCACGAAAGCCGGCTCCGTACGGCAGGCCGAGGCCCCTCTGACGTTCCGCGACGCGCTCAGGCGCAACGCCGATCAGTACTGGTGTCTTCGAGGTGGCATCCTCGATCGCATCGAGAGAGACGTCCCGCGCGACTCTCCCATCGTGGTCGGTTGCCTCGAGGGCTACGTGTATCTCCTCTTTCGCCCTGCCGCCGTGCCACACACGGCGCTGCCATTCCACGATGGCGACAATTACCTCGAGCCCCCGCAATGGCGGAGAGTCGCCGACGGCATCCTGCGCGAGCGCCCGCTCGTCGTCAGCGTCATGCCCTATCAATGGGCGCAGATGACGCTCGCCCAGCCCGAGCTCCGCGAGCAGCGCGGCGCGACCGGGTTCAGGTCGTTGCCCCGGGCGTCCGACTGACTCGTCAG
>JADZFZ010000945.1 GCA_020854145.1 Deltaproteobacteria bacterium | reverse complement strand
TCTCGGGTGGTATCCTGATCCGTCGTGCCGCGCGCGCCGCGCTGCCGACGAGGAGGATCCCATGAGCGCCGAAGTTCCCGTGCTCCATCCTCGGACGACCCTCGCACCGAAGGCCACGTGCCACGCGTGCGGCCACACGTCGCGACGACTGCCGCGCGATTGGCACCTGCTCGCAGGGGTGTTCCTCGGTGGCCTGCTCACGAGCGGCAGCATGTTGCTCACGCAGGCGCTGCTCGGCGACGACCGCGTTCCGCAGCACCGCAGCCAAACGCCTCCGGCGCTCGTCGCGTCGGTCGCTCCGGTGGTGGTGCCCGCGCCTGCTCCGCCGATGTCGCCGAGCCTCATCACGCCGGCGGCCGATCTGCGACCGGTCGTGTCGGCGCCGCCGATCGGCTGGGAGATGGAGCTCGTTCCGCTCGGAGGGCCGCACGCGCCCGCGCCCTTCGGCAACGCACCTCCATCGTCGGTCACGCGGAGAGTGCACGGTGAGGAGGCCGCCGATCTCGACGTGAGCCAGCCGGGTCGCGTCTCCTCAGCCGCGCTCGACGACCGGGTCCGCGATTGCCAGGGTGACGCGCATTGTCATCTGCGGGTCATCGACATCGACACTCCGTCGGCCCGTCACGCGTCGCTCCGCATCGAATCGCTTCGCTCGCTCGTCCGCGTGAGTCAGGCCGTGGACGAGATGCGCGCCTTCGTCCGCCGATTCCCGAGCCACTACCGTGCGGCGGCCTATCGCCGCGTCCTTGCGCGAAACCGATCGTGAGATCGACGAATCAGGTATCGGGGCAACCGCCCCGCGTGGTGGGGTAATAGCGGGTCGATTTGTTGATTCGACAGCTGCCTTCGTTCAGCGCCGCGCCAGGCTCGCTCGAGCAGAGCAGAGTGCCCGTCACGCGACCCGCCCCGCACGCATCACCTTCCTGGAAATAGACGACCGGATTCGTCGGGCTGCTCGCCACGCACCCACGCGGGTCGTCGCCGTGCATCGTGATCTCGCAGCCTACGGGGTAGGGCGCCTCGGGCGGGCATCGCGCGGTCAGGCAGTCGCCGTCGAGATCGACGGGGACCATCACGACGGTCGGGCAGCCGTCGTCGGCGGTGCCATTGCAGTCGTTGTCGAGGCCATCGCCGCACGTCTCGGTGCTCGGGCCGACCTCGCCGACACAATCGCCGTAGCGGCCGCCGGCGAGGCACATCTGCGTGCCGGCGCGGCAGACGCCGACTCCGATCTCGGCGGGCGGGCCGCCGTAACACATGCGCATCGTGCCGGTCGTGCATTCGCAGCCGGGGGCGTCGTCGACGGCGCCATTACAATCGTCGTCTTGCCCGTTGCCGCAGATCTCCACGCGCGGCAGGACCTGATCGAGACAATCGCCCCACGACAAGATGCCGCGCTCGAAGACGCACATCTGCATTCCCGGAGCACAGATGCCGACGTCGCGCGTGCCGTCGGGGCCCGTGTAACAAGCCTGCGTCGACATCGGCTCGCACACGCACGACGCGCCGTCGTCGGCGATGCCATTGCAGTCCTGATCCTCGCCGTCGAGGCAGACGTCGTCGCTCGGGAGCACGGCGCCGACGCATTCGGTCCAGGTGCCGAACTCGCCGCTGCCGGAGCATCCCTGCGTCCCGCGTCGGCAAGGTCCGCGTCCGAGCGCGGCGCGGTCGCCCGGGTAGCACTCTTGCGCGGTGCCGGGTACGCACGCGCACCCTTCGTCGGCCATCCCGTCGCCGTCGTCGTCGAGACCGTCGTTGCAGATGGGATCGGTGCCGCCGCTCGTGCCGCCTTCGTTGCCACCGCCGAGATCGGGAAGGCCGGGGCCACCGTCAGGGAGCGGACCCGCGTCGATCCCGGGAATCGTCGCGCCATCGCCAGCGGCCGAGTCGGGGCTCGAGCCCGCGTCGCGGTGGCCGCCTCCGCCAGAGGGCGCGCCCGATTCGGCGGAGCACGCCGTCACAAGGCAGGGGACGAGGAGCAGGCAAAGGGAAGATCGCGAGCGAAGGGGGGTCACGGAGCCTCCGGGGCGGGACAATCGTGCAGCCTGCGTGCCCCGCGTTTCACACGGAGTGCGGCGAGCTCGCGACCGCGTTCCTGGGGCCGCCGGGCACCACCTGCTCGCGACGGCTTTCGCTATACCGGGGGCCGCCCACCCGCGACGAGCTGATCTTGCGGTACGCGGGTAGTCGGCGCTCGTCAGCGAGGCGTGCGGAAGGCGACGTTGGGCACGCCTGCGCCGTCGGGGAACGCGGCGCCGAGCAGCGAGAACACGCGGCCCGACGGGGTCGCGGGATCGCCCTCGACGATGACGCCGCAGGCGCGATTGCCGCAGAGCGGACGCAACACGGCGCTCACGGGCGACGGGCCGGCGGTGGTCTGCTGCGCGCGCATCGTGAACATCGCGCCCGTGGTCGGGTCGATGCCGCCGGCGTCGCGCTGCATCTCGTTGAAGCGTCGCGCGCCCGGGCCGCGACGCTGCAGCTTGATGGGTCGCTGCTTCTCGGGGCCGGCGCCCATGAGCTCCTGGTCCTCTTCGAGGTGGACCTGCTCGGGAGGCGGTGCGCCCACGCGGGTGAGGCGAATGCTGAGCCCGTCGCCGCGTGCGAGCGTGACGATCTGCAGACGGCCACCGGTCGCGTGGAATCGCGGCTTGTGGGTGCAGTCGGCCTCTCCGCCCGACTCGCACGCGCTCGCGACGTCGTCCCAGACGTTGACGAAGTCGTCCCACATGACGGGCGAGACGAGGTCGAACGGCACCTCTTCGAGATCCCCCGGGACGACCTTGACGCCGCTGAAGGTGATCCACCCCTCGGCGTTCGAGCCGACCTTGCGGATGGCGACGCCGAGCTCCGTGATGCCGGCGCCGAGCAACGTGGAGATCACCTGGTGCGTGGTCTGGTAAGGCACCATCGCGTGGATGTAGAGCGCGGCGCGGCGGCGGCTGTTCGACGAGAGCGCCTGCTGGAGCGCGGCGACCTTGCCTTCGGCGATCGCGTTGTCCGGGAAGCGGCCTTCCGCGAGCTGTCCGATGGTGCGGCCGTCGAGGCGGACCTCGCGCGGACCGATCTCGACGCGCGCGGCGTTGCTCGTCGTGAACGCCGGCGCCGAGCGGTGCGACATCGGAAGCTCGAGCAACCCGACGAGCACACCGCCGGCGGCGGCGTCGGCGTCGCCCGACGACGTGCCGCACGTGGCGGCGAGCCCAGCCGAGAGCACCAGCACCGAACCGACGAGGAGCCTGAGAGACTTCATGGCGCGGGGACTATAGACGAACTCGGGTCGAGTCCGCCTGACGGACCAACACGACCAGGGGCCACGCGGCGAGCGCGTAGAGCACGGCGCCGAACGCCATCGTGGCCGAGATGCCCGCGTGCAGCGAGACGACCAGCGCGAGCACCGAGCCGAGCACACCCGCGGCGCCGCTGACGCCCCAGCACCACGCGGCGATCGAGGGCGCGGTGCGACGGATGGCGGCGATCCCCGTCGGCAGCTGCAGACCGAGCGCGAGGCCGACCAGCGCCACGTGCGCGACGGACAGGGCGATGCGCCCCATCGTGTCGGCGCCCGCGAAGGCGCTCGTCGTGACCCCGAGCAGCGGCGCGGTGACCAGCGCGACGAGGGCGGCGACCAGCGGTACGAGGCCGCGCCATCGCCAGCGCGCGAAGGTCTCGCTCAGCGCCGAGCCGATGCCCGTGAACAGGATGACGCCGAACAGCGTGACGCCGAGCGAGTACGTCGGGTGTCCGAGGAAGACGCCGAGCCGCTGCACGAGCGCGATCTCGACCACCATGAAGCCGCAACCGACGAGCACGAAGAAGGCGCCGCCGGCCAGGCGTGCACGCCTGCTCGCGGTGCCGGGCGCGGACCCGAGGCGCATCGGATCCTCGGTCTCTACTCCCCCATGGGGGGGGAGATCCCTCGAGCGCTCGCCCCTCACCCCGCCCCTGTCCCCATTCGGGGAGAGGGTGCCTGGTCCCGAACCCATCTCGCGATCGGGGCTCGAGAATGTCTGCCGATCGCGGCGGGCCAGCGCGCGCAGCGGCAGCACGACAGCGAGCACCGTGAGGATCGCGACGACGAGCCCGAGCACCAGGAGCGCGAGGATGGCGATGGTGTTGCCTTTGACCATGCCGGGGCTGTCGGCGAGCGCGAGGAGGTGACCGGGTCGGAGCCAGTCGGACGCGCGGATCACGTGGAAGAAGAACGGCCGGTCGTCGGTCGGCGGCGTGACGTCGAACGGCGCTCGGGAAGAGACGTCGGCGAGCGCCTCGTGGGATCGCGCGGAGGCGACGTTGCGGAGCCACTCGCTCGCGCCGGGCTCGTCGGGCGCGAGGAGGATGCGATAGCCATAGAGCTCGGCCAGCTCGCGCGTGCGTGCGACCTCGTGCTCGGTGAGAGGCCGGCGGTACACGAGCAGGGTCGCCACCTGGCCGGCGGCGACGAGCACGAGGTGACGGCGCGGCTCGCGAACGCCGAGCTGGAGCAGCGCCGCGGAGCCGAGCGCGGCCAGGCGCGACGTCTCGTCCGCGTGGCGCGGCGAGTACCAGCGCGAGACGGACAACACGCCGGCCGGAGTGAGGCGGCTCATCATCAGGTCGAACGCTTCGAGCGTGTAGAGGCCGTTCTCCCCGAGCACCATCGAGCCCGCACCGGTCGCGGCCCACGTGTCGACGAGCGACACCACGAGGATGTTGCAGCGCAGGTCTGCCGCGCGTGCGAGGTGGCTTCGACCCTCGTCGACCACGAGCCGGACGCGACGATCGCGCGCGAGCAACGAGGGTCTGCCGTAGGGAGGGTTGCGCAGGAGGTCGACGAAGATGGGGTTCATCTCGATCGCGAGCACCTCGCGGTGATCGAACGACAACGCGGCGCCGACGTCGCGCCCGCCGCCGACGCCGATGATGCAGGCGCGCCCGTCGGGTCGGAGGAAGTGCCCGAAGCTCGTGACGTCCCAACGCAGGTAGTCGAAGTCGCGCGCGTGGGTGCCGGCCAGCAGAGGCGTGCCCGCGTCTCCGTCGATGCGCATCGCGGCCCACACGACGGGACCGAAGGGCGCGCGTCTCGAAGGGCCCCAGTAGAAGGGCGGGCGCGCCCCGAACGGCTCGACGCCGACGCGCGAGAACGTGTTCCACCGCTCGAAGACGAGTCGCGTGATCTCGGGGAACCCCTTGACGTACGTGACGCGCAGGCCGTTCGGTGCCGATGCGTTGAGCACGCCGAGGACGACGAACGCCAGCGCCGCGGCGACCGCGCCGATGCGTCTGCGCAACGACGGCGCGACGACGGCGCCGCCGAGCGCGGGCAACGACGCCGCGACGATCATCGCGCTCGGTGCGTCGAGCGCGTCGAGCAACGGGAACGCGAGCAGGCAACCGACCGCGCTGCCGACGAGATCGACGGCGTAGAGGACGCCGACGCGACCCGGCGTGTACGTCAACGCGGCGGCGATGACGATCCCCGCGGCCGCGAAGGGCAACGCGAGGAGCGCGGCGAGCACGAGCGCCGCGGCGAGGGTCGTGACCTTCGGGATGAGCGGCACCGGCACGACGAGCGCGGCCGCGGTGGCGACCGGAACGGCGAGCGCAGTCCACAGGCAAGCGCGCGCGATCTCCGCCGTCAGCCGCTCCGGCGTGAATCGCGCGGGGCGAAGGTGCACCCACAAGCCGCCCGCGGTGAGGCCGAGCATCGCGAGCGACAGGACGAGGAAGCCGACCGAGTACCACGTCACGACGGAGAGCAGCCGGCTCAGCAGCACCTCGAGCGTGAGCACGCCCATCGTGACGAGGCCGAGCGCACCCGCGATCGCCCACCGATTCGGCTGATTCGGAGCCTCCGTCAACGCCAGGTGAGTACCACGAGTCGATCTGGGTCTGGGCTAGCGCTGAGTCCGCCGCGTCGAGTCGTCGCGCTCCTTGCGAGGGCGCATCTCGCGACCCGTCGGATCGAGCGACATCACGGCGTCGGCGAGGCCCGCGATCTTGCGGGCCGGCTGGCCGTCCTCGTCGAGCTCGAAGAGCGCCCAGTCGATCCGATCGACCTCGCGCTCGGCGTCGCGCGTCGCCTCGGGCCGGCCGTAGCCCGCGTCTTCGAGCAGACGACAGAGCCCGTCGAGCAGGCGGAACTGCATGCCGCGCACGAGCGTGTTGAGGTCCGCGACGTCGGCTCCGCGCGCGCGAAGCCGCTCGAGCGCCGGCTGCATCCCGGCGAGCGGCTCGTCGGGGCGCATCGGGCGCATCCACTCCTGCATCCAGGCCGCGTCGTCCTCCGCGATCACGAGGGTCCACGCCTGCTTGAGGAAGAGGAGGCGCGCGAGCTCGGGCAGGTTCTCGCGAGCCTCGCCACGCGCCCACGATTCGGGCTCGGGTGCTTCGAGCTTGCGGAAGGTGCGCAGGAGCGAGTCGTAGCTTCGCGTCATGGGTCCCTCGGAGTGGCTCTCGGTCGGGCCCGGTGCTCGCGGTGTCCGACTGCCGTACTACGCTGGGTTCGTGGGCAAACGGCTGATCGCCATTCTACTCCTCGCGAGCGTCGGCGCGTCGTGCGGGCCGAGCGCGGGCGATCGGCGTCCGGACCGGCCCGTCGGAGGACGCGACGGGGCTGGCGGCGCGGACGGAGACGACGAGCCTTCGGACGCTCCGCCCGGCGACGTCGGTGCGTTCGATCGATCGCTGCGCGCGGGCGCCACGTGGGCGGACCTGCTCGCGCTCGCGCGGAGACTCGACGATCGGCGTGCGGACGCGAGCGAAGCGGGTTGCCTGCTTCGAGGCGATGCGACGCGCGGGTTTCGTCTCGAGGCCGATCTCGCGGTCACCGTGAGGCCGCTCGCCCAGCCGCAGGCGCAGGCCGTCGCCGCGTTGTCCGAGAACGTCTCGATCGTCTCGCGCTGGGGCGCTCACCACGCGCCGGCGACTCCCGAGACGCCACGGCTCGTCGGCGACTTCACGCTCACGAGACCCTGGCAGGCGGCGTCGCGACACGCGGTGGTCGGCATCGCGCGCGAGCGCGTGGTGCTGATCGATCCGGGCGCGGCCGGCGCCGACGTCGCGCCGCGCGACCTCGCGGCCGCGCTGCGTACCCGAGGTGCGACGCACGTCCACGTGATCGCCGACGCCGACGTGGCGTTGTCACGGGTCGCGAACGTGCTCGACGAGCTGGACACGGTGGGCGCCGAGGTCGCGCTCTCGGTGCTGCTGCCCGAAGGCGCGCGCGCGCCCGAGCCCGAGCGAGCCGGCGGCGAAGGACCGCCGCTCTGCGCCGACGGGCTGCCCGATCCGGGCGGCGACGCGACGCCCGACACGCGCGAGCTGCTCGCGATCCGACAGAGCCTCGGCCCGCTACGTCAGGCCGCGGAGCGTTGTCAGTCCGAGGCGATGAGCGCGGGCATCGGCGCGGTCGACGTCCTGCTCGCGTTCCGCATCGAGCCCGACGGCACCGTTCCCGAAGCGTGCGTCGTCGAAGAGTCACGACCCGCGGCCGCGCTCCGTCGTTGCCTGTCGGGTGCTGCGCGCGGCATCGCCTTCCCCGCATCTGCGGCGCGCGGTCCGCTCGTGCTGGAGCTGCCGCTCTCGCTCCGCCCGAGCGCGGGCAACGCCCAACGCGCCCGCTGCCCCTGAGCTGGGGACAGGATCGACGAGTCCAACTCCTCGGAATCACAGGCTCCCCAGACGAGCAGTTCCATTCCGTCTTGGCCGGGGGATGGTCGCCCGAAGTGCCTTGGAAACAGGTGTTTCCTACGGATTGGAACTGCTCCTCCAAGGAGCCAGTGATTCCAACACGTTGGATACGTCGATCCTGTCCCCGGGTCAGTGGCCGAGGCGCTGGGCGTTGATGGCTTTGCCGAGCGCGGCGCGGTGGATCTTGTAGTCGTACCAGCCCTTGGCGATCTTGCGGACGTGGGCGACGGAGGTGTCGTCCTCTTGGTCGTAGTCGCCCGTGTCGAGGTGGGCGACGAACTCGCTCCACGCGGTCTGCAACGCGCCGATGTCGGTCGCGAGCTGGCGCACCTGCGGCTGTAGCTCCGGCGGCGCGACGGTCCCGTCGAGGCGCGTACGCATCGGCTGGATCATCGGCATGCACTGCGTGTTGACGAGCTTGGCGTACCGACGGCCGCCCGCGCGCGCCCGCTTGTGGATCTGGTACTCGACGTCCTGGTTGTTGCGCACCTGCACGACGCCCTGGAACGCGCAACCCCAGAACCGCGTGAAGTGGTCGCGGTCGGCGGCGTTGAGGTTCTTGCCGAGCTCCGAGTAGAGCTCGTCGGACTGGCCCATCGCCATGAAGGCGATCAGGCCGCCGCCTGCGGCGAGCACGACGAGCACCGCGAAGGCGATCATCTTCCCGCGGCCCTTGTGCATCGCCCGCTCTTCGGCCTCGATGCCCGTGGTCAGCGGCAGAGGTTGCGGACGCCCTAGCGGAAGGTTGTCGTTGGGGTCGGTCACGGCGGCCCGAGCGTACACCCGGAGCACGGAATTCGCCCATCCGGGACTCGGCTCGCGGGGGGTCGCTACACGCCTCAGGGCTCCATCTGGATCCGCAGGCGATCTTCGCCGACGCGGAGCTTCGAGCCATTGCCGATCCGGAGCTGGGGGCCGCCTCCGCCGCCGAGCAGGCGCGAGCCTCGGGTGAGGTCGAAGTCGCCGCCGGCGCCGCCGTCTCCGTCTTCTTCTTCGTCCGTGGGCTCGTCGGTGTCCGCGGCCCCTGCTCCCGCGTCCGCGTCCTCTTCGTCCTCGTCGCCGGGTGGTGTCGCGGCAGGGCCCGGCTCGTCGTCGGGCTCGCCGCCTTCGTCGTCCGCGAGCGGATCGCGAAGCGCGCTCTCGCCGAGGATCTGGCGGACGCGCGTGCGCATCGCGTCGGGATCGCGCGAGTTGCGAAGCCCTTGCGCGATGACGGCGCGCATCTCGTCGTCGTTGCCCGCCTGCTTGTGGAGCTGGCCGAGCACCACGTAGGCGCGCTCGTCGCGTGGGTCGCGCTGCAGCATGCGTCGCATGCGCGCGATGGCCTCGTCGATCTCGCCGTCGTTGGCGTGGATGTTGGCCCACAACAGGTCGCCGTTCGGCAGGTCCGGGTCGAGCTCGAGCGCACGCTCGAGGTCGCGTCGCGCTCCGTCACTGTCGCGTCGCGCGAGGCGCACCGCCGCCTGCGTCGCGAACGCGAGCGCGTACTCGGGCGCGGCGCGAATCGCCGCGGCAACCTCTCGCTCGGCGCGATCGATCTCGCCCGTCGCGACGAAGAAGCTCGCGAGCGCGTTGCGTCGTGGGGGGTCGGCGCGCAGCTGGGCAGCGGCCTCGATCTCTCGCGAGCCTTCGGGCAGCTGGCCGGACGCGAGCAAGACGCCGCTGCGCACGGTCCTCACGATGGGCGAGCGCGGCAAGAGCTTCACTGCGCGCTGCACGTCCTCGAACGCGGGCTCGAACGAGTGCTCTCGCCCGAGGCGGTACGCAGCGCGGTGCGAGAGCGCGTAACCGATGGCCTGCGTGTCGTCGAGCACCTGCGTCTTGTCGCGCGGCACCTGCGTGCGCTCGCCCCACGGATCGAAGTAGCGGGTCGCGCGCCCATCGGCGCCGACGAGGGCCACCACGAAGTAGCCGAAGTGGCCGCTCGGATCCGGCGGCGACCTCTCACCCGGGAACGCCGCGACCTCCGCGACCATGGCATCCACGTCGAGCGAGCGACACGCCGCGACGGCGACCGCCACGAGCTCGAGCGGGTAGAGCTTCGCCCGCGCGTTCGGCCGGAGCACCGCGAACGTCTGCGCTGCGGTGCGGACGCGCGTGTCGCGCGGCTGCGCGAGCGACCATCGCGACATCTGGCCCTCGCGCACGCGACGAACGAGCGCCGTGTGGATCGCGGCGCACGCGTCGGCGCCCGCGCCGCTGCCTGCGCTCTCTCTCGCGAATCGCTTGATGGCGTCGTCGGCCTCGAGGAACGAGACGAAGTCCGTCGCGCCCCCGGCGCGCGCCTCGAGATAACGACGCAGCTCCGTCGCCGAGAGAGGCCGCTTGGGAACCGCCTCTGCGAGCTCGCGCGAGCCTTCGCGCAGAAACCACCAGTACCCCGCGAACAGGACGGTCGCGACGAGCACGCCGAGCAACGCGTAGAGACGCGTCTTGCTCTCGGGCGAGACCGCGGGCGCGTTGGGCTTGATCTCCTCGAGGCCGTGAACGCGCATGCACTTGGGGCAGCGCGGCTTGGCTCCCTCCTCCACATCGAAGCGATGATCGCAATGGACGCAGAGAAGCTGAGGCATCGTCGGCGGGTTACCCGAGCGCTCGGATCGCGTCAAGCGCGACGCCCGCGCCGAAACGCGCCTCGAATGCTCGGTTGACGTCGCGAAGCGCGCGTGATTGAAAGGCCCGGACCGACATGGGCCAAGTCATCTTCGCCAATCTGGTGAGCCTGCAGGCAGGCGCATCGAGCTCGAGCGCCGCGCACCATCTCGACCCCTGGCAGCTCGTGCTGCAGGCGTCGCTCGTGGTGAAGCTGGTGATGCTCCTGCTCGTGCTCTTCTCCGTCGGGTGCTGGTTCATCATCGGCTACAAGTTCCTCTACCTGAACCGCGCCTCGTCGCAGACCAAGCGCTTCCTCAACACGTTCTGGGAGTCGAAGCGCCTCGACACGGCGTGGGAGGCGAGCGAGCGCTACATGCGCAGCCCCGTCGCGCAGATCTTCCGCGCCGGCTACACGGAGCTCGTCAAGGTGCGTCGACAGCAGGCGCCGCAGCAGGTGGCCGAAGGCGAGTACGGCGCCGGCGGGATCGAGAACGTGGAGCGCGCCCTCCGACGTTCGGCATCGACCGAGGTGACGCAGCTCGAGTCGATGGTGCCGTTCCTCGCGACGACGGGGAGCACTGCCCCGTTCGTCGGGCTGTTCGGGACGGTGTGGGGCATCATGAACTCGTTCATCGAGATCGGCGGCCAGCAGAACGCGAGCTTGCCGGTCGTCGCACCGGGCATCGCCGAGGCGCTCATCGCGACCGCCATCGGGCTGGTCGCCGCGATCCCCGCCGTGATGGCGTACAACTACTTCACGCGACGCATTCGCGTCATCGCCATCGACATGGACGTCTTCTCCAACGACTTCCTCAACATCGTCCGCAGACACTTCTTGCCCAACTAGCCCCATGGCGATGACCACAGGCGGCGGCGGGGGAGGGCCCGTCAGCGACATCAACGTGACGCCGCTCGTCGACGTCATGCTGGTGCTCCTCATCATCTTCATGGTGAGCGCGCCGCTCATGACGACGGGCGTCGACGTGGACCTCCCGAGCGCGCGCGCGCCCGTGATGGAGGTCGACGAGCAGAAGCTGCTGCTCACCGTCACCTCCGACGGCACCATCTACCTCGACCGCGACATCGTCCCGCTCGACCGCCTCGCGCGCGCCGTGCAGCAGGTGATGCGCGAGCGACGGCAGAACGAGATCTACGTGCAGGGCGACGAGACCGCGCGCTACGGGCAGCTCGTGCGCGTGTTCGCCGTGCTCCGCGAGGCAGGCATCGACAAGGTCGGGCTCGTCACCGATCCGCTCGCGCAGCAGCCCGCGCCGGCACCCGCGGGCAACGCGCCCGCTCCCGCACCCTGACCGTCGCGATCACGGACAGGACGTACGTGCGCGCGTCGCGATTCACGACGCCTCGCGCGTCCGGCTGTGTCGCGCGAGCGCACCGGCCGTGAACCGCGTGTTACGGTCCAACGTCCGCGGGCAAGCCCCCGTCCAAGCGAATCATGGCTCTAGCGGCATATCACCAAGCTCGTCCGGCGTTCACGCCCGGTGTGGTCTGCGGGTTGCTCTTCGTGGTCGTCGTGCACGCAGGCATCCCCATCGGGCTTCTCATGACGGCGCCCATCCTCGAGGCGGGCAACGACCGTGTGTTCGGCGTTCGTCCCGACGAGCCCGAGCGCATCCTCGAGGGCCCGCCGCTCATCGAAGCGCGCTTCATGCGGCTCGGCACTCCGCGCGATCCGCGCCGCCTGCCGACCAAGAACACGCGCGCGCCCGCGGCGACGCAGACCGCGCCCGTGCCCACGAGCGGCGTCGCCGTCAGCACCGAGCGCAACCCCACGCCGCCGACCAAGCGACGCGATCCGCGTTTCGTCCCGAGCGACGTGCGCGTCGACGCCCTCCAACGGCTCGGCGACCGCGCGCAACAGCTCTCCGATCGCGAGCAGCCTCGTCAGGTCGAGGGCGTCTCCGCGGAGCAGGGCGGCACGCTCGGTGGCACCGAGACGGACCCGAGCCGCGCGCAGGCGGGCAGCGTCTACGCGGGCACGTTGCGCCGTCTCTTCCAGGGCGCGTGGGAGCGTCCGCCGAACTCTTCGGGGCTGAGCTGCTCGGCTCGCATCACCATCACTTCCGACGGTCGCTTCGGCGACCTCTCGATCACGCGCTCGAGCGGCAATCCCGAGTTCGATCGCACGGTCGAGAACGTGCTTCAGCGTTTCAGCGGACGTGCCGCGCCGCCCGTGCCCGAGGACGAAGCAGAACATTTTCTCGGCCGCGCACGTCCGATGATCTTCCGAGGGAGGTAGTCCCCATGAGCCGCACCCCCCGCACTCTCATCATCCGCATCCTCGCAATCACGGGAGCTGCGCTCCTCGTGGCTCCTCTCGCGCTCGGTCAGACGGTCCCGCCCGCGCCCGCAGGCGGCGAGGACATGACGTACCCGCCGATCGTCGTCACCGGTCACGAGGCCGAGCTGTTCCGCATGGCGGTCCCGACGCCGATCGGGCCGCGCTCGCTGCCGCTCAACGACCTCCGACAGGTGGCGGCGCGCGACCTCGACTATTCGTCGCTCTATCAGCTTCTCGATCCGGACATCTATCGTCCGGACCCGACCGACGGGCTCGGCATCGACGCCGCGCCGTGGCGCGCGATCGGCGCCCAGGGCGTGATGAAGATGCGGATCACCGATCTCGGCGGCGGCCGCGCGCGCCTCGAGATGGCCTACTACGAGATGCTCTCGCCGAGCACTCCCGCGGGCCAGTACCAGGAAGAGGGACAGGCGACGAACCTCCGCTACATGGTGCACCGCGCGGCCAACGAGGTCGTGCGCGCCAACACGCGCGGTGAGCCCGGCGCGTTCGACACGCGATTGACCTTCGGTCGTCGCGAGGGTGCGGGCCGCAAGCACGTCTTCTCGATGGACTACGACGGCAACGCGATCCAGCGCATCACCAGCGGTCGCGGCGTCAACCTGCTTCCCACGTTCGGGCCCGGCGGCATCTGGTACTCGATCCTCACGCCGCTCGGGATGTCGATCACGCGGCAGGGCGCCAGCCGGCCGCAGATTGCCGGCCACTACCTCAACATGGGCGTCACGTTTCACGGCGACCGGATGGCGTTCGCGTCGTCTCGCGACGGCAACACGGAGGTCTACACGGCGCGCGCCGACGGCAGCGACATTCGCCGCCTCACCAACTCGGGCGCGATCGACGTCAGCCCCACGTTCTCCGCGGACGGCTCGACCATCGCGTTCGTGAGCGACCGGAGCGGAACGCCGCAGATCTACACGGTGCCCGCCGCGGGCGGCACGCCGCGACGGGTGACGTGGCGCGGGTCGTACAACCAGACTCCCGCCTTCTGCCCGAGCCCGCGGCATCCCAACTGGCTCGCGTTCACCGGCCGTGACGGCGGCACGTTCGACATCTTCCGCCTGAACATCCAGAGCGGCGAGATCATCCGCGTCACGCAGGGGCAGGGCGACAATCGCGACCCGGCCTGGTCGCCCGATTGTCGGATCGTCGCGTTCGCGCGCCGCGCCCGCCGCAATCGCAGCGGCGTCTGGATCTCGAGCCCGAGCGGCTTCAACCAGAATCAGGTCGTGCGTGGCGAGGTCGAGACCGTGCGCTGGTCCGGGCGTCCCAGGCGCTAGCCGCCCCGCTGCGGAGGGACGACGTGCCGCGAGCGCTGGATCACCACCCCTCTCGGGGTGGTGATCCATTCCTTCGGTCGATCGATTCGGAGTGCCGAGAGGGACGCGCGGATTGAGATCGCTTCACGTCGCTGCCCTCCCATTTCCGACACCGCAGGGAACGCAGGCGCTCGTCGGCGAGTATCTGCGTTCCCTGACGCGCTCCGGGCACGACGCGCAATTGTTGTGCTACGCGCACGGTGCACGCCCGGAGCCCCGCGAATCGGGGCCGAGCTCCCCTCTCCCTGCGCTCCACGAGTTCCCCATTCACCGGGTGCGCGGCGGTCCGGTGGATCGCTCCGAGCGCAGCGGTCCCTCGTGGCGGAAGGTGCTCGCCGACGTGGCGCTCGCACGCGAGGTGGGCCGACTGCATCGCGAGCTACGGCCCGACGTGGTGATCGCGCACCACGTCGAGGCGGCCGCCGCCTGCCTCGTCGCCGACGTCGCGCCCCTCGCGTTCGTCGCGCACACGCGGCTCGACCTCGAGCTCCCCGTGTACCTGCCCGAGCGCGGTCCATGGTCGGGGCGAATCGGCGCTCGCATCGCGGGAGCGTTCGGCGCCAACCTCGATCGCGCGATCGTGCGGCTGGTGGGCACCATCGGGACGGTCTCTCCGGATCTCGCGCGTCACGTGGCCCACGAGGTGGGCGGCGCCCGCGAGGTGATCGAGCTCGTCGCGCCGTGGCCGATCCCGCCGCCCATCACCGACGACGAGCGAGTCGCGGCGCGCGCGGCGCTCGGACTCGATTCGGGCCCCGTATTGTCCTTCGTCGGCAATCTCGACCGTTATCAGGGCTGGGACTGGATCCTGGAATCACTCGCGCTGCTGAGAGGGCCGGGGGCGGGCGCAATCCTGCTCGTCGGCACCGCGTCGGCGCCCGACCCGGTCCTCGCCGAGTGCGCGCGCCTCGGATTGTCCGACCGCGTGCGCATCGTGCCGCTCGGGGGAGAATCCATTCGCCGTCTGATTCACGCCGCCACCGACGTCGTCGTCGTCCCGAGGCGAATCCCCGGCGGACTCCCCGTGAAGCTCCTCGACGCCCTCGCGCGCGGCTCCTGCGTCGTCGCGCAGCGCCGGGCGCTGGCCGGTCTCGAGACGATCCGCGAAGCCGTCTGGATCGCCGAGGACGACGACCCGCGCGCGCTCGCGAGCTCCCTTTCGCTCGCGTCGATCGACCGCGACACGCGCCTGCGCAGAGGCGCGATGGGCCGCGAGCTCGTCCGCTCCATGCACTCGGACCGCGCATTCCTCGCAACCTTCGAGGCATTGTGTGCGGCCGCCCGCGAAGGCAGTCGCCGCGTCTGATCCCCGACAGCAGGCCCGCTGCTATGCTCGGAGCTCACGATGCGCCGCGAGTATGACGTAGTCCTGGAGGGCGACTCGGTCGTCATCGTTCGCGACGGCGTCGCCATCGGTCGTGCGCGGTGGACCGGTTGGCGCCTCGTCGATCGGTCGGTCCTGTCCGACGAAGTGGCCGCTGACGAGCCGGAGATCTATGCCGTGCTCGAGCAGCGCCTCGCGGCTCGGGCAGCCGGCGAGCTCGAGGCTCTCGCGGCCGCGGCGTACGACGCCGACGGGATCGACCGGAGCCTCATTCGCTGGATGCTCGGGCTCTCGCCGCGTGAACGGCTCCGCGTGCTCGACGAGCACAACCGATCGATGGCACGGCTGCGCGGTGTCGACGACCGATAGCTACGCGCTCTTGGAGGTGCTGACGCGCCACCGCGTGACGTTCGTCGTGGTGGGCATGACAGCTGCGGTTCTGCAGGGCGCCCCGACGACCACGATCGATCTCGACATCCTGTATCTGCTCAGCGAGGAGAACGTGGAGCGCCTCCTGGCTGCACTCGAGGAGATCGACGCCGAGTTTCGGGGCGATCTGGCGGGTCGGCGGCTTCGCCCCAACACGTCTCATCTGGCCTCTCCCGGGCACAAGCTGCTTCGTACGAGGCTCGGCCAGCTCGACGCGCTCGGCACCATCGAGGAGGCCACTCGCTACGAGGACGTGGCGGACGACGTGATCCGGCTCGAGGTCGGTGGGCTGAGCATCGAGGTTCTGGGGCTCGCTCGCTTGATCGTGGCGAAGGAGCGCGCGGGAAGACCCAAGGACCTGGCGGTCCTGCCACTGCTCCGCGCGACGCTGGACGAGGCCGCCGGCAGGAGCGATCAGCGGTAGTCGGTCAATCGAATACTCGTCTCTTCGATTACGCGGGTCCCCGGATTCTTCGGCCTACCATGCGACGTATGACGAAGGACCTAGCCGGGATCGCCGCCGACCTCTGCAGAGCCGTCGATGGTGTCGACTGGGATGCCCCTCGCGTGCAGGCGTGCGTCGAGTCCCTCCACCGCGTCGGCAAGAGCGCCTCCCGAGAAGCGCTCGACGCGGCTCTCGCAACGATCGCTGCGCGCGTTTCGCGCGCCCGGATCGACGACGCCGACGGTGTCGCGCACGCCGCGATCAGCGGCGGCGCGCTGGTCGAGTGGGGCGCGCGGCCGCGGCCGCTGGGAGAAGCGTTGCTTGCCCAGCTACCCGGCGTGCTCGTGGCCTCGCGTCGTTTTGCGGACGCGTGCGTAGGGCCCCGGCGCGACGTCGAGGACCCCTGGGATGGCATCGACGACGCCGACGTCTTCACGGACGTGGACGGCATACCCATCACGTGGTCGGTGCTCAGGAGCCACCTCGAGGAAGACCGTGCGGGTGCCGCTGCTCTCTCGCGGCTCCGAGAGTGGGTCCTACCAACCATCGCGACGCTCTCACGCGACCGCGAGCTCCTGGTGCGTGCAAAGGCCGACCGCGCGCTTCGAGACGCGGCCCGGGCGATGGAGAGCTCCGAGGCGTCCTGCCTCCGTCTCCTGCTCGCCACGGAACTGTCCGCGCGCTGGAGGCTGGTCCTCCCCGGCCCGATCCGCGTCCTCGAGCTGCAGGTGGATGCGCTGTCGTCGAACTTCGACCTTCACGCGCTCGTCGAGCGCGCGCTCGCGAGACACGGGCTCGGGATCCCCGATCCGGTCCAGCCCGACGGGAGTGTGTCCGCGAGCCTCGAGCTGCTCGTCTGGAGCGGCATCACGCTCGTGAAGCCAAGCGGTGGCGTCTCCGGGCTACCCCTGGACGAGATCGTCTGGCGCGAGGGTGTGCCAAGCGACGTGCCCGAGATCGAGGGCATGCGGACGCTCGTGGCGACGAAGGCGGCGATCGGCCGGAGCTGGCGTGCGCCACGGCCCTTCGCTGCGCTCGTGCCCACCGTGACGATCGAGCGCGAGCTTCCGCCGGGCGAAGCC
>JADZFZ010000944.1 GCA_020854145.1 Deltaproteobacteria bacterium | reverse complement strand
TCGCGGTGTGCGACCAGCTCCACCTTCGTGAGCGCTTCGAGACCCCATCGCGTCGCGGTGAAGAAGCTGATGGGTGCGCGCAGGCCATCGAGCTTCGTGATCACCCCCGCGAACAGCAGCTGCGGCACGATGAGGAGGTTGATGCCCCAGAGCGCCGCCATCTGCGTCTTGACCGCGGCCGAGAGCGCCAGGCCGATCGCCGCTGCGGCGCAGGTCGTCGCGAAGCCGACGATCCAGTAGTCCACGAAGGCGCCGCGTACCTCGAGCAACCACAGCGCGGGGTACAGGTGGAGTGTGGTGATGACCGCGCCGAGCATCGCGAGCACCACGAACCGCGCGATCACGTACGGGGCGATGTTGAGGCCCGCGAGGCGCTCGCGTGCATAGACGGTTCGCTCCGAGACGAGCGCGTTCGAGCCGACGATGACGATCGGAAGGAACAAGGCGAGCAGGATGGCGAGCAGGCTCGTACGCGGGTCGGCGATGCGCACGAGCGCAGGCGCGAGCGGCGACGCGCTCGCGACGTTCGGATCGATCCACGCCGGAGGCACGCCGCCCGCACGCCGGATGGCGGCGCTTCGGCGCGCGCCGTCGCACACGAACCGTTCGTCGATCTCCCCCGGGCGATCACACCGGTCGTCGCCCTCGCCCGGCGTGGCGCACCCGAGCACCGCGACGGGCACACCTCCCGCGCCGCGCGTCGTGAGCCCGATGAGCACCCCGAGCAGCGGCGCCTGCAGCAGGAGAAGCAGGAGCGCCGCGCGCCCGCGCAACGTGAGCAGGATGTTGCGCCCGACGAGCGCGGGCAGCTGGCGCATCGCCGAGCGTCGGCGCGGCTTCGGCGGCGGGACGTGGATCGTCGAAGGATCCGCGCCCGGAGCACGCTCGGCGACGTAGCGGCGGTAGGTCTCGGTCTGACGGAATCGCGCGCGCCACGCGTCGGGCTCCATCTGCTCGACGCGGTCGAAGATGTCGCGCGGCTTGCCCTCGGGGACGCCGAAGAACGCGTACGAATCGGTCTTCGCAGGACCGATGAAGAGCAGCTTGCCGCCCTTGCCGAGGATCGCGACCGAGTCGAACTTCTCGTACTCCTGGAAGTCGGGCTGATGGATCGTGAGGATGATCGTTCGCCCTTCGTCGGCGAGCCGCCGCAGCGCGGCGATCACGTCGGCCGCGTCGCGCCACGACAGACCGCTCGTCGGCTCGTCCAGCACGAGCAGCGCCGGGTCCGTCACGAGCTCGATGGCGAGGTTCACGCGGCGGCGTTGCCCGCCCGAGAGGATCTTCTCCTCGGGGCTTCCGATGACGAGATCGCGCTGCTCGTGGAGCCCGACCTGCCGCAACGTGCGCTCGATCGCTTCTTCGCGCAGGCGTCGCGGCGTGCCCGACGGAAGGCGCAGCCGACACGCGAAGCGCAGCGCCTCGTGGACCCTGAGCTGCGGATGGACGATGTCGTCCTGCGGCACGTAGCCGACGTTGGTGCGAAACGCGTCGTACTGGCTGAAGAGCGGTCGGCCGTTGAGCAGCACGCCCCCGCTCGACGGCACGTTGAGCCCGAGCACGCTCATCAGGAGCGTCGTCTTGCCCGCGCCGCTCGGGCCGAGCAGGCCGACCATCTCGTTCGGCAGCACCGAGAGCGAGATGTCGTCGAGCAGCTTCTTCGGCTTGCCCGTGTTGCGATCGGGCACGACGTACGAGAGGCCCACGACGTCGATGCGCACGCGCGCGCGTCCCGAGGTGATCGCGCCGGACTCGCTCAGCACGAGCGCCACGGCGCCGACCGCGACCCGATCCCCGGGCCGGGCGATCGCGGTGCGCACGCGCGTGCCGTTGACGTACGTGCCGTTGCTCGAGCCGAGATCCTCGACGCGCACGGTTCCGTCGGGCAGGCGCGAGAGCCGCGCGTGGTGCGACGAGACCGTCGGATGCGGCACGATGAGGTCGTTCGTCGGCGCGCGGCCGATGGTGACGACGGGCCGATCGAGCGAGACCGCGTGCGTGACGGTCTCGACGCGACCGATCGCCGGGAGCTGTCCGCGCTCGGCTTCGGCGAGCAGCCGCGCGAGCAGCGAGAAGGGCAACGGGAACGCACCCAGGTAGAGCACGCTCCACTCGTTGGCCTGCGCGTTCTGCACGGTGAACCCGGGGTGATCGATGCCCGTGCCGCCGGCCGTGCCGAGGTCCTGGACCACGAAGCCCGTCGGCGTCTCGGTCACGGTCGCGTGGCGCGGCTCGACGCCCTCGTAGTCCACGACGACGTCGCAAGCCGCGTCGCGTCCGAGCGTGATGGCCTCGCCGCGCGGAGGACGTCGCCCGACGTGAACGACGAGGCGCGCGATCCGCGGATCGGTCAGCGCGAGCTTCACCGAGCCGAGCCGAACGTCGTCCGTGAGCCGGATGGGCGTCGCGTCGGTGACGCGGGCTCCGTTGACGAACGTGCCGAAAGGCCCGCCGAAGTCGCTGACGTAGAGGCCGGTCGGACCGCCGCGGACGATCTTCGCGTGGCGAGCCGAGACGTGCTCGTGATCGATGGCGATGAGATTCGTGGCGGGATCGCGGCCGATCGTCACTTCTGCGGGCGAAGCGAACGACGTCCTCTGCGCGAAGTCCTCGGTCACGCTCTCTGGAAGCTACAACCGATCACGCTCCGCACACGACCGACCGCACGAAACCTCTCCCCAGACCCGAAACGTGACCGTCCTCTCGTCCCAGCGTGGGAGCGAGGTGACGCGCGTCGGAGGTCGACGGAAGCACGAAGGGCGACCGCTTTCGCAGTCGCCCTTCGTCGGCCCTGGTCGGCGCCGCTCAGCGCAGGCCGGGTTCAGGCTCCCTCTCCCCGCAACGGGGAGAGGGTCGGGGTGAGGGGGTGAGCACTCAGCGCTGCGGTCCGCGGACGAGAACGAGCGGCGCGCGCAGGATGTGCTGGCCCTCGTTGGTGATGTCCGAGTTGATCATCAGGCCGTAGAGCGTTCCGCTCTGGTCCTGACACGCGACCGCCATCTGGTTGATGCGGTAGGTGGCGATCTGCGTGGTGCCGCGCATGTGGCGCATCGTCGCGTCGATGGCCGCGCCGTCCTCCTGGAGCTCCTGCGCTGCGTGCTGGACCATCCAGTGGTTCGGGTTGCCGAGCGCCGCGAGCTCGGCGGGCTGGATCAGCAGCGAGCGGATCGTGCCGTCCCAACCGGCCTGCACGATGGCGTGCGAAGCGGCGACGACCGGTGCGAGCTCGGCCGGCATGTTGGTGACGCCGGTACGCGTGCGCGGGCGGAACCGCATCGCACGCATGCCGGTCGGACCGATCCAGATCGCCAGGGCGAGACCCGGCGCGTCGGCCGTCGACCGAAGGTTCGGCGGACGGTTGAAGACGACGTCGACCTCGGTGATGAAGCCGATGACGGACAGGTTGCCGTTCGGGCGCTGATCGTCGGTGTAACGGACCTGCACCCCCGCGCCGCCGCCGTCCATCGGGATCGGCGTGGGCGGGATGGGCTGTCCGCGGTAGGCCGCCATCGCGGCGGTCGCCATCGCATTGGCGAACGGCGTGATGGGCGAGTCGGGGAACGTAACCTGCTGCACTCCGGGAGGAGGAGGCGGCGGCGGAGGCGGAGGCGGAGGCGGAGGCGGAGGCGGCGGCGGAGGCGGCGTCGACTCCACCCGGACCTCGCCACCACCGCAACCCACGACCGAACCGCCGAGCACCCCGGCGACAAGGACCAGGCACAACACTCTCTTCAACCACGTATTCATCGCGTGTGTCTCCTCGGCTAAAGCGGACGCCCCCTCGCTCTCTCGCGAGGGCTGTTAGCCAGCGGCCCCCCTCAGGGGGGCGCGGGGGGTGACCAGCTAGGGGGCACGAGGGATCCGCCCCCAATCCTCATCGCTACGGGATGACGTGAAGCTCGATGCGGCGGTTCTGCGCACGACCTTCGGGGGTCTGGTTCGAGGCGCGCGGCGAGGTCTCGCCATAACCGCGTGCGACGAGCCGGTCCGCCGGGATGCCGTGCTCGATCATGTACTGCATGACCGACTCCGCGCGCTGCTGGGAGAGCACTTGGTTGTGCTGGTCCGAGCCCTCGGTGTCGGTGTGGCCCTGGATCTCCATGCGCACGCTCGGGTAGTTCCGAATCAGCAGCACAGCGCGATCGAGGATGGTGTACGTCTCCGGGTTGATGACGGCGCTGTCCGTCTCGAACTCAAGCCCCTCGAGCACGGTGGTCTGCTGGAGCGGAGGGCATCCGCGAGAGTCCACTGCCGAGCCGGCAGGGGTGTTCGCGCACTGATCCGATCCATCGGCCACGCCGTCTCGATCCGAATCGCCCGGACCGGGAGGAGGAGGCGGCGGAGGAGGAGGAGGCGTCTCGCCGCCACCCGTGGGTTGCGGCTCCGGCCATTCTTCTTCTCCCCCACCACAGCCCACGAGACCCGCCACCGCAGCGGCGAGTGACAGGGAAAGCGCCCACGTGTGAAGTCGCCGTTGCCTAGTCACCGTTGCTCCTCCTTTCGAGCGGGGCCGATATTGGTCGTTCGCGCCGTGGCAAGCAAGCCCGGCGTGCAGTGTTTTTTTCGTTCGTCCCGACGCCCCGGACAGGGAGTTCGGGCGTGAACGCACCGCGGATTCGAGTGGCCCCGTACGACGCCCAACGCGACTGAACGCGCGGGCCTTACGCCGAAGTGACCGGTGAGGGGAACCGGTCGTTCGCGCGCCAGCTTACTCGCAGACCTCGATGCCTGGACAGTCCCCAATCGACGTGTTGTCGACGGGGTAGTTCTGGCAGCACTCTCCGGCCTCGACGCAGCACGACGCCGAGTAGATCGTGCTCGTGCAGCCGGCCGGGCGCTCCGGCGTCTCGACGCACGCGCCCCACGATCCGTCGGGTAGACAATCCTGGCGGCCCCAGTGGCAGTAGACCGGGTCGTCGCACCACCGCGTCGCACCCGGCACGCAGCGCCTGCAGTCGTCGTCCTCGCAATCGACGGTACGGTCGCAGTCGTCGTCGACGCCGTCGCCGCACGTCTCGCGGTGCGCACAGAAACACTGGCCCGGCATGCGGCAGTCCGAGTCGTCGCAGTCGATGTGGCCGTCGCAGTCGTTGTCGCGTCCGTCGCCGCAGAACACCTCCACGAAGAACGGGAAGTCGGGCACACAGCCCGGCATCGACGGCGGCGCGCACGCAGCCGAGCAGTCGGGGTCGGCGCAATCGATGTTGCCGTCGCAGTCGTCGTCCCCGCCGTTCTCGCAGAACTCTCCGGCGGGCGCGGGGACACACGTCGAGCACGCGCAATCGGTGTCCGCGCAGTCGACGAGGCCGTCGCAGTCCTCGTCGAGCCCGTCGCTGCACTGCTCGCCGAACTCCGACCCGAGGCACGCGCCGCCGCCCTCGTCGTAGCCGTCGCAGTCCTGATCGATGCCGTCGGCCGCGACCTCGGCGCTCGGGAGGATCGCGCCGATGCACGGGCCCCACGTGTAGAACTCGCCAGCCTCGACGCAGAGCTGCGACCCGTCGCGGCACGCACCCGTCTTGCGGCGCGTCGCCGTGCCGAGCCAGCACGGCTGCGTCTCGCCGAGGTTGCAGCCGCACGCTTCGTCGACGAGGCCGTCGCCGTCGTTGTCGATCTGGTCGCACGGCTCGCCCATCCCGGGGACACCCGGTGGCGGCGTCGGCGGCGTGCCCGGCGGGGTCGGGGGCGTCACGGAGCCATCGGGCCCGCCCGACGGCGGCGGCGTGGAGCTCGACGCGCCGAGCGTCCCTCCGTCCGCCGAGCACGCGGCGGCGACGAGAGCGAGAGCGAGCACCGAGAGCACGCGCGTACGAGACCCGATCATGTCGTCCTCCGAAGCGATGGCCGCGACGTCCGGGCGGCGAGGCCGCCTCGTGCAGCAGCGTCGGTGCCACGCGCGGTCGCTGGGGTTTCTCGTCCCACCCGTCACCTGTCCGTCGACCATGGTCGGCAACATGCGGGGCCCGCGGTCCCCACGTCTGCACGCGCCCGCTCCTCGCAGGTAGGCTCGAGCGCCATGGGCTGGGACGTGGCGGTGTACGGATCGCTGAAGCTGCCGCAGGCGAGCGTCGACGCGTGGCTCGACGCGGAGCTCGACGCGACGCGGTGGAACGATTGGCGCGGGCCCTTCGCGGAC
>JADZFZ010000943.1 GCA_020854145.1 Deltaproteobacteria bacterium | reverse complement strand
CGCCGTTTCTACGCCCTCGAGACCACGACGTCCGACCGGGCCCGCATCCTCTGCGGTCGTCCGCCCCGTGGCCTCACCCTCCGCCGTCTCCTGCAGAGGGACGCAACAACCCTCGAGCCCTCGGAGCCACCCACATGACCCATGCCGCCGCCGCACGCCCCCTGCCACCCGGTCTGCTCTCCTTCCTTCGGGAAGAGAGCGACCCCGCGTCGCTCACGCGCCGACTCGATCTGCCCGCCGCCCCGCTCGACCCGGAATCCTGGGAGCAAGCGCTCTTCGGACCCGCCCGAGACTTCCTGTCGCGACCCGGCAAGGGGTTTCGCGGGAAGCTGGTAGAGCTCGGGTGGGAGATGGGCGGAGGACCGGCGAGGTCCTGCCCCGCGGATCTCCCGTTCATCGTGGAGCTGCTCCACGCAGGGTCCTTGATCGTCGATGACGTCGAGGACGGAGCCGCACACCGCCGAGGCGAGCCGGCGCTGCACCACACCTGGGGGATCCCGTTGGCGATCAACACGGGTACCTGGATGTACTTCGCCGCCCTCGACCGCATCGCGCGTCTGGACGTTCCCCCTCCTTGCGCCGCTCGACTGCAGCAGGACGCGGTCCGAACGCTGCTGCGTTGTCATCATGGCCAGGCGCTCGATCTCGCCATCGACGTGCTCTCTCTGAGGCAGTCGGAGGTCCGTCGCACGGTCGAGGCCACTACACGACTGAAGACTGGTTGCCTCGTGGCGTTCGCGGCGAGCGCGGGTGCCGTCGCCGCACAGGCACCGTCCCATGTCGTGGAAGCGCTCTCGCAGCTCGGGATGCGTCTCGGAGTCGCGCTGCAGATGCTCGACGACCGCGGCTCGATCCTCTCGCCGGCGCGCCTCGAGAAGGGCCTCGAAGACGTCCGCGAGCGGCGGCCGACGTGGCCTTGGGCTTGGGCTGCGTCCAGCGCAGACGAGGTCGGGTACGCTCGACTCGTCCGCACCGCTCGCCGATCGCTCTCGTCGGACCCCGGCGCCGTGGTCGAGGCGCTCCAACGCGCGCTGCCCCGAGACCGTGCGACCGAGCCACACGAGCTGCTGGCTCGTGCGCTCGCCGACGTGGAGCGCGCAACCGGACCCTCACGTGCGCTGGAAGAGGTGCGCGAGCACGCGCGCGTCCTGGAGGCAGCCTATGCCTGAGCATCGAATCCCCCTCCTGGCGTCCCGCACGCGTCGCCGAGCCGCCGTCGTCGGCAGTGGCTTCGGCGGCCTGGCAGCCGCGATCCGACTGCAGGCGATGGGCGTCGAGACGACCGTTTTCGAAGCCAGGGATCAGCCGGGCGGACGCGCGTACGTCTACCGCGATCGTGGCTTCACCTTCGACGGCGGCCCCACCGTCATCACCGCGCCGCATACGCTCGAGGAGCTCTTCGGAGTCGCGGGCCGACACATGTCCGACTACGTCGATATGATGCCGGTGACACCGTTCTATCGCCTCGCATGGCCGGACGGGCACGTCCTCGACTACGACGGTGACGCCGCTTCGATGGAGCGCCAGATCGCCAGTCGCAACCCGGCCGACGTGGAGGGTTATCGGCGATTCGTCGAGTACTCCCGCCGGGTCTTCGAGACCGGGTACGAGAAGCTCTCGGCTACACCCTTCCTGCGCTTCTCGGACATGGTCCGTGTCGCGCCGGCGCTCGTCCGGCTCCGCGCCGACCGCTCCGTCTACTCCACGGTCTGCCGCTTCGTGAAGGACGACCATCTCCGACAAGCGCTCAGCTTCCACGCGCTCTTGGTCGGCGGAAACCCCCTCGAGACGAGCTCGATCTACACCCTCATCCACTACCTCGAACGCAAGTGGGGAGTCTTCTTCCCACGCGGGGGCACGGGAGCCCTGGTCGGAGCGCTCGCCAAGGTCCACCAGGAGCTCGGAGGCGAGCTGCGGGTCTCGAGCCCCGTTCGACACATCGAGGTCGTGGGGGAACGAGGCAGCACGCGACACCTGGTCACCACCGATGCGCACGAGCGCGAGCCGTTCGATCTCGTCGTCTCCAACGCCGACCTCCACCACACCTACGGCACGCTGTACGGGTCGGACGCGCGCGCGCGCCGCATGGCGACGAAGCTCGAACGGATGGAGTGGTCGATGTCGCTGTTCGTCCTGTACTTCGGGACGGACGTCACCTACGAGGGTCACGTCGCGCACCACACGGTCCTCTTCGGTCCACGGTTCGAGGGGCTGCTGAAGGACATCTTCCATGGTCGTGCGCTGCCCGAAGACTACAGCCTCTACCTGCATGCGCCGACGGTCACCGACCCGTCCCTCGCTCCCCCGGGACACGGTGCCTTCTACGTGCTCGCGCCGGTTCCCCACCTCGGCAATGCGCCGCTCGACTGGGACGCCATCGGCGACGTGTACGCGGACCGCATCCTGGAGTCGCTCGAGGCCCAGCTGCCCGACCTGCGCCGCCACGTGGTGACTCGCATGTGGATCTCGCCACGTCACTTCCGCGACGACCTCCGCGCGCACCTGGGCTCGGCCTTCTCGTGCTCGCCGCGCCTCATGCAGAGCGCTTGGTTCCGGCCGCACAACAAGGATGCACGGATCCCTGGTCTCTACCTCGTCGGAGCCGGCACGCATCCGGGCGCCGGCGTGCCCGGAGTCCTCCAGTCGGCCAAGGCGACCGCAGGCATCGTCGCACGGGATCTCGGCCTCGAGGTGCACCGTGGCACCGAGACCGGCATCGAGTGGGCGACCCACGGGGAGCAGACCGCATGAGCGACGTGGCTACACACCATGCCCGGGTCGGCTCCGCGCGGGAGCGAACCGCGGGGGCGCATGCCGTGCTCCGCCACCACTCCAAGAGCTTCGCGCTCGCGGCGAAGTTCCTGCCCGCCGCGATTCGCGACGACGTCGCGGTCCTGTACGCGTGGTGCCGTCGCGTCGACGACGCCGTCGACGAGGTCCCGAGCCGCGAGGCGGTCCGAGCGATCCCCCGCCTCCTGGCCGAGGTCGACGCCCTCTACGACGAGCGACCCATCGAGCACGACGCGCTCCTGCTCGCGATGCGCCGAGTGGTCCGACGCCACCGTATCCCACGTACCTACCCGCTCGAGCTGGTGCGGGGCATGGAGATGGACGCCCGTCGCATCACGTATGCGGACCTCGGCCAGCTGCGTCTCTACTGCTGGCGCGTCGCCTCGACGGTCGGTCTGATGGTGTGCCGAGTGATGGGCGTAGACTCTCCCGACGCGCTGCGCCGGGCGGCCCAGCTGGGGATCGCCATGCAGCTGACCAACGTGTGCCGAGACGTGGCCGAAGACTGGAACCGAGGAAGGCTCTATCTGCCTGCTTCCATGATGACCGAGCCGCCGTCGCCCCATGGGCCGACGCGTCCGGGGCCCGTGGTCGCGACCCTGCTGGCCGAGGCAGACCGCCTGTATCGGGCCTCCGACCTCGGCATCGCCCAGCTCCCCTTTCGATGCCGGGTCGCGGTTCGAACCGCCCGTCTCGTCTACCACGCGATCGGAGAGGTGATCGCCGAGCGGGGATTCGACGTGATGGCGGGTCGCGCGTACGTCGGAACACTCCGCAAGGTGTGGCTCGCCGGAGTCGCCCTCGCGCAGTCGGTCGTCGAGGTCTTCAGGCGCGACCGCTCGCACGACCCCATCCTTCCCTCGGTCCACGAGGTGTCGCCATGACCGCGCTGCTGCAGGAAGTGGGTGTCTACGTCGGACGGATTCGCCAGTTCGAGCGTAGCGACTGGATCGTGTACCTGGCCTGGGTCGGCATGATGGGAGGGCTGGTCGCCAGCACCGCAGGCTTCCTGCTCGCGGGCAGCAGCCGTGGGGTGACGTTCCCCCCGGAGGCGTGGCTCGTCCCCGCAGGTGCAGCCTTGTTCTTCGCCGCAATCGCGGTGGACACGATCGGGCACCGGACCGTGTACAAGGAAGCGCTCCGCGGGGCGGAGAGCCTCGTGCACCACATCACGATCTTCTGCGGCATCGGAAGCGTGGTGATGCTGGTGCTCGCGTACGCGCACCCCGGCACCTTCGCGATCCCGGCACTCGTGCTGACCATCCTGTCGTTCGTGTACAGCCTCGTAGACGAGGCTTTCCACTGGGATCGTTATCGAAACCAGGGCGCCGACCGCGTGGAGATGTGGAGCCACGTCTTCATCATGACGGGACATCTCGTGATGATGCTCGCGTGGTGGAGATGGTACCAGCTCGGCTACCCCGGTGTCGCCGAGACCCTGGCGGCGTTCCGATGAGCACGTTTCTCTCTCTGCTGCCGTTCTTGCTCGTGGCGGGCGCGGGGATGGTGGTGTGGGCGATTCGGATGCGCCCGCTTGCCGGGCGTGGACCCACCGGCCGTGTGGAGGGCTCGGCCGGCGAGGCATCGTTGCCCGTCGCCGTGATCGTTCCCGCCCGCGACGAGGCGGCCAACCTTCCTACCTTGTTGCGGTCCCTCGCCCGCCTCGCTCCGGGCCCCTCCCGCGTGATCGTGGTGGACGACCACTCCTCGGACGGCACCGGCGAGATTGCACGGGCCGCCGGCGCGACGGTGGTCACCCCACCCTCGCTCCCCGAGGGTTGGCTGGGTAAGCCCTGGGCCTGCGCGGCAGGGGCCGCCGCGACCGATGGCGAGCCGTGGCTGCTCTTCACCGATGCGGACACCGAGCACGACGCGAAGTCCCTGCAGCGTGCGGCCCTGTGGGCGGAAGCCGAATCGCTGGATCTGGTATCGGCCCTTCCCTACCACCGAGCCGAACGCACGTGGGAGAAGCTGCAAGGCGTCTTCCACCTTCTCCTGGTCGTCGCGACCGCGGCAGGATCCCGCCACGATCGGGCCTCGGGGGAGCGGCTCTTCAGCATCGGACAGTATCTGCTCTTCCGGCGTGCTCGGTACGAGCAGATCGGCGGACACCGCGCCGTCGCAGACCGCGTCGCGGAGGACGTTGCGTTCGCGCGGCTGGTCCTCCGGTCGGGAGGCCGGTTCGGGCTCCTGGTGGACGGCGACAGGCCCGTCGTGCGGGTGCGGATGTACCCCGAAGGCCTCGAGTCCTTCGTGGCAGGGTGGCGACGCAACGTGCGCGAAGGCATCCGGTCTTCGGGCATCGGAGGCGTCCTGGAGGTCTCCGCGGTCCTCGGCTGGCTCCTCGGCGCTCCCGTGCTCGCCCTCCAGGGTCTGATCGCCTCCGACCTGGCCACGACCGTCGTCGGGCTGGCCGCCTACGCGGCCGCCGTCGTCGAGGTCGCCAGGAGGCAACGCACCCTCGGAGACCTTCCCTGGTGGACGGCACCGCTGTATCCGCTGTTCGCGGTTCTGTTCGTCGTGGTATCGGTGCTGGCTGCGCTCGATGGGTGGCGACGTGCCCCGATCCGCTGGCGCGGTCGCGAGACCCGAGCGCTCACACGGAGAGTGACGTCATGACGCCCGCCCACGATGGTGACTCGAGCGGTCCGCGATACCGCATAGGCAGAGTCGCCGAGCTCACCGGCTTGAGCACACATGCCATCCGCGTCTGGGAGCGCCGCTATGGCGTCGTCAAGCCGCGGCGCTCCGAGGGAGGCGAGAGGCTCTACTCGCACGACGACGTCGAGAAGCTCGACCTGCTGCATCGGCTGTCCGAGCGCGGACACCCGATCGGCACGGTGGCGCACATGGGCACCTCGGAGCTCCAGGATCTCTCCGATGTTCTGGACTCGCGTGCCACCGTGGTCACGACCCCGCCGGCCTCTCCGGCCGGCGTCTCCGCAGCGATGGGCCTCGACGACATCCGCCGGCGATTCTTCGACTCCGTCGCGGCGCTCGACATCGAGGCTGCCAGCGAGGCGCTGGCGAGAGCGGCATTGCTGCTGCCTACGCGGGATCTCCTCGTTTCCCTCATCGCGCCGATCGTCCGGGAGGTGGGCGACCGTTGGGAGCGCGGTGAGCTCACGGTGGCTCAGGAGCACGCTGCTTCCGCGTTGTTGCGCAACGTGCTCGGCGCGCTGCTGCGCACGTTCGTGCCTGCGCCCGACGCCCCGGTGGCCGTGTCCACCACGCCTCCGGGCGAGAGGCACGAGTTCGGCGCGTTGATGGTCGCGCTGCTCGCGGCGGCGCGCGGATGGCGGACGCTCTATCTGGGTCCCGATCTGCCGGCGGAGGAGACCATCGGAGTGAGCAAGATGGTGGGCGCACGTCTGTTGATGCTGTCCTCCGCGACGTCGGCCGATCCCGAGCGTCGCAAGCACGTCAGGAAGATCGTCCGGGGCGTCGGTCGGACGACGCGAGTCGTCCTCGGCGGGATGGGAGCCGAGTCTTTCGGGGCGGCGGGTACGGGAGCGAAGGTGGTGACGGATCTTTCGGTGCTCGATGCCGAGCTGTCGTTGGGGCGGTGAGCCGTGCTCTCGTGGAACGAGGTTTCGAAGTCCTTCGGGACGAGAGCAGCCGTGGATGCCGTCACGCTGGCCGCGCGGCCCGGAGAGATCCTGGGTTTGCTCGGCCCGAACGGTGCCGGCAAGACGACGCTGATGCACATGGCAGTGGGGCTGATCGCGCCGGATGGCGGGACCGTCAGCATCGGTGACCGCGGGTCGCCTCGGTCCCCCGAAGCTCGCAAGGCTCTGGGAGTCGCAACACAGGCGTTGTCCCTGTACGACGACCTCTCCGGGCGCGAGCAGCTGCAGTTCCTCGCCTCGCTCTACGGGATCTCGGGGCGACGGGCGTCCCGACAGATCGATTGGGCGCTGGCCTTCGTCGGTCTCGCCGATCGTGCTGGCGATCGGACGAAGACCTACTCGATAGGCATGAAGCGCAGGCTCAACCTCGCCTGCGCGTTGGTCCACGATCCCGACGTCGTCCTGCTCGACGAGCCGACGGCCGGAGTGGACCCGCAATCGCGCGAGCGGATCGTGGACAACGTGGATGCCCTCCGGAGTCTGGGGAGAACGGTGATCTACACGACTCACTACTTGGACGAGGCCGAACGACTCTGTGACCGCGTCGCGATCATGGATGGTGGCAGGTTGTCGTGCGTCGGAACGATCGACGAGCTGCTCGAGGCGCACCCGCTGGCCCCGCCGAGCTCGGCGACCTCCGCGCGTTCCGGCTCGGAGTCGTCGCAGCAGCCGGCCCGCGGCGGAGGCAAGCTCGAGCAGGTGTTCCTGTGCCTGACCGGCCGCAGCCTCCGGGACGAGTGACGATGGGTCCCGTCCTCGCCCTCGCGCTGAAGGATCTGCGTCTGCTCGGGCGTGACCCAGGCGGCCTCTTCTTCACGTTGGGGATGCCGCTCGTGTTCGCGCTGCTCTTCGGCTTCGTTCTCGGCGAGGTGACGAAGCCTCGGAGCACGCTGCCCGTCGTGGTCGCGAGCGAACGACCGACTGCCGCGACGCGTGCGTTCGTGAGCCGCCTTCGCGGCATGGACGATCTCGAGGTGCTGCTGGCGTCGAGAGAGACGGAGGCGCTGGCGCACGTGCGCACGGGGTCACGCGCGGCAGCGCTGTTGATCCGGTCCGACGGACGGGGCGCTCTGTCGGTGGAGATCGCGCACGACCCACGAAGAGGGATGGAGTCCGCGATGTTGGCGAGCGTCGTCGCGCGCGCGCTCGAGGGCGACACGGTGGCCGTGACCGAGGCGCGACGCCCAACCGGGGTGGTCAGAAGAAGAGCGGTGCTGGTGGACGTTCCGGGCGGTGGCAATGCCTTCGCGGTGTCGTTCCCGCTCGGGATCGTCTGGGGGATCCTCGGGTGCGCTGCGACCTTCGGGATCGGCTTCGTGGCAGAGAGAGAGCGCAAGACGCTGCTGCGCCTGCGGATGGCGCCTCTCTCGCGTTGGTCTCTGGTGTTGGGGAAGGGACTGGCGTGCTTCGCCGCGATCCTCGCGGTCGAGTGTGCGATGTTGGCATTGGCTGCCCTCGCGTTCGGTGTGTGGCCCGCGGATCCCGGCAAGCTGCTGGCGGCCGTCGTGAGCATCGCCGTCGCGTTCGTGGGCGTGATGATGGGCCTCGCGGTGGCGGCACGCTCGACGCGCTCGGCCAATGCCATCGGCTGGGGCGTGCTGACGGTGCTCGCGGTGGTCGGTGGAGGAACGGTACCGCTGTTCGTGATGCCGCCGTGGCTTCGTACGGCGAGTGACGCGAGCCCGTTCAAATGGGCGGTGCTCGCCCTGGAAGGCGGTATCTGGCGCGGGCTCTCCTGGGGAGAGATGGCGATTCCTTGTGGCGTGCTGGTGACGACGGGCGTGGTGGGGACGGCTCTGGGCGTGTTGCTGATGCGGGAGGAGTGACGGATGGACGCGCAGACAGCGGCCCCGGGGTGGCTCGAGCGGGTGCGGGACTCCGCGCGGCGCATCGTGTCGCGTCACCTCGAGTTCAACTTCGCATCGGTCGCGCCGCACGTTCCGCGGGGGGCTCGGGTGTTGGACCTCGGCGCGTGGAACGGGCGGCTGGGCATGTTGCTTCGTGACCGCCTCGGGTGCGCCGTGACCAACTGCGACGTCGAGGACCACGACGAGAGCGACCTGCCGTTCGTTCGATTCGACGGAAGGAGCCTGCCGATGTCTTCGGGCTCGTTCGACGTCGTGACGGTGCTCTACGTGCTTCACCACGCTGCGGACGACCTGGCCATCCTTCGCGAGGCGCGGCGGGCGCTCCGGCCAGGCGGGCGCGTCGTCGTGGCGGAGGACATGGTCGAGACGCTCTGGCAGCGAGTCGTCACGGTGGGGTTCCACGTGCTCCTTCTGCTGTTCACCGGCATGGGTTGGTCGGGCCGGTTCAGACGGCTGAAGGCGTGGCACACGCGGTTCGCCGAGGCGGGGCTCGAGGTGGAGACGATGGTCGAGCTCGGGCCGCACATGGGGTTGCCCGGGTGGCCACGAAACGTGGTGCTCGTGCTGCGGGCCGCGGAGACGGCTCGGCGGCTGTGAGTGGTGGCGGGGCCCTGGGGATTCGACAGCGGCACCCCGATCGTTTGCCTCGGGCGTGAAGGGCCCGATAGGATCGGGACGTGGTCGCGCGATCCGTGCGGCGGCATGTCGCCGCGGGGCTCTGGTATCTGGGCCTTCCGCTGGCGCTGAGCGTCGGGCTGCTCGTGGTGCTCGACGACACGGCCGCGCTCGAAGGCGGCGTCGCACCCTGGCATCTGCTGATCGCGTTCGCGGGATTCGAGCTCGTCGCCGTGATGGTGCGCGATGCGTTCCCAGGCGGTGCGACCCCGGGCGAGGGAGAGCAGACGCCGGCCGTGTCGCTGACGCCGAGACGAGCGAGACGGATGCTGGCGCAGGCGGAGAAGCTCTACTCGCGCAATCGGCACCGAATCGGCACACGCGCGCGCGAGGCGGTGGAGCTGACGTTGACGCAGACGCGAAGCGCCCTGCTCGATGGCAACACCGAGCAGGTCAGGGCGGCCGGCGTTCGGCTGGAGCAGGCGCTGGACCTCCATCTGGGATTCGTCCGCAGATCGCGAGCACGCGAGTACTTGGAGATCATCGGCATCGCGGTGACGGTGGCTCTGCTCTTCCGAGCGTTCGTGGTGGAGCCGTTCAAGATCCCGACGGGCTCCATGATCCCGACGCTGCAGATCGGCGACCACATCTTCGTGGACAAGTTCGTCTATGGGCTGCACCTGCCGTTCCTGCGAGCGCCGGTCGTGCGAGGACGGACACCGGAACGCGGTGACGTGATCGTGTTCATGTACCCGCGCGACCCGACGAAGGACTTCATCAAGCGCGTCATCGGCGTGCCGGGCGACGTGGTCGAGGTGCGTGGGCAGCGCGTCCTGGTCAATGGGCGGTCTCTGCCGACTTGCCTCGTGGGCGAGCAACGGTTCGTGGACGTCGACGCGCTCACGGGCTCCCCTGCGCCGCGCACGGGGGACCTATTCGTCGAGTTCTCGGGTGAGACGCCGTATCTCACGCTCTACGACCGCGATCCGCCCGCACGACGCGACAGGCCGCCGTATCGGGTGGGGCGAGGCGAGCTCTTCGCGATGGGCGACAATCGGGACAACTCGCGCGACTCGAGGCAGTGGGGCGCGGTGCCGATCGACTACGTGAAAGGCCGCGCGCACTGGATCTGGTGGAGCTTCGGAGAGGGCGGGGGCAGCAGGTTCGATCGCATCGGCCACAGCATCCTGGGCGCGCCCGACGTTCCGATGCCGCTGCGCTCGGCGCTGACGAGGTGCATCGCGCGCGGGCCGGTGGATTCGACCACCGACGTCGCCGCGTTGCCCTGAGAGGCCGCCGAATGCACGGATTGGAAGTGCTCGCCTAGGAACGTCGCGATTCCGCGGGGTTGAGGAGGTCGATCCTGTCCCCGTAGTCGGCGGCGTAGGTGACGTAGAGGGAGGCGGCTTCGCGGATGCGGGCGAGCTCGTCGGGGCGCAGGGGGCGAATGGGCTTGGCAGGGCGACCGATGGCGAGATGGCCGGCGGGGATTCGGGTCTCGGCGGTGACGAGAGAGCCAGCGCCGAGAAGGACGTCGGGCTCGAGGATGGCCGCATCGAGGACGATCGAGCCCATGCCGACGAGGACACGGTCGCCGACGGTGCAGCCGTGGAGGATGACGCCGTGGCCAACGGTGCAGTCGTCTCCGACGGTGCAGGCGCTCCACCCGCCGGTGGAGTGCAGGACGCAGTTGTCCTGGATCGACGTTCGTCGGCCGACGCGAATGGGCATGACGTCGCCGCGCAGGACCGCGCCGAACCAGAGGCTCGATTGGGCGCCGACCTCGACGTCGCCGATGACGGATGCGTTGGGAGCGACGTAGACGTCGGGAGCGATGCGAGGCAGGACACCACGATAGGGGAACGTCGGCATCGGGGAGGACACTAGCCGCGCTCGGACTCGATGCCCGTGCGCGAGGGCACCGGAGCCGCGGTGGCGTCGCGCTTGGTGCGCCGCGCGATGTACGCGAGGACGCCGACCGATGCGCCCGCCGTGTCGGCCGCGAAGTCCCAGACGCTCGCGCTCCTCGTGGGGACCGACGCTTGGTGGATCTCGTCGAGGAATCCCCAGCCCGCGCAGACCAGAACCGCGACCACGCCCAGGCGCCAGAGGCCGTCGGCCGCGGGCCGGGCAGTGCGCACGAGGGCTCGCGCGACGAGCCACCCGAGCGCGGCGAACTCGACGGCGTGCACGAGCTTGTCGCGCCCGGGGAAGTCGCTGCTCGCGCTGGGCAACGCGAGCCCAGAGACGAACCAGACGAGCGCGGCATAGGCGACGACCGGAAGCCAGGCGACGATCACCGCGGGCACCCGAGCGCGCATCACGTCACACGGAGACGACCGGGAGACGCGTGCGACGCCGCGCCACGGGTGTGACGGTGGCATCCGGCCTGGGCGCCGAGAGGCGCTCGAGCTCGCCGACGAGCGAGTGCTTGTTCGCGCGCGCGACGTGGACCGTGACGAGCGCACCCGTCAGATCGGGCGCGTCCGGCGAGACGGTGACGTGAACGATCTCGTGACGGCGCGTGCGCCCCGTGATCTGGCGCGGGCTCTCCGGTGCGTCTGCGCCCGTGCCCGAGAAGCCCTCGACGAGCACCTCCTGACGCGTGCCGACGAGCGCAGCGAGGCTCTCGCGCGTGAGCGTCTCCTGGACCTCGAAGAGCTCGGTGAGCCGCGCGGACTTCTCTTCTTCGGAGACGTCGTCGTCGAGACGCAGCGCAGGCGTCAGCGGGCGGCGCGAGAACTTGAAGCCGAAGCACTGCGCGTAGCCGACCTCGCGCACGAGCGACAGGGTCTCGTCGAAGTCCGCACGCGTCTCTCCGGGGAAGCCGACGATCACGTCCGTGGTGACGCTCGACTGCGGGCGCACGGCGCGCAGCCGCCCGAGCCGCTCGAGATACTCGCGGCGCGTGTAGCGACGGATCATTCGCTTGAGCATGCGGTCGGACCCGGACTGCACGGGCAGATGGATGTGATCGACGAGCACGGACAGCTCCGCGTGCGCGCGGACGAGCTCGTCGCCCACGTGCCGGGGATGGGGCGACGTGTAGCGCAGGCGCGCCAGCGCCGGCGCTTCGCGAGCGATGCGAAAGAGCAGCGCGGCGAACTCCGACTCGCCCTCGGACGAGCCGTGCCCGTGGGTGGGATCGCGCGAGGTCGAGCTCGACGGGTCTCGGTACGAGTTGACGGTCTGCCCCAGCAGCGTGACCTCGCGGGTCCCGCGAGCCACGAGCGACGCGATCTCGGTGATGATCTCGTCGGACGGCCGGTATCGCTCGGGGCCGCGCGTGTAGGGCACCACGCAGAACGAGCAGCGCTCGTCGCATCCTTTCATCGTCGTGACGAACGCGGTGGCAGGTGCGACGTGGCCCGTAGGTGCGACGCGCAGGAACCGCGGCTCGTCGAGATCGAACGTGGTCCGAACCACCGGCGGCGCACCGACCTCGGCATCGGCGACGAGCGCAGGAAGCTCGGCGATGTTGTCGGGACCGATGACGACGTCGACGTGACGCATGGTCGCCAGCAGTCGCTCGCCTTCCTGCTGCGCGACACAGCCTGCGACGGCGATGATGGCACCGCGTGCGCGCGCCGGGCGCAGCGTGCCGACGAGCGAGCGCAGCTTCTGCTCGGCCTTCTCGCGTACCGAGCACGTGTTGAGCACGATGAGATCGGCGTGAGCTTCGTCGTCGGTCTGCGCCCAGCCAGCCGACACGAGCACCTCGCCGATCCGCTCGGAGTCGTGCACGTTCATCTGGCAGCCGAACGTTCGGACCGTGAAGCATCGCGCGCCCATGTGCGGGTCGGGCACGTCTAGCGCGATTTCGAGGACGAGGCAGGCCTCCCTGGGGGCAAGCAGTGCTTCCCGCGCACGCGCTTCGCCGGCCCGTCGCGATTTTCGGCTTTGATCGACCGCAACCCCGTCGCCCGCCCCTTCGGCCCGGAGTATGCTCGGCGTGCCGCCGGGTCTCGCCACCGTCAGTGCCCTGACGGTCGGGCGAAGCCGAGCGCCGTTCGTGGTCGAGCGTGCGCTGACAACCTGCACACAGGACGAAGGAGCACCGCGTTGAATTCCACCTCGGTTTGGCGTGCGACCGTCTGGGCGTCGCTGGCGCTCGGGATGGTCGGGCTGGTTGGGGGGTGTGGGGACGATGATGGTGCAGACTCCGACGACGCGGGCGCGGCGGAGGGGTCGACGATGGATGCGGCCAGAGACGGCGGGCGCGATGCCGGCCGCGACGCAGGCCGCGACGCGGGCGACGACGAGGACACGGGTCCCACGGACGCGGGCCCGATGGACATGGGCCCGATGGACGCGGGTCCAGCGGATACGGGCCCGCCCGACACGGGCCCGCGCACGGATGGCGGCCCCGGCTCGTTCGAGTGCGTCGGGGGCTGCGGCGCCGGCGAGATGTGTTGCCCGGTCGGCATCGTCGGCCAGTGCATCG
>JADZFZ010000942.1 GCA_020854145.1 Deltaproteobacteria bacterium | reverse complement strand
AGATAGGCCGTCGAGAGCCACCCGCGGCGCCATCACGGCTTTGCATGTTGAGAGCCCGATCTCAGCAGTGCGTAGGCCATTCGGCGTGCCCTCCGCCAGGAAGATCTTGATCGTCCGTCCACGCATCACGCCATCATATCCTGGGAACTACCGACGCCACACGTGAAGGGTGTGCGGCTCGGCGACGACCAAGCTGCGCCCAGTCGGCGAGAACCCGAAGGCCCGAACCTCCTCGACGCTTGCGATCGGGATCTCGGTCTGCGTGTCCGGTGGTCGAAGGACGATGCTCCCAACGGTGCGACCTGGGGCGGCGGTACTCATCGCGGACCAGCCGTCGTGGGTCGTGAGCGGCAACGCTCGAGGCGTGCTGATGGCGCCTCCGTTGCCGCAGACCTCGACGCACACGCCCGCGAGAGGGCCGATGCCGAGCACGGTCTCGGTGACCCCGTCGTACGCGTCGTCGTAGTCGCGCGCAACCAGGCTCCGGCCCGGAGGTCGAACACTCCGCGCCCGGAGGCCGACACGACGAGCAGATCGTCGGTGGCGGGCGCAGGCGCGAACCCGACGGCCTGAAGGCCACCAATCGCGAACGTCCCTGCTGCACGCCATGGCGTCGCAACCCGATCAGGCGTTCGATCATCGCAGCCATAGTCGCAGGGGATCTCGTCGCTGTCTCGAGCGTGCGCAGGCACGCCCCGTTCATGGTGACTTGGTGACACCGGTGACGGCGCCTGGTGTTTGTCGCCCTAGGAGATCCGATCGCAGAGTGCGACAACGCGTTCATCAACAAGCATTCCTTCCACGAACAAAACAGCAAAGGCCGTCACCTCTGTCACCCGTCACCGGGCCGGGTGGCTGCCCGCAAGGTCGCCCGCGCCGCGCGGTTCTCGCTGCCGGTTGCGGACACGCTACGCGCCCGAGCGCACCTCCGCCGGCCGGCGATCGCCAAGGTGGTCTGCCATCGGGCTAGGGGAGTCCCTCCGGGACCGGTCAGCCGGCACCGCGCCGACGGCGCGACCGGACTGGCGCGGCGGCGGAGGCGGCGGCAAGGTTCCGAGGCGTCATGTCGAATGCCGTTACGTTCACAAGCTTGAGGGGCGATTTCGCCGCGCGGCTCTTCTACGACGGCGACGGTTTCGTGCGCCGCCATGATTCGGTACTCTGGCCTCATCTCGCCGGAGTGCTCGAGCGGTTGACGGTCGACGCAATCCGTCGAGTGCTCGCAGCCGGCAGCGTGATCCTGCCCGAAGGGCTGACGGTCGTTCCATCGAGCGCGGAGCACAAGATCTATGCGCTGTCGCAGTTCATCGGCGCGTGCGAAAGCATACTCGGGGCCGCGCACCTGATCCGCGGCGGCTACCCGGACGAAGCAGCTACGTTGGCCCGGCGTGCCTACGAGACCGCTGCTGGCGGCTTGTACGTCGTAGACAAGCCCAGCTCGTACGACAGCATCCGCCGGACGCAACGTGCTCCAAGTATCGGCAAGGTGGTCGAGCACGTCGCGGCTCGGAGTCGGCAGCACGGTGATCCCCAGGGCTTGCGCGCTGCCTATCAGGCCTTCTCGAACCAAGCGCACTCAGGTCCCGGTGTCCGACTCGTCTCGAACTTCCTCGAGTTGGATCGGGTCCGACTCGGCCCACGTCTCGCCACGGAAGACTTCGCGCCATTCGAGCGCGGGCTCGCCGCCCTCTCACTTGCCACCGATGCTCTCGGTTTCATTGCCGCGCTAGCGTTTGCGGGCGAATTGCAGACACTCGATTCTAGCGGACCAACCAGCAGTGGTACGCCTCCTCCGGCCGGCGCTGGCGAGACCTGAATGACGAATCGGAGTCGGCCGAAGCATGTTCCTGCGCCGCGCTCGAAACTCGCCACCCGGGTCGAAATTCCCGCGAGTCGAGCCGAGGACTACGAACGCGCGATCAACTGTGTCGAGCGGCTGGGACCGTGGAGCACAAGCCATCCCATCAGCGACTGGATTGATGCCGCTCGCACGGTCTCCGGCTGGTTGCGCGGAGCGACACAGCCCTCCGCGCCAACCAGCGACAGGGGTAGCGTCCTGTCGTTCCTGGCCAACACCTGCGTACCAGCAATGCGGCTCTGCCGCCTGTGCTGGGCGCTTGAGAACGCGGGGCGTCTCGAAAATGCAGGCCTGGTTGTCAAGGAAATGCAGGGCAATCCCGTGGCCTTTCGTCACGCGGTCTTCGTGCTTTACGTCGGCGTGAAAATCGCGTTGGTGACGCACCGAACGGTTCGTGCGATTCCCACAGGTAACGAGAAAGCACCCGACCTCGCTGTGCCGTCCGAGAATCTCGCCATCGAATGCAAGGCACACGAGGGCCTCGCGATGAAGGAGAGCCTGCGCGACGGGATCGGGCACGCAAGCGAGAAGCTGCAGGGCACCTATCGGGGGTGGTTCGGCTGTGCAGCTATCGACTTGGGCGTTGTGGAAAGTGGCACAATGCAGATTGAGGGTCGGCCGCTTCTCAACCTAGCCGACTACGAGGCGGATCTCGGGAAGCAATTCTCGATCTTCCCCTCAGTACGCGCCTGCGTCGTGCTAGCTAGCTAGGTACGACTCTCGAGTTTGTTGGCTCGCCGCCGCGACTCACGCCAACCGTTGTGTCGGATCTCCGGTACTCCCGCCCGACTAAACCGCGGCCGCGTTCATTGGACGACTGCTTCGACGCAGATCGACGAGCGACGCCGTACGACCGGTAGACAGGCCCGCGCTGCACCACTTCGACCAAGCGCGCAGCACGCTCGTCGTCCGGTAGACGGCGCAGCCGTGCGAGCAACGCGTCGGCCGTTGGCAGTCGATCCCGGATCGCTGACGCGCAATCGGAGAGCAGGTCCTCGTGCTTCCGACTCGGCGCTCTCGGTCGGGATCCCGGGACGGCGTCAAGCTCCGGTGCCGCACTCTCGATGAAAGCGCGGATAGGCGCTTCGACGAAGTGCTTTGCGTCCTCCCCACTGCGCTCAGCCTGCGGGATCGCGAGGTACTGGCCAACGTCCTGGCGAAGCTGACGGAGCAAGCGAATGCTTCTGTCGATGTCGCTTGCCTCGGCGGTGTGATCCGCGCAGACGCGGCCCAGTAGCGCAGCCGGTCGACTGTGGGGAGCATGCGCCCAACTCCAACACAGGCAGTTATTCATGGCCGTGCACCTGCGTATGGAGCGCCCATAGCACGTTCGCCCCGAAGGTTCCCGCAGTCTTCGGGAGAGAGATTGGGAAGCCTCTTGCCGACACGCCCGCCCCGCGGCGGCGCTGAATTATCCTCGCGAGGGCGCGGTTCGCGAGGGACGCAGCACGCGTCGGGGCGCGCCCGATAGACAGCTCCCACGGGCGTCAACGGGGCTCAGCGGCCGCTCACCATTCTCCTCAGCTTCCCCGCTTCTTGTAGCGCCCGGAACCGGCCGGCGAGCGCCTCGGCGATGCGTGGATGGTCCAGCAGCACGCCCGCTTCGATGTTCCGCTCTTGCGCCGCCTCGGTGAAGTTGGCGCTCGTGACGAACGCCCAGCGCTCGTCGACCACGACGCACTTCGCGTGCAGCGTGGTCCTCCTGGCCGCGCCGCTCAGCACCTCGGGGTCGTAGTAGATGGCTGGCAGCGGCGCGCCCTCGGGCCAATGCTCGCGAGCGAACTCGTCCAGGTATGCGGACGTCTCGACGTAGACGCCGTTGCGCTCGGGGATGTTCATGTAGAGGTCGACGTGGAGGTCAGGGTGCTCCCGAAGCCGCTTGCCGAGCGCCGAGAACACGGCTCGGCCGTTGTAGACGACAAACGTCGAGATCAGTACGTGGTGTTCGGCGCGCGCGAAGAGGCCGTCGAGGACGACTCTCGTGTCGCGGGTGGCTTGAGCACCCTCTGCCGCTCCGCTCCAGACCAGACGGGCCACGTTGGCGTATCGGT
>JADZFZ010000941.1 GCA_020854145.1 Deltaproteobacteria bacterium | reverse complement strand
GCGCCATCGATGACGCGAGCGACGAGCGTGAACTTGCCGATCTGAATCTGGTCGTTCTCGCTCACGAGCGCTCGGGCGACCTGCTGCCCGTTGACGAAGGTGCCGTTGGCGCTGCCGCCATCCTCGAGGACGCAGCCACCGGGAGTCAGGACGAAGCGTGCGTGCTCGCGCGAGACGCTGGGGTTGTCGATGTACAGGCGAGAGCGGGGATCGCGGCCGACGGTGATGGTGGACGCGGCGAACGTGAACGTTCGGACGAGCTGTCCGCGGACGAGGAGGTCGACCTTGAGCGACTGCATGTGTGGGTGGGCAGCCATGCGCGTGCCACGCACGATCCCCGTGTGGGACCGAGTCGGGCGCTGCGCGACGAGCGTGACGTCCCATGGGACGTCGCGTCTGGTTCCCTCGGCGCCGATCCGATCGGCAGCGCGACGCGCGGACGCAGAAGCGGTGCGTTCGCCGCCGGATTGCCCTAGGCTCCGCGACTTCCGGTCTTTGCGGGGCGGCGGAGGTACTCGCTCGATGTTCGGACGGCAGCTCTTCTTCGGCTTCTCGCTCTTGGCATTGGCGGGGTGCTCGGCGGATCCGTCGAGCAGCGGCGGCCGCGACGGAGGTCGCGATTCGGGCGGCGGCAGCGCCGGGGGCGACGCCGCGGTCGGCGGTGCCGATGGTTCGGATGCGCCGTTCTGCGACGACGCCGACGTGGATTTCATCTGCGACTACCACGAGACCGGTGGTGACTCGGACAGCGACGGCACGCCCGACCATCTCGACACGGACAGCGACGGTGATGGCTTTCCCGATCTCGTCGAGGCCGGTGACGGCGACCCTTCGACGCCTCCGCGCGACACGAACGGCGATGGGACTCCCGATTTCCTCGATCCGAGCTTTCCGCGACCCCCGCCGATGGACGCGGGCCCGGCCGACGGCTCGGGGATCTACGACCTCGGCAGCGGCGGCGACGGCGGCGATGTCTTGCCGGACTTGTGCCCGCCGGAAGCGATGGTCGGGCTCGGCTGCCTCGCAGAGCTGATGGAGTACGCGTCGGGCCTGTGCAATGGGCTCGACGACGACTGCGACGGCATCGTCGACGACGGCTGCGCGTGCACGATCGGCGAGGTGCAACGCTGCTTCCGAGGTCCGCCGGCGCGACGCGGAGTGGGCGCGTGTCAGGACGGGATGCAACGCTGCGTGTCGGCCGGCGAGTTCGGGGTCTGGGGCGAGTGCGAGGGTGGGATCGCGCCGAGCGCCGAGGCGTGCGACGACCTCGACAACGACTGCAACGGCTGCACGGACGAGGTGAGCGGCTGCATGATGCCCACGGGCTCGTGCCCAGGTCCCGACGATCCGCGCGTGCCCGAGGCGCGACCGTTCACGTCGTACCCGCTGCGCGGCGGCGACTTCTACATGGGCACCGATGCGGTGTCGTGGAGCTGGACCGTGACGGGCAGCCCTTGCGACCGGATGTTCCTCGCGCAGCCGGGCTCCCCCGCGACGAGCGACAACGGGATGTTGAGCTACCGCGTCACCGGCTCGACCAGCCAGGATGCATCGGTCGATTTCACGTTGAGCGGCGACTACACGGTCACGCTCACGGTCGGCAAGGCCGACGGCACGACGTTCACGTGCACCTGGATCATCCACGTGCGTGCGCCCGGCCTGCGCGTCGAGCTCTGCTGGGACGCGACGGGGCCGACGGCGAGCGCGCTCGGTGGAAGCCTCGACATCGACCTGCACCTCGGCAGGACCGGCACGACGGGGCGCTGGTTCGACGCGACCGACTGCGACTACCTCTCGTGCAAGAGAGAGGGGACGTTGCACGCGGCCTGGGGCTACGCGGCCTCCGCCATCGAGAGCTGCACGGGCCCGGGCGCACGCGGCGGGTTCACGGGCAGCTGCCCGAACCCCCGCCTGGACATCGACAACATCATCGAGACGACCGAGTACGTTCCCGAGAACATCAACCTCGACAACCCGCGCGACGGTGACCAGTTCCGCGTGATGGTCCACCACTACGCGTCGTCGGACCGGCCGGCGCGCCCGCTCGTCAACGTCTATTGCGGTGGAGAGCTGCGCGCGACGTACGGCGCCGATCCCGACTTCGTGACCGGCTTCGATCAGGGCGGCGGCAGGAACGGCGGCTCGATGTGGCGCGTCGCGGACGTTCGCACGATGGTCGATGGCACGGGCGTCACGACTGGCTGCGAGGTGACGCCGCTGCACCCGAGCGGTGCGATGTCCGGATACGCGGTCACGAACGACGACTCGACGTACTGAAGAGCCGGCGCCTCGTCAGATCGGCTGGACGCTCGGCGGGGCGCCGGCGGTCGTCCGCTCCTGGATCGGCGGATCGATCTGCGCGGGGCGGATGCCGCCGGGCATCGGCCGCGGGCTCGGGTCGGGAACCTGGTGCCGCTGCTGGGTCTGCTCCCGTTGCCGGCGCGTGGGATCGACGGGAGGCGGAGGCGGCGGCAGCCGTGGCATCGGGGGCGTCGGGATCGCGACCAGCGTCGTGCTGTAGCTGGGCGTCGGGACGCTCGCGCCCGTCGAGGAGGGCATCGTGCCAGTCGTCGGCGGCGCGGGGATCTCGCACGGAGGCGCTTCGGGCGCGACCGCGATGGGCGGCGGAGGGAGCGGCGCATCGGAGCCTTGCGCGAGCGAGCACGCGGCGAGGCTCATCGCACCCGCGACGGCGGCCGGTCGTAGCACCGACGCGAGCGTCGTCTGGAGCCACGCCGCCCACGCACCGTCCGAGGCGAGCTCGGCAGCGCGCGGGTAGTTGCGAGACGAGGGCGCGTTGGGCGCGGCCGCGTCGCGGGCGTTCGCCGGGTCCACCTTCGGGATCGTGATGTTTGCTTCTTTGCGCTTTGGTGTCATGGCAGGATCCTCAGGTGGTGCTTGCTCTTCGGCGATTCTCTCGTGATGACACCTGCTGGAGACCTAGGTTTCTCCGTATCGATCGAGCTCGATGTCGCGGTGCTCGGCTTCGGACCTCCGCCGATCATGCGACCGTAGAACCAGGCTAGGAAGTATGGATTTTGCTCTTTCCATAGCGTCTCGGCGATGTGGTCCGCGACGCTCGCGGTGGTGCGCTCGTGCCAGCACTGCGTGCCGCCCGCGACGTCGGTGCGGCCGGTCTCGGCCAGGTTGGCGCACGCGCACGACGAAGAGCAGCGGTCCCTCTCGCCACACGGCTCGCACTCCGTGTTGACCGGACCGCGGGCGCAGCCATGGCCGCGCACGACGAGCCCGGTCTCGACGTTTCCCATCGCGTGGGTCGAGTCCTCGTCCTCGGCGACGAGTCGCTCGCACGGGTAGATGTTGCCGCTCGGCGCGACGGCGACCGAACGCGACCCGAGCGAGCAACGATCGGTCTCGACGAGACCGCCCTTGAGCGCCGCGAGGATCTTGTTGTCGAAGACGGTGATCGAGACGATGCGGCCGCCGCGGAAGCAGTCGATCATCTTCGCCGCGGCGGCGTCGAGGCCGCGGTGCCACGCGCCGAGGTCGTCGTCGGTGAACGCGGCCTCGTAACACGGGTTGAGACCGATGCGGGGGACGCCACGGTCGAGCAGGAACGCGACGCTCTCGCCGAGCAGGCGGACGTTGGCCGGCGTGACGACGCTGATGGTCTCGAAGGTCGTGCCGCGACGGAGCAGCACGTCGAGGCCGCGCACGACGTCGTCGAAGCTCGAGCCGCCGCCCATGCGAGGACGTCCGGAATCGTGGGCTTCTCGCGTGCCGTCGATGGAGAGCGCGACGTGGACGCCCAACGCGTCGAGGGTGCGAGCGCGCGCGTCGTCGAGGAGCGTGCCGTTCGTGGTGACCGACAAGCGAACTTCGGTGCCTCGTTGCGCGCCGCGGGCACGGGCGCGCTCGGCGACGTCCACGAGCAGGTCGTACGCGAGGAGCGGCTCGCCTCCGAAGAACGACAGCTCGACGCGCGGCGGGTCGTCCTCGAATGCGAGATCGAGGGCGCGCTCGGCGACGTGCGCTGGCATGCGCTTGTTGAACTTCGCGCCCGCGTAGCAGTAGCCGCAGCCCAGGTTGCAGTCGTGCGTGAGGACGAAGGTCACGTCCATCGCGTCACTCCGTCCCGGTGTTGGCGACGCGCCCGCGGATGTGCGGCGGGTTGGTCGGCGGCGGGATCGGCGCCGGAGGCACGGGCGGCGTCGGCGGCTGCGCCAGCACGGGCGGTGCTTCGCCGGGCATGCGCAGGGGCTCGGGGTGCGGCGCGATGTTGGGCGTCGGGGTCGGCTGCACCGGGATGGCGGCGCCGCCGAGCGGCACGGGATCGGTCGACGGCAACGTCGAGCCGGTCGGCCGGTCGCACGGCTCGAGGCTCGTCGACGGATCGGGCTCGACGTCGCTCGCGCCCACGATGCCGCAGGCGGCCAGGCCCATCGCGCCGGCCACACCGGCAGGCAGGACCACCGCGCGAAGGGCGCTCTGCAGCCAGTCTGCCCACGCCGGCGACGATGCGAGCTCCGCGGCGCGCGGGTACGCCCGGGTCGGGGAGGCGGCACGGACGGCCCGCGGAGCGTCGAGCGGGGTGCGCGGGATGGTGAGAGGGGCTGCCTTCCGCTTGCTCATCGACCACCTCCGCGTGGGTTGGCTGGATGGACCGAGGTAGCCGGCGTCTCCTTGGGGCCCGTCTGAGATACGGCCGAGCCGCCGTGCGCATCCCCGACCCGGCGTCGCACACAATCCCCGACCGTCCCGCAGGTGCCCGCGCCCGAAGACGCGTGCGATTGTATCCTGGCCCGAAGGAAAGCCGGTATTGACCTTTCGCCCCCCGGACGCGCCCGACCCGCGCGCGCGAGAGGAGTTCCTCTCGGAAGCGCAGGAGATCCTCGAGACCGTCTCGAAGGATCTGCTGTTGCTCGACCAGTCGCTCAAGCGCAGCGAGCCGGACCTCGACCTGCTCAACGACGTCTTCCGGGGGGTGCACACGCTCAAGGGTCTCGCCGCGATGTTCGGCTTCCAGCAGGTGGGCCGCCTCGCGCACGACGTCGAGAACCTCCTCGACGACCTGCGGCTCGGCCGCACTCCGCTGACGTTGGAGGTGCTGGACCTCTGCTTCGAGGCGGTGGACCTGCTCTCGCGGATCCTGGCGCCCGAGAGGCTCGACGAGATCACGTCCGGCGACGTCGAGGCGTTTCACGAGCGGCTCGCGGAGCGCGCACGCCCCGAGCGGCTCGACGCCTCCGAGCTCGAGATGGTGGAGCTCGATCCGAGCGTTCTCGCGGTCCTCACGGAGTTCGAGGAGAAACGCGTCCGGTCGGCGATCTCGCGCGGCTCCGATCTGGCGTGGCTCAAGACCCGGATGGACCTCGGCTCGATCGACGGCTCGCTCGAGGATCTCAAGCGACGCACGCGCGGGATCGCGGAGATCCTCACGTACCTGCCGGCCGCGGGAGCCACCGATCCGAACGCCATCGAGCTCGAGATCCTGCTCGCGACGCGACTGACGCGCGAGCAGCTCCGGGGCTCGCTCGACGTCGAGGACGCGGACCTCACGCTCGTCGCACGGCGACCGACGTTGCGTCCGGGCGCGACGGCGCGACCCGCGAGCCCTGCCACGTCGGCGGCGTCGCCGCTGACCCAGCCGCCGCCTGCGGTCGTGCCCCCGGCGCCGCGTACGCCAGCTCCGATCGCGACACCTCCGCCGGGGGGGCCGGCGCACGTCGCACCGCCCGAGACGCCGTCGTTGACGCAACACGTGCAGCTCCGCGAGCCGGTGGCGCCCATCCATGCCGATGCGCTGCCGGAGCTCGACATGGCGCGCCGCGCTGCACCCGAGCTGCCGCCACCACGCAGCGGTGCGCAGACCGTACGCGTCGACATCCGCAAGCTCGACGACCTGATGAACGTCGTGGCCGAGCTCGCCGTCGTGCGCTCCGACCTGAGACGCCTCGGCGAGTCGCTCGCAGCGACTGGCAACACGCGCCAGACGGCTACCGAGATCGCGCGTCTGGCGCGCGCGTTCGAGAGACGGCTGCTCGCGCTGCAGTCGGGGATCCTGGAGGTGCGGATGGTTCCGCTCCGTCAGGTGTTCGACAAGCTTGCGCGCGTCGTGCGGCAGATCGCGCGCGACCACGGCAAGGAGGTTCGCCTCGTGATGACGGGTGCGGAGACCGAGGTCGACAAGCTGATCATCGAGGAGCTGACCGACCCGCTGCTTCACATCGTGCGCAACGCGATCGACCACGGCGTCGAGTCGCCCGAAGCGCGGCGTGCCGCGGGCAAGCCGCTCGCCGCGACGATCGCGCTCAACGCCTTCCAGAAAGGGCGCCACGTCATCGTCGAGGTGGACGACGACGGCGCGGGGATGGATCCCGAGGCGCTCGCGAGGGCCGCCATCGATCGCGGCTTCATCGACGCGTCCGAGGGCGACGCGCTGACCACGCGCGACGCGCTGCAGCTCATCTTCATGCCGGGGTTCACGACCCGGACCTCGGTCGGCGTGCTGTCCGGACGCGGCGTCGGTCTCGACGTCGTCAAGACGAACCTCGGGCGCGTGGGTGGTCTCGTCGACGTGCACTCCGAGCTCGGCGTCGGCAGCCGCTTCTCGCTGACGCTGCCGGTGACGCTGGCGATCGTGCCGTCGCTCAACGTCTCGGTCGCCGGTCGCCCGTTCGTCATCCCGCTCTCGGTGGTGCACGAGGCCTTCGCGCTCGAGGCTTCCGCCATCCGTGTGGTGGACGGACGCGAGGTGGTGTCGCTCCGAGACGCCACGCTTCCGATCCTCTCGCTCGAGCGGCACTTCGGCCTCGCGCGTCTCCCCGACGCCCGGTCGCCTGCGCCAGCGCGCCGGTACGTGCTCGTCGCGTCGCTCGGAGCGCAGCGGCTCGGGCTCGTCGTCGACCAGCTGCATGGTCAGCAGGACGTCATCGTCCGCCCGCTCGGGCCTTCGTTGCGTGGGGTGCGCGGCTTCGCGGGAGCGACGGACCTCGGCGAGCAGCGAGTCGGCCTCGTGCTCGACGTGGGCGTGTTGCTCGACGAGCACTTCTCGTCGAGCGCCGTGCGCGATCGTCCGGGCGCGCTCGACGTCGCCAGAGACCGACAGTCGGGCGAGCCGTCACGAGAGCGGACGGGGGGAGCCGTGTCGTGAGCGACAGCGTGCAGCCGGCGTTGGTCTCGACGGGGCCGCGACAAGAGACGCTCACGTTCGAGCTCGCGGGCGACGTGTACGGTGTCCCGTTGCGTCGCGTGCGCGAGATCCTGCGGCCGCCGCCCGTCACGGAGGTGCCGCGCTCGCCGCCGGGTATCGTCGGAGTGGTATCGGTCCGCGGCCGGATCACGACCGTGGTCGATCCACGCCGGAAGCTCGGGCTCATCACGGGCGGCGCCACGCCGCGGAGTCGGATCCTGCTGGTCGAAGGCCACGGCGAGATCGTCGGGCTGTGGGTCGACGCGGTGCTGAAGGTCCACCGACTGGCCGAGCGCGAGATCGAGCTCGCGTCCGTGCTCGGCGGCGCGGTTGCGGAGCACATCCGCGGGATCGGTCGTCCGGCGCGCGAGCGCAACGAAGCTCCGCAGGTGATCATCCTGCTCGACCTCGACGCGTTGCTGCCGAGATGACGATGGACCGCATCCGCACGCGCGAGTCGGGGCCACGGAGCTACGTGGGCATCGCCGTGGGCGCGACGCGTTATGCGCTCGACGTGCGCCGGGTGCGCGAGATCGTGCGCCCCTCGCCGGTGGCCCCTCTGCCTGCCGCAGCCACGGGTCTGGTGGGCGTCGCGTACCATCGAGGCGAGGTCGTCGCGGTGGTCGATGTGCGCACGAGGCTGACGACCAAGCTGGAGGCCACCGCGCCTCCGGCGAGCTCCATCGACACATCGCACGACGCACCAGGCCCGCGGGACCGTTCGCGTTGGGTCCTCGCACGCACGCGCGAGGGCCGGCTCGTCGCGCTGGTCGTGGACGACGTGGAGGGCGTGTACGCCTCGTCTCCGCGCGAAGCGCAGGCGCCTCCGCCCGTCGCGGGCGTGCACCTGCGTGCGGGTGCGCTGGTGCTGGAGCTCGACGTCGACGCGCTCGCCGCACCGGC
>JADZFZ010000940.1 GCA_020854145.1 Deltaproteobacteria bacterium | reverse complement strand
TCCGCGACCGCCTCGACGATCTCGAAGTCCGGGTCCACGTCCAGGGCGCGCGCGATGAGCCGCCGGCCGACCTCCGTGTCGTCGGCGACCACGACGCCGATCTTCGCGCGGACGCGTGCGATGGCGGGTGTAGCTCCGTGCCTCCGATCGCCGAGCAGCCGCTCGACCGTCTCCTCGAGGGCCTTCCAGTCGACGGGCTTCGCGAGGAACGCGTCGGCGTCGCCGCGCGCCACCGCGTCGCGACCCTCGCCCTGGTCGGTGCTCGAGATGAGCAGCACGTGCACGCGACCGCGGCTCTGCTCTTTGATGCGGCGCGACAGCTCGATCCCGGTCATCGCCGCCATGCGGATGTCGGACACCACGAGGTCGGGGTCGAGGGTCTGGAACGTCCAGAGACCCGCCTCCGCCGAGTCGGCGACCGTCACCTCGGCGCCGAGCGACTCGAGACAGCTGCGGACGAGGTCGCGCATGACCTTCGAGTCGTCGACCACGAGCGCGCGGATCGACGTCATCTGCGCCCGATGAGCTCGTTGACCTTGGCCACGAGCTTTTCGTGATCGAACTCGCTCTTGACGACGTAGGCGTCGGCGCCCGCGTCCATGCCGCGCCTGCGATCGGCGTCGGAGCCGAGCGACGTCACGAGCACCACGGGCAAGGTCCTGGTTCGTTCGTCGGCGCGGACGCTCGTGCACAGATCGAAGCCCGTGACACGGGGCATCGCGACGTCGCTGACGACCGCGTCGAACCGCTCCGATCCGGCGAGCGCCTCGATGGCTTCCTGCCCGTCGGCCACGGCGACGACGTCGAAACCGGCCAGCTCGAACACGCTCCGCTCGAGCGCACGGGTCGTGAACGAATCGTCGACGAGCAGGATGCGCGGCCGCCTCTCGAGCGCGGCGCCTCGTCGTCCGTACGCCGCGGAGCCGGATGACGGCCGCGCCGACGCCGAGCGCATCAGCTCCAGCGGGTTGAGCATCAGGAGCACGCTGCCGTCTCCGCGGATGGTCGCGCCGGCGATGTTGCGCAGGCGGACGAGCGGCGGCTCCAGGCTCTTCGCGAGCACGGTCTGGTCACCGACGATCTCGTCGACGGCCAGCGCGCAACGCGCGTTGCCGCTCGTGACGACGACGACCGAGATCCGGTCGCCGTCGCGTCGAGGGTCCGGCGTCACACCGAGCAGGGTCGCCAGCGAGACGAGCTGCGTGGGCCGACCGTCGATGACGACGGCTTCGGATCGCTCGACGTCCAGCACGTTGTCGGGGCTCACGCGCAGGATGCGCGAGATGGACGAGATCGGCATCGCGAGCTCGTGCGTGCCGACGCGGAGCACGAGCGCACGCACGACGTAGATCGTGAGCGGCAGGACGATGGTCACGGTCGTGCCCACGCCGCGACGCGAGTCGATGGAGAGGCTGCCCTGCAGGTCCTCGACGTTCTTGCGCACCGCGTCCAGCCCGACACCGCGCCCCGACAGACCCGTGGCGTGCTCTTTGGTGGTGAACCCCGGCACGCACAGCAGCTCGAGCAGACGCTGCTCCGTGACCTCTCCGCCCTCGAGCTCGCCCGGCGCGACGAGGCCGCGCTCGCGCGCCCGCTGGATCACGGTCTCGACGTCGACGCCCTGACCATCGTCCGCGATGCTGATGACGATCGAGTCGCCGCGGTGCTTCGCTCGGATCCACAAGGTCCCGCGCGCGGGCTTTCCGGCGCGTGCGCGGACGGTCGGCGGCTCGAGGCCGTGGTCGACGGCGTTGCGCAGCAGATGGTTGAGCGGATCGCGCAGCGCCTCGAGCACCTTCTTGTCGAGCTCGAGCTCCGCGCCTTCCACCACCAGCTCGGCTTCCTTGCCGGCTTCGCGGGCCATGCTGCGCACGGCGCGGGGCAGCGGATCGAGCACGGACGCGAGCGGGAAAGTCTGGATGCGTCGGATGTCCTCCTGGAGCTCGCCCGACAGGATGGTCGACTGCAGCGCATCGGTCTCGAACGCGCGCACGAGCTCGCGCAACTTGCGGACGAGCCCCTTCTGGCGCTCCGCGGTCTCGGCCACGACCTCGAGCAGCCCGTGCGTGCGCGGGTCGGTCGAGGCGGGAGCGGCATCGATGAGCCCCGATCGGATCGCCGCGTGTCGATCGAGGTTCTCTTCTTCGCTGGCCAAGAGCGACCGGAGCTCCGCGAGACGCTGGTCGGTGCGGAGGCGCGCTGCGAGCAGCTCGCCGACTTGCGCCATGAGCGCGTTGAGCTTGCGCATCGAGACGCGCAGGCTCTCCTCGCCCGACCGTGCGGTAGCCTCGGGCACGTCGCGCAGCGGTCGGCGGCGCGGCGCGCCCGTTCCCACCATCGTCGCGTCGGGCGTCTCCGGAGGGCGCGGCGCGCTGCGTCCCGGCGCGGTGGCGGGACGTGCGGGCTCGGGCGCCATCTCGATCCGAACGTCGGACGCCCGAGCCTCGCCAGATGACACCGAGCCCAGGACGACGGCAGCGGCGGGTCCCAGATCCTCGACCGCGATCGTCGCGTGCTGCGCGTGCGCGTTCGCGCTCGTGCCCGCGCTCGCGACGCGCGCCGACGGCTCGACCGGCGGCTCCGGTCGGAACGACTGCAGCAGCTCGATGGTGGCCGTGACCGCCGGCGCGCTGTCGGTGCCGGGCTCGACCGCGAGCGCCGCGTCCACGGCGGACAAGCCGCGGTGCAGCACGTCGAACGTGAGGATGGCCGTCTCGGGGCGGAGCCGCCGCACCTGCGCGAGGACCGACTCGATCGCGTGCGCGAGCTTGGCCGTGAGCGTGAAGCCGAGCGACGACGCGGTGCCCTTGAGGTTGTGCGCCTGGCGCATCGAGTCTTCGAGCAGCGCCTCCATCTCCTGCGCGCTGACGCCGTTCTCGATGCGGAGCAGCGCGCTGCCGATTCGCTCGGTCTGGTCGCGCGCCTCCTCGCGCATGCTGTGCGCGAGCTCGG
>JADZFZ010000939.1 GCA_020854145.1 Deltaproteobacteria bacterium | reverse complement strand
TCGTCGAGCGACAACGGGGGTAGGCCGAGCGGCATGCCCACCGGTGCCGAGTCGGGCGTGCGACGGACCGGGCGGAGCGCGTCGCGATAGACGGGCACCACGTCGCGCGCGCGCTCGGCGTGACGGCGGAGCAGACGCGCGACGAGATCGGGCGGGCCGCCGCCCGCGGGAGGCTCGAGCACCGAGTGGCGCGTGCCCTGCGCGTCGGTCCATCCCGCGCGGATGCCGGCCTCCGTGTCGAGGTCCACGCGGGAGCCCGTGAACCCGAGCGCCTGGGAAGCGTCGCGGCTCGCGTGCGAGTGACAGTGGACGCAGCCGGCGCGCTGGAAGACACGCCGCACCTCGGCGAACGCGACGGCGCGCGACGACGGCGTCACGTCGCTCGCGGTGGGCGCTCGCGCGGCGCGGACGGGCGTTCCCGTATCTCCCAAGAACAGAAAGTCGCGGATCTTGAGCGCGTCCGCGCGCGAGAGGTTGGGGCGAGGCATGGTCGTGGAGGGATCCACGGTCGTGGGATCGAGGATCCACGCGAGAGCTGCCGTGGGATCCAGGCGATCGCGCACGAAACGCAGATTCGGCGCGAGCAGGGCCTCGTTGCGCATGCCGCGGTAGAACTCCGCGTCCGCTCCGGTGCCGAAGTCGACGTTGCCGAACACATGGCAAGAAGGGCAACCCGCCGTGACGAACAACGCACGACCGGGCTCGACGTTGGCGCGATCGGGAGCGGGCGCTGCGGGCAGGTCGGGCCGGCCGGCTCGATCGGCGAGGTACGCGACCATCGCCCGTGCCTCGCGCTCTCCGACGGGGAGCCGCGGCATCGACTCTTCGAGGTGCGGTCGGACGTCGTGCGGGTCCTGCAGGAACGTCACGAGGTAGTCCGCCCTCACGCGCCACGTGATGCGCGACAGCTCGGGCACGCGGATGAAGTGCTCCACGGTGGCGCTGCGCCGCAAGCCGCTGCGGGGTCGCGCGACGATCGCCTGGTGGCACGAGACGCAACCGTCCTGGCGCGAGACCGTGAAGCCCGGCACCGAGTGGCAGCGGACGCAGCCGAATCGTTCGATGGCCGCACGGCCTTCGGCAGGTGTGGTCGCGCGCGCCGTCGAGGGGACGACCGAGAGAGCGAGGAGCGCCGCGGCGAGCGCGAAGCCCCTGCAGCCAGCGAAGCGCTCAGCGAGCCGCGACGGCTGCACGCGGAGCATCGGTGCGGGCCGAGGATGCGGCAGCCCCTGCGGCGGACGGCGTGTCTGCGGGCGCGACCGGGTCGGCCGCGGCGACCGTCGTGGTCGGCGGCGCGGGAAACATCGCGCGCATCTCGGCGAAGCTCGATTCGAGACGTGGCTCGGACGCGCGCACGGCGTCGGCGGCCTCCATCCCCGCGCTCCGGGACTCGGGTGTGGGCGCCGTCATCGCGAGCACCAGGCGCGCGCCGTAGCAGGCCACCTGATCCTCGGTCACTCCGTTGTCTGGACACGCGGCGCCGACGAATCGCTCGGCCACGCGTCGGCCCTCGCTCGAACGCCTGCCTCGGTAGAGCGCCACCGCGAGCCCGACGCGCAGCGGATCCGTCTCGCTCGCGCTCTGTGCACGGATCGCGCGGCGATAGAGCCCCGCGGCGCGCCGGTACTGGCCGAGGCGGAGCTCCGTCTCGGCCCACGCTCCGAGCGCGAGACCGCGGACGTGCCGACGAAACGTCCCGCGTCGAAGACCGGCGACCACCATCCGACGCGCCTGGCGGAGCTCGCCGATCTCGATCTTCTGCTCCACCTCGTAGAGCTGGTCGGCGCCGAGATCCTCTTCTTCCTCGCCGCCTCCGCAGAAGCTCATGCGCTCTTCGCTCGCCCACGCACCCGTCGGGAACGCGAGACCGGCCGAGATCAGCAGCATCCCCAACCCGAATCCGAGATTCCTCGTCCGTCCCATGGTGCCTCCCTCGACCCCTCGTCCGGCGTCGTTGTACGACGGCCTAGCGACCCACGTGCCCACCGACACTCGGGGTATGACGTTCGACGCCGGTCATCGCGCTCGCGGCGAGCCTATCGCGCGCAGGTCCAAATCACGGCACCGGATAGACCGCGAGCCTCGTCGTCGGTTCCCGACCGCGAGGGTGATCTCGTCCTGCCAAAGTCGGATAACGGGCAGGCCTCCCGTCCCCGACCGGCAGGCCGGGATGCGGGGATCACAGCGGTCCGTGGCCGGTCCGGCGGCCGGGCACGTAGGCATCGACCTCGATCTCCACGAGCATGTCGGGCGCGATGAGCCGGCGGACCTCCACCATGGTCGCCGCGGGCGGATGGGCCCCGAGCCGCTCCGCGTGGGCGCGTCCGATCTCGGCCCACCGCGTGATGTCGGTGACGAAGAGGCGGGTGCGCACGACGTCCTCGAGTTGGCCCCCGAGCCGATGCAGGGTCTCTTCGATGATGTCGAAACAGCGCATCGTCTGGCCGTACGCGTCGCCGGGATCGCTGGTGGATCCGTCGAGCGCGACGGGTGCGGTGCCGCTGATCCACACGTGGGGCCCACGCGCGATGGCGCGGCAGTATCCCACTTGGCTCTCCCAGGGGGCGCCAGACGTGACACGCTCGGGCTCCGCCCAGGACGCGTCGTGGGGAGGAGTCGCGCGCGTCACGGCTCGCCCCGCAGATCCCACGAGAAGTGGAAGTCGCAGCGATCGCCGCCGGAGGCGATCGTCAGCGTCCGCCGAAAGCGCACCGGCGTCCGCTCGGGCACGAAGAACGCGTCGTCCACCTCGCAGAAGATCGGGGTGATCTCGGGCGCACCGACCGCCCGGAGCAGCTCCGCGAACCGGCAGCGCGTGATGTCGAACCGTGCCTCGGTCGGCGACTCGACCGTGACCTCGCCCTCGGCGTTCGGCATCCGTCCGACGAGGCGCGCCAGGACGTCGTTGGTCTTGCCGAGGTCCCCCGCAGCGTCGCGCGCGGGGTCGATGTCGCCGAGCAGAGCGTCCGCGAAGTCGAGGCCGGACTCGAGCACGATGGCGCGCAGCAGGTCGCGCGCGCGGTCGTCACCCACGCGGCCCCGAAGCGCGCGGTATAGCAACACGGCTCCACCGGCCTGACGTCGGCAGAGCTCGTCGCGGCGATCGACGGGCGGACCGAGCGCACGCCAGGGCTCGCCACGCATCTGCGCCCCGAGGACCTCGGCGATCGTCGCCGCAGCCGACACCGCGCCGAGCGCGCGACGCAGGTGTCCCACGGCCGCGATCGACGACGTGACCTCCGTCTTCCAGAGCACGCGCGCCAGCGTCGCGTCGTCGGTGAGCGTGACCGGCACCCCAAGCCTCGCCGGCAGCATGGCCTTCGGCTCGCGCACGGGCAAAGCGAAAGCTCGGAGCCGATGCGCGTTATGCTGGCGGCACTTTGCGCGTCGCTCGCTGGGTCATGGTCGGGCTCGTCGTCGTGGGTTCCGCGTGTGGAGACGACGATGGCGCGTCGACCGATCGCGACGCGACGACGACGCCGCCGCCGTCCGATCTGGGAGCCGGGGATCCCGACGGGGCGACGCCGGACGCGGGGGCGATCCTGGACGCCGGGCCCGAGCCGCCGCCGTGGCCTCGTTCGGGCATGCCGACGTCCGAGCTCGGCGACCGGCGCGGGCGGCGGCTCGCGCGCGCCATCATCCACGCGCACTCGGTCTGGTCGCACGACGCGTGCGACGGCGACCCGCAGCCGGACGGCGGGATCAACGAGCCCTGCCTCGCGGACTTCCGCCGCATGACGTGCGAAGCGCAGATCGACGTCGTGATGCTCACCGAGCACGACGCGCACATGGGCGACGGGACCTTCGAGGACGTCGTGTCGCTGCGCGACGGCGACGAACGCGTCGAGGACGCGGACGGCAACCTCGTCGGCAAGCGACTCGTGTGCGCCGATGGGCGTCGCGTGCTCGTCACGATGGGCGCGGAGAACGACCTGATGCCCATCGGTCTGCTGCGTCACCCGACCGACGAGGTCGGCGCTCCGCTCCACGACGCGTACAACGCCCGCTCCGCGGCGGCCGCGGACGTCTTTCGCGCAGCAGGCGCGCTCGTGTGGCAGGCGCACAGCGAGCAGTGGACGGCGGACCAGGTGCGCGAGTCCGGCCTCGACGGCATGGAGATCTACAACCTCCACGCCAACGTCGGGCCCGACATCCGGGAAGAGTTCCTCGGGCTCGATCCGCTCGCGCCCGCCGAAGATCTCTTGATGTTCGCGAGCACCCGGCGCGGGCGTCTCGAGCCGGACCTGGCGTTTCTGACGTTCTTCGACGAGAACCGGCCCTCGCTGCAGCGCTACGACGAGCTGGTCGCGGAGGGCATGCGGATCGCGGGCTCCGCGGGCACCGACTGTCACCAGAACGTCTTTCAGCTCGAGCTTCCCGACGGAGAGCGCGGCGACAGCTACCGGCGGATGATGCGCTGGTTCGGCAACTACGTTCTGATCGACGGCGAGCCGACGCACGAGAGCGTCCGCGAGGCGCTCGCGGCGCGGCGGCTCTTCATCGGTTTCGATGCGATGGGCACACCCGTCGGGTTCGACTACGTCGCCGAGAGCCCGAGCGGCGAGACCTTCGAGATGGGCGACACCGCGCCCGTCGGCAGCCGTCTCGTCGTGACCACGCCGACGCTCGGGCTCGGAGGCATCGAGGACGCGCTCGCGCCTCCGACGATCCGGACGCGCATCCTGCGCGCCGCGGCGACCGGTGCGGTCGAGGTCGTGTCCGACACGAGCGACGAGGTCGAGTGGGTCGCCACCGAGCCCGGCGCCTATCGCGTCGAGGTGCGCATCGTGCCCGAGCACGTGCGTCCGTACATCGCGCGCATCGCCGATCGGCTCGTGCGCGAGCACGTCTGGGTCTACTCGAACCCGATCTGGGTGGAGTAGAGACTCCTCTACCTTTCGGTGGAGGAATGTACGGTCAGGCCGCCTGCGCCGCGACGAGCGCGCTCGGAAGGAAACCAGCCGCGCGCACGGTCTCGCGCACGGCCTGCTCGACCGACGTCGCGCCGAGCCCGAACGTCTCGACGAAGCGCCGGTCGTCGACCACGAAGGGCATCTCCCACTGATAGAGCATCTCGTGCACGGCGCCGACGTCGCGCGAGACGAGGCCGAGCACGCGAAACGCCCAGCCCGGCATCCGCCACGTGCGTGGTGCGACGCCCAGGATCTCCGCGAACCGCGCGACGAACGCGCGCGTGCCGCCCGCGCTCGCTCGGCGTGACGGGGCCGAGGGCGTCGAGGGGGCCGTCGCGCTCCACCGCGCGGGAGACCACGCGACGGGCAGATGGAAGACCTTGCCTTCGGACAGATCGGGACGTGCGCCGAGCGCGGCCAGGCCCGCGACGACGTCGGGCACGTAGGAGTAGCTCCTCGGAAGATCGGGATCGCCGAGCACCATCGCGCCCCATCCGCGCGCGAGCCTGCGCACGAAGTCGTCTCCGTAGAGCGACATCTTGCCGGCTCCCGGACCGAAGAAGTCGCTCGCTCGCCCGACGGTCGCGCGCAGCGCCCCACGCGCATGCGCCTCCATCAGCTCCGTCGCGAGGCGCGCGCGCAGCTCGCCCTTCTTGCTCGCGGGCCGCATCGGCGTGTCCTCGCGCAGCGGAGCGCCGTCGGCCGGCGCCCCGAGCATGTAGAGGTTGTCGAGCGACACGAGCAGCGCCCCGGTGCGCGCCGCGGCCTCGCGGATGCCGCGCTTGAGGGGCGGCAACGTCTCGTCCCACGTGCCGTAGCCCGCGGGGTTGGTGCAGTCGTAGATCACGGCGGCACCTGCGGCGGCGCGGGCAGCCGCGGCGGCGTCGGTCAGGTCCGCGCGCGCCCATTCGAGCCCGGGGCGATCGGCTCCGGCCTCGCCGCGACGAACGATCCGGACGCGATGTCCGCGCGCGAGCAGCAGATCGGCGAGGCGTGGACCGACCTGGCCGGCGCCGAGGACGACGTGAAGCGGGCTGTCTGCGTGGCTGTCGGTGTTCATGGGGCCTCGTTTCTCGCTCCGAGCTCGCCGAAGCGCGAGTCGTTCCGCCGGGGGTCGCAAGGGGCCGCGGGGGGCGAGCCAAGCCCTCGCCAGCCAGCGCCGAAGCGCGTCACGCTGCTAGGGATAGCCTTTGCAGAAGTGCATGTCACACGGCAAGATCGCGGGTCGTGGCTGCAGGAACGCAAAAGCCCCGGCGTGCATCTTCGTCCTCGGTCGTCGCGCGCGGCGCGACCGCGGGGACGTTTCGATGGGATGACGCACGCGTGCTGCTGGCATTACACCGGTCCCGCTCGCTCTCGGGCGCGGCGACCGTGCTCGGGGTGGATGCCTCGACGGTGGGCCGTCGCATCGACGCGCTCGAGGCTGCCCTCGGCGCGCGCCTCTTCGAGCGCACGCCCGACGGTGCCGTGCCGACGGTGGTGGCCGACGAGCTCGCTCCGCACGCCGAGGCCATGGAGCGTGCCGCCATCGAGCTCGCGGGCGGTGCGGGGGCCTTCGAGCGCGAGGTGGAAGGCATCGTGCGCATGAGCCTGCCGCCGGGCATCGCCGACTTGATGATCGCGCCGCTCCTGCCGGCGCTGCGCGCGCGTCACCCGCGTCTGCGGCTCGAGCTCGACGCGCGCGTCGGCTACGTCGATCTCGCGCGGCGCGAGGCGGACTTGGTGCTCCGGAGCCATCGACCGGAGCGGGGCGACCTCGTCGCCTTGCGCGTCGTCGAGTCGCGCTCGGTGCCGATCGCGCACGAGAAGCTCGTGGCGAAGCTCGGGCGCGTGCGCGATCCGGCCGAGGTGCCCTGGATCACGTACGGGCAGGATCTGGCGCACATCGCGGACGCGGCGTGGGTGCTCGCGGTGGCCCCCGAGACGTCGCTCGTGCTGCGGACGAGCAGCTTCACCGCACAGGTCGCCGCCGTGGAGGCGGGGCTCGGCGCCACCGTGCTGCCGGAGTCGCTCGTCGCCGCGCGTCCGGCGTTGGCCAAGGTCGCCTTCACGCGCACGGTCGGCGCGCGACTGCCGCCCTACCCGGAAGGACAGCTCTGGCTCGTCGCGCATCGCGCGATGCGGTCGGTCCCACGCGTGGCCGCCGTCTGGGACTTCGTCGCGGAGCACACGCTCGGACTGCGCGCGCGCACGCGAGGGCGCGCCGGCTCCTGATAACCTCGTGGCGTCGATGCGTCGATCGGCCGCGCTCCATCTCGCCCTGGCGCTCGTCGCCGTCGTCGGCTGCGGCGACGACGCCGCGAGCGAGATCGACGTGGCCGTCAGCGAGGCCGCGCCCGGGCTCTCGCGTCGCGTCGAGTCGCTCGGGCTGACGGTCGCCGTGCTCGGCGCCGACGGCGAGCGGACCGTTCGCACCGAAGAGACCGAGGCGCGCTACGAGGGCGAGCGCCTTCGCGGTTGGACCGTGCGCGTGCGACCGGAGTCGTCGCGCGATCCCGGCACGGTGCTCTATCGGTTCCGCGTCACCGCACGCGCCGATGGAGCGGACTACGTCAGCGCGCAAGCGCGCGTCGTCTTCCTTTCGGGCACCCGGTTCGTGCTGCCGCTCCGCCTCGACGACTCGTGCACGGGGCTCTCGCTCTGCGGCGCGGACGAGACGTGCGCTTCCGGCCGCTGCGTGAGCGACTTCGTCCCCGCGTGTGATCTCGTCGCGGGCGGGCGACCGGCTTCGTGCTTCGACAGCCCCGATGCGACGACCCCGCCGCCGCTCGACGCGGCGAGCACCGACGCCGGCGAGCTCGACGCGCCCGTCGATGCGGGCCCGATCGACGACGCGACGATCGACGCGCCCACGACCGACGTCGGTCCCGACGACGCGGGTCTCGACGATGCGACGGTCGACGCGTGCGTGCCGATCGCCGACTGCGCTTCGGGCGGCTTCGCGTGCGGCGAGCCTCCCGACGGATGCGGCGGCGCGCTCGCGTGCGGCGAATGCACGGTGACCGGCGAGTCGTGCGGCGGCGGCGGTGTCGCGTATCGGTGCGGCCGTGCGACGACGCCGGACACCACGGCTCCGACGGTCACGATCACGTCGGCGCCCGACCAGACGCGCGCGCCGAGCTACGACGTCGTCTTCACCGGCGCGGACACGGGCGGCAGCGAGCTCGACCGCTTCGAGTGCAGCATCGACGGCGGCCCCTTCGAGACGTGCGCGAGCCCCGTGACGTTCACGGACCAGACCGAGGGCCCACACGACCTCGCGGTGCGTGCCGTCGATGGCGCGGGCAACGTGTCCGACGTCGCGTCGACGAGCTGGTGCACCGACCGCAGCGCGCCCGTCATCACCGTTCGCTCGCGACCACCGATGGTCGGCAGGTCCACCGACGCGCGTTTCGTGATCGAGGTGACCGACGGGCCGAGCTGCGCATCGGGCACGTCGTCCGAGTGCGGGCTCGATGCCGAGCCGCGCGTCGCTTGCCCCGGCACGCACATGCGCGCGGGCTTGTCCGACGGGATGCACTCGTTCGGCGCGACCGCTCGGGACGCCGCCGGCAACACGGCCGCGGAGACCGTCGACTTCGTCGTCGACACGCGACCCCCGAGCCTGATGATCCCGCCGATCCCGGCGCGCGCGTCGACGAGCTACGGCGAGACGCTGTCGGTCCCGTTCACGTTCGCGTGCACCGACTCGGGATCCGGATGCGACACCGCCTCGGCGGCCTGCACGGTCGATGGCGCGAGCGCGGACGTGACGTGCACGTGGGGCAGCGGAACGGCGAGCGTCGGCGTGGCGTCGAGCCTCGACTTCGGGACGCGTCGGCTGCGCGTCTCGGTGCGGGACGTCGCGGGCAACACCTTCGCCACGGAGCAGGACTTCACCGTGTCGCGGTGCGCGGGCGACATGCAGTATCCCGATCGCACGTCGAACGGGCTCGCGCGGGGGCCCTGCTGCGCAGGGCTCGTCGTGTCGGACTGGGTCGACCCGGTCGGGCTCTGGCCCGCGCGCGCGGACGCGAGCTGCCGCCCGATGAGCGACTTCGAGGCGCGCCTGTTCGAGACCCCGTGGGGCGGCATCGGCTGCCAGGCGCCGCTGCGCACGACGACCGACTGGGGCGCGACGTGCGACACGGATGCGGGCCGCGTCACGTGCCTCGACTCGGCCGCTGCTGCCGCCGTGTGGTGCGGCGACGATGCGATCCCGACGAGCTGCCCGGGCACCGATTGCCCGACGCCGTTCCACGGGCTCGCCGGCGAAGGCTGGCACGGCCCGGTCTCGATGGGCTGCGCGTCGGGCGTGATGGCGCTCGACGAGCTCGCGATCCGCGGCGGCTTCTACGGCGGCTGCTTCACCACGGTCGGCAACGGCAACGATCGCTGGTCCGTCTCGGCGACCCAGAGCTGCAAGCCTCCGGCGATGCGCTGGTGCCGCACCAACGCGCCCGCCGTCGAGGTCTCGTGCGTGTGCGCGGCACGCGACCCCTACGCCGACGACGGCCACGGATGAGGGGTGTGCTACGAGTCGCGCATGACCGAGCCGACCACGCACGAGGCCAAGGGCCTTCCGACGATCGACGTCCACGAGCACGGCGGCAAGAAGGACGGCGTGAAGCAGGCGCTGAATCGTCGCCTGTTCATGCAGCTCCTCGTGTTCCGCACGCCGTCGGCGCCCGCTTCCGGCGGGCACGAAGCGATCGGTCAGGAGCTCGTGGGCACGCTGCGCACGCGCAAGATCCCCGGTGTCGTCTACGCGGACACCCAGGATCCTCGTAGCTTCGGCCTGCTCACGTGGAGCGAGGATCCCGCGCACTTCGTGAAGAACGTGCGCCCGCTCTTCGGCGAAGGCGCGCTCGCGACGGTGACGCTGCGCGACGACTTCGCGATGCTGGGTCGCTCGTACGGCACGGGCCACGAGCCCGACCTGGAGTGGGTGCTCCTGCGGCGGCCGATCGAGAACGTGACGAACGCGGAGACGCCCTGGCACGTGTGGTACCCGCTGCGTCGCAAAGGCTCGTTCGCGAAGCTCGAGCCCATCGACCAGAGCCACATCCTGCGCGAGCACGCGGCGCTCGGCATCGCCTACGGGCAGCAAGATCTCGCGACCGACGTCCGCCTCGCGTGCCACGGCCTCGACGCGGGCGACAACGAGTTCGTCATCGGCCTCGTGGGCAAGGACCTGCACCCGCTCTCGCACCTCGTGCAGGCGATGCGCAAGACGCGTCAGACGAGCGAGTTCATCGAGAAGATGGGCCCGTTCTTCGT
>JADZFZ010000938.1 GCA_020854145.1 Deltaproteobacteria bacterium | reverse complement strand
CGGCTGCGGCGGCGCGGCGACGTGCTGCGCTCGACCGAGGAGCCGTGGGCCCGGGCGCTGTCGCGGCGCTGGGCCCTGCGGGGCGCGACTCCGCGCTACCTGCTCTTCCGCCGCTGGCGACCCCCGCGGAGCGGGCTGTTCCGGCACTACCTGGGCGCTCGTTTCACGGAGGCCGAGTTGCCCGCGCCCATCCGGCTCACCGGGTGCCTCGCGTTGACGCACGCCGGCGTCTTCGGCAGCGACGCGGGCCCCGCGACGTTCGCCTTCGCGTTCCGGGCGGACGGTCCGTGCCCGGACGACCTCGCGCTCCGGCTGGCGGAGGTTCGGCCACGCGACACCATCGACCCACGGACCGTCGTCAACGATCTGCTGTGCGACGGGCTCGCGTCGCCCGCGCTGTTCGGCGAAGGCGACGTCGTGTGGAGCGTGCACGATCCGATCGGCCTGCGCGTGCGCGACGCGGCGCGCGAAGGGGTGCTCGTCGGTCTCGTTCGCGAGAGCGGGGCCCGTCCCGAGCGAAGCGATCCTACGTGGGTCGAAGTCCCGCTACGCAGGTTGGCTGGGCTTCCGCCGCGCGGAGCATGGACGATGCGTTGAAGGACGGCGTGGGCGTTCACGCCGCCGCCGCGGCCCGGCGGGCAGGGGTTGCGCGCGCGAAACCACCGGAAGCGAGGCGCGTTTGGCGAATGCGCTGGTGCCGGCCGACCCCGGGGTGGCGGGGACAGGAGTCACCCCACTGGTATCTGCGCTAGCCATCGGCCTACAATCGCTGGGTTGCACTTCGCACACTGCGGCACGGGGCTTGCGGTAGGAGGGTCCATGGGCAGAGCGGGCAGCTACGGGTCTCTCCTCTGGGTCGCGCTTCTCCTGCTGGCGACGGGCTGCGCGGCCGATGCGTCGATCACGGGCGGCGGCGGTCCGGGCGACGACGACGACACCATCTCGGATCCGGGTGGCATGTCGACCATGCCGCCTCCGGTCGGCACTCCCGGCGAGTGCGACACGGCGCGACCGTGCTCGTCCGGGCTCGTCTGCATGACCGTCCGCGGCTACGCGCGCTGCGTGCCGCCGGGGTTCACCGACGGGTCGGACGACGCGGGCACGCCCCCGGCGTCGTGTGGTGTCTGCCCGCCGCCGAACGAGTGTCGCGACGGTCGTTGCCTCGCGCCCGATCCCGGCGGCGCGAGCTGCGAGTTCGACGACGCGTGCATGGACGGGCTGCTCTGCATCTCGGGGCGGTGCACGGCCGACCCACGCTCGGGCGGGTGCACGACGACCGCGGACTGCCCCATCGGTCTGATGTGCCTCGCGGGCGTGTGCGCGCCGACGCCGGGCACCGATGGCTGCGTCGCGGACGCCGACTGCGGGACGGGCCTTTTCTGCGAGGGGGGCCGCTGCCTGTCGCGCGAGCTGTGCTCCCGCCCGCCGGATCCCGATCTGTCGGGCGTGTGGGCGATGCAGACCGTGCTCAACCTGCGCGAGGCGTTGCCCGATTGGCTGGCTGGCTTCCTCGACATCGTGGCCGAGCCGTTCCGCTTCCTCGCGGGCGACTCGCGCGACCTCGACACGGGCTTGCCCGGCTTCGTGGACTCGATCGTCGAGGAGGCGCTGCGGTCCTTCGCCGCGGCGTACCTGCCGCCGTGGGCTCGCGACCTGCTCGGTGCGATCGCGGACATCAACGACATCCTCTCGACGTGGGAGATCGACGAGGAGATGGTGCTCAACCCCGCGGGCACGTCGGGCGTCGATTACACGGGCACGCACACGTGGACGCGCGTCTCGTTCGAGTACCGCGGGCGCATGGTGACCGGGACGCCCGAGGAGATCATCGACTTCCGCATCACGCCGAGCGCGTTCGACGCGCACGCGACGTGCGGTGTGCTCGCGATCGACCGGCACGACGTCAACGTCAGCATCGGCGCGGTCATCGCGTGGCTCGTGAACACGATCGTGTACGAGTCGAGCGGCGGGCTCTACCGCTCGGCCGAAGACGCGCTCGACGATCTCGCGTACGGCTTCTGCTCCGGCGCGGCGGACGCGGTCTCGGGCGTCGTCTCGGTGCCCGGAGCGTACTCGCTGTTCCTCGCCGCGTGCGAGGACCAGCTCGGCAACCTGATCGACGACCTGATCGACGCGCTGACGATGGCGCGCGTCGGGTTCGACGCCATGACGCTCAAGGGGAGCGCTCCGATCGAGAGCGCCGTCAGCCTGCGCCCCGGAGTCTGGGAGGGCACGTTGCTCGGCGGCGACTTCTCCGGCGAGTTCACCGCGACCAAGCGGTGACGCGCGCCGGCCGTCAGCCCGCGCGCGCTCGTCGCGAGACGTGCGGGCTGTCGGCGTCGAAGAATCGAAGCAGGGCGTCCTTCCAGTCCTTCGCGTAGTCCACGCCGATGCGCGGCGAGACGCCGATCCGCTGCGGCGCCGGCCCTTCCGCCAGGTGCAGCGGCGACCCGACCCTGCACACGTCCGCGCCGTCGTGGGTGCGCGTGATCCCCATGGCGCGCGTGACGAGCGCCGGCCCGTTCGTCTTGCCCTCGACGTTCGCGAGCGGCTCGACCGCGCGGATGAGCACGGCTTGCCCGTCGTCGATCGCACCGGTCACGACGTTGAGCATGTCGTGCATCCCGTACACGAGATAGACGTACGCGTGCCCGGCCTCGCCGAACATCACCGCGGTGCGCTTGGTGCGGCCCTTGGACGCGTGGCACGCGAGATCGTGCACGCCGACGTACGCCTCGGTCTCGACGATCCTCGCGCGACGCACGATGCGACCTACGCGATGGACGAGCACGCAGCCGAGCAGCGCGCGTGCGACGGTCTCGGCGTCGCGTGCATAGAACGCCCGCGGCAGCGGAGAAGCGCCCGCACGGGGCGTCACGTGCGAGGACCGGGCACCACCGCCCGCGCGAACGCGACGAGCGCGAGGCGCACGGTTCGCTCGAGGTGGTCGATCGGGACCCACGGCACGTCGCGGTGCAACGCGAGCCGCTCGTCCGCGGGGACGTGGAGGAAGCCTGCGGCCAGCTCGGGCTTCCTTCGCCGCACGGTGTAGAGCCATTGGTTGCAGAGATGGCGGCCCGGGTCCTCGCTCGGTGCGGTGGGGATCTCGGCCGCGATCCAGGCCTGCGCGATGGCCTCGACCGGCAAGCTCGCCTCGACGCGCGTGGGGCCGCGGGCCTCGATGGGCTCGCCTTCGGGGCAAGCGCCGTCGACGTCCGCGGTGCGGAAGCTCTTCTCGTTGAACGCGTAGCGCTCCAGCGTGACGCGCGTGCGTCCGAGCGCGACACCGAGACCGAGCGCGCCCACCACGCCGTCGAGCAGCGGAAGGAGCAGCCCGTCGAGCTTCGCCGTCGAGACGGGCAACACGACGCCGCGCACGTGCACGACCGCATCGTCTCCGACGGCGATGCGGACGCCGTCCACACGTGCGGCGATCACACCCGACGGGTTGTGGTCGTCGCCCGCGAACGGGCCGAAGCCGGTCACGAGCAACACGCGGCGAGCAGGGTCCGATTCGCCCACGGCCACGCATATGACACTCCATCGACCCCGTCGCGAGCGCGAGGAGGAGGCGATCAGCGTCGGCCGCGCGTACGCGGCCCTGGGTCGCGCCGCGGCCGCTCGGTCCTCTCGGGCTTCGACGTCGTGCGCGAGGGCACCGGTGCCGGCTGTGATCGCGAGGTGGCCGTTGCCCTCGCAGCGCGCTGCGAGAGGGCGCGCAGCGTCGGCACCAGCAGCTTGCGGCGCAGCAGGACGACGAGCCGCTCCGAGAGCGTCGTGGCTGCTTCCGTGAGCGCCGAGATGTCCGCCGCCGAGGCGCGCGGCAACACGCCTTCCCGATAGAGACGAAGCTCGGTTCTTACGAGGTTGCGGAGGGCTTCGCCGTACTCGGCGAGCACCGTGACCGGCAGCATGTCCGTGGTGATGCCCGCACGCCGCGCCGCACCGAGGACGCGGAGGATCTCGAGATCGTCGCCCGCGTAGACGCGTTCGCCAGCCTGGTCGATCGGAGTGAGGATCCCCAGCGATTCCAGCCAATCCAGCTGATCGAGCGACATGCCCGAGGCGACCAGCTCTTCGCGCGAGCGCGCTCCCGCAGGCGCGGTCTGCACGAGCATGCGCGCGATCGTGGCGGCGACCGTCTCGTCACCGGACTCCATGTCGCCTTCGTCCAGCACGTTCTTGATGACGCGCAGAGGAAGGAATCGCGTGCGCTGCAGCTCCTTGATGCGCTGGATCCGTGGAACCAGCGCGGGGTCGTAATAGGCCATGTTGCGGCTGGTCAGCGCCGGCTGGATGAGCCCTTCGCGGACGTAGTGCTTGATGGTCGCCGCAGGCACCCCGCTTCGCTTGGCGAGCTCGGACGCTTTGACGAGCACGCCCACCCCGCCTACCGACCGAGCGGCTCGGCGGGCACGACGCGGATGCGTGGACGAGTCGGTGGTCGATGTGGATCGCGTCGAGGGCGCTTGGCTCGGAGGCACGGTGGGTCTCGTCTCGGCGGGCTCGCGCTACAAGGTTCGCACGTATTCGATCACGGCGCGCTGGTCCTCGGCCGAGAGCGCAAGCCCGAGGTTGTCGACGAGGTGCTGCACCGCTTCCTCGATCCGCGTGAAGCGCCCGTCGTGGAAGAGCAGCACCTCGTCGAACACACCCACGAGGCTCGGCGCTTTGAACAGGCCTCGCTCGCGATCGGGGCGCTCACGATAGCGGAGTCGGCGCTGCGCACCGTCCGCTCGGCCGAGCGTGCGATCCCCACGCAGGCTCCGCAGCAAATCGGCCTCCTCGGACGACAACAGCGACTCGAAGAACGTTCCGAGGATGACGTGCGCATCGGAGGTGGCCGTCCCGACGTCGAAGAGCTCGGGGCCCGCCGCATGTCCGCCACCCCATCGATCGGTGGGGTCGGGGTTACCCGAGCTCAGCTGCTCGCCCTGGTGGCATCGGCTGCACGAAGCCTCGAAGACGGCGCGCCCGCGACGAGCGAGCGCCGCATCGACGCGCGGGCTCTGGAGGCGCGGGATGCCACGAGCCACGTACGTCGAGAGCGCTTCGACGTCGTCTTCGGGCAGAGAGCCGCCGAGACGCTCGGCGACGATGGTCTCGGCGAACTCGCGGATGTCACGGTGAGTCGCCGACGCGTGCAGCCATCCCCGACCTGCCACGCCGCCGCGCAACGACATCGTGCGCCGCTCGCCTTCCATCGTGCCCCACATCGTTCCGTCGTTGCCGCCATCGGGATGGCAGCTGGCACACGCCCCGTTGCGGCTCAGGCTGAGCCGTGGGTGCTTGTCCGGGTTCGCGGACGCGAACAAGACGCCGCCTCGCCGGAGGATGGGTTCGACGGGATCGAGGTCCACGAGCGGGATCTGCGCGCGCTCGGTGATCTCCGGTCGCTCGGGTACGTCACCGACGTGCCGTACGAGCAGCTGGCTCATGAACGCCACGCCCGTTTGCGGAACGTCGGTCACCTCTCGGAACTCGTACGGCACGTACGACGGTCCCGGCAGCGCTGCGGGATCGGCGTAGCGCGCGAGATCGAGCACCGAGACGAAGGTGGATCCGTCGTAGGCGACATAGGCCTTGCGACCGTCGGGGCTGGTGACGAGACCCGTCGGGTTCGATCCGGAGAGCGTGAGATGAAGCTGCGACGCCGGGTGATGCGTCATCGCGTCGAAGAGCACGATCTCGTCGGCCACGTGCGACAGGAGGAGCGCGCGACGACCCCCGCGCGTGAAGCCGACGAAACGCATCACACCGCTTTCGCTCAGGCCTGCGATCCCCGAGGGAAACGCGAGGAAGTTGTTGACCTGCTGGTCGGGCGCGCTGGGGATGACGTGTCGGTCGACGAGCTCGAGCTCCGCCTGGAAGCGGGCGCAACGGACGTAGTCGGGGCTGACGGGACGTTCGAGCGCGCCAGGGACCAGCGTTCTTTCCGCGGCCTCGGGGCGTCGCGTGTCGAACAGGAACACGAACGGCGGGACGAGCTCGCCGGGTCGCAACGACACGAGGGCCTCGAGCCCTTCGCGTCCGCCGGGTCCCGCCTCCCACGCGATCGCCGATCCCGCGGCACGCGTGCCCGGCGTCCACCCCTCGTTCCCTGCGGGGTCGAGGAACACACCTGCGAGCTGTGTCGGCACGCCTTCGGTCACGAGGCGCTCGGGCGAGACGCCGAAGACGTCGGCGATGCAATGCGCGGAATCCGCGTTGAAGTGATCGTGGATCGTGACCTCGTTGCGGAGCGCGAGCGGATCGAGCGTGACCGTGCTGATCCAACCCTCGTTGTCCGACACGGTGCCCCTCGGCAGGAAGTGCGCGACGAGCGCGATGCGCGAGTCCGGTGCGATCGACAGCCCGCTCGGGCGGCGCCCCACCGCGACGCTCGCCTCGACCTCGAAGCGATCGCCACGACGCACGAGCGACGTGAGGGTGTCACCGACGTAGGCGCTCACGAGCGCGCGGCTGCCGTCGGGCGCGACCACGACGTGGCGTGGCTCGCGTCCGATCCCGTCGTCCTCGCCGAAGACCCGCACGACCTGTCTGCTGGCCCGCTCGACGACGGTGACCGTGTTGGCGCTCGCCGCGGCGATGAGCACGAACCGGCCGTCCGGCGTGATCGCGACGCTCCGCGGTCGTCCCTCGATCGCGACCTGCGCCACCCGCGAATCGCTCGCCGCGTCGAGGACCGCCACGACGTCGCCATCGGGAAAAGCCGCCCATACCTCGCTTCCGTCCGGCGACATCGCGATCGGCGAAGACGAGCGCGACGTGTACGCGCTCGCCGTGCCTTCGAGACGCAGCGTCAGCACCACACGGCCGGTCGTCGCACGTACGCCGACCGAAGCACGCACGAAGCCTTCGGGTGCCATGCGCCCGAGTTGGAGCGGCTCCGTGATCGGCGCGTCCGCGAACGGGTCGTTCGTCCAATCGACGAGGCTGACCTCCGTGCTCGACGTGATGGCGAGCGCGACGTCGCGAAGGCCCGTCGGGCGCGTGCTGACGGCGAACAGGTCGAGCCACACGAACCCGTCGCGGCCGCGCGCCCGTTTGACGAACGCGTGGAGCGAGAGCCCATCGGCCGCCACCGCGGTCTCCACACGGACCGGGTCCGCAGTCGGCGACAGAAGCGTGGTGTCGAGGGCGCCGTGATCGAGGTTCAGCTCGACCGACCACGAAGCCGCCACTGGTTCCGGGACGATGTCGGGCAACCTCGTGATGGGGCCGGAAGGGGAGCCGGTCGCGTTGCACGACGCGATGCACACGAGCAGGAGGGAAAGCCACGCACCGCGACCACCCGCAGCTCTGCGGATCGCCTCTTCGATATCCGGATGACGCATCGGTCCTCGTGAGAGCGGAACGGGATCAGCGAACGCTCACGACGACGTCGTGAACGTCGTCTCCGCGCACCACGACGGCCTCGGAGAACCCGGTGGGGTCTTCGCTCCCTGGCAACGTCGGGCTGGGCGGATCGAGGTCGAGCGCCGCAACGACGAAGTACGTGTTCGGCTCCAGACCGCGGAGCACGAGATCCACCGGGAAGGTGGGCGACACGGTGCGCTCCAGAGCGAGAGGCGGGCCATCCGGAGGTGCATGGAGGAACGCGCCCACGCGCAGCGTCCCGTCGAAGCCCTCGGAGCTCTCGACCCTCACGCGAATGTCTCCGAGCACGATCGATCGCGCCATGTCGGGAGCGGCGGGAGCGGAGTCGGGAGCGGCGGGAGTGGAGTCGGGAGCGGGAGAGGAGTCGGCGCCTGCCATGGATGCGTCGAGCTCCCCCGCCGACCCGTCGTCACAAGCCGACAACAGGCAAGATGCGGCGAGGACGACAGGCAGTAAGCGCGCTGGCTCGAAGAAGAGGAGCAACGAGCCTCCTCGGCGTTGCGGAGCCGTGGCCACGACGAGAAGGCTATCGCTGCTGCGGACGACGCGCTGAGGCTCGGCGGGTTGGGCGCTCGGTGCAGCCCCCTCGAGGGAGACCGGCAGAGCCTGTCGGCACTCGTGAACGGTCGCGGTCATGGCGCAGGGGTGTAGGGCGAAGGGCACGTTCCATCCGCAGAGCACAGACCGTAGGTCACGTCGAGAAAGCCGCCGGTCGGTGGCATGCAGCCGATGCAGCGTTGCCCGGAAGGACATTCCGTGTCGCGCTGACAGAGCTGCTGATCGCCGCTCGGACATCCGCCGCTGCGGCAGAACGCGCCATTGGGCTCGGAGCTGAACATGGCAAAATGCACACAACAGGCTTCTCCGCCGCTGCAGTCCTCGGGTCCGTCGCAAGTACCCGTGGCCGACAAGGGGCCAGAGCACGACGTGCTGCCTCCGCACATCGCGCCGCCGAGGCCGACACAGCAGATGTCGGGAGTCATGCAGCTCGTGTCGCCGCAGCCGACGTAACCGGGGCGCGGGTCCGAGCCCGCGGTCGCCGGTGGCGGTGGCGCTCCCGCATCCTCCGGAGGAGGTGGCGCCGGTGGGGGTGGTGTTGGGGGAGCACCGCCATCCTCCGGAGGAGGGGGAGCAGGAGGGATCGGAGTCCCGGTGTCACCCGGGACGGGGGGAGTCGGAGTGGGAGGCGTCGGTGTGGGGGACGGAGGGGTGGTCGCCGCGTCGGGGCTGGCCGGAGGGTCCGGGGGACCTCCGCCGGAGTCGTCGTCTCCGCACGATGCGAGAGAAGTGGCGAGAAGCAAACCAGCGATGATGTGGGCAGTGATTCTCACGGGCTCTCCGGGACTTCAGGGATGAAGGTAGGACTGGACGAGAGCACCGAAGCAGCTCGCCGCAGAGTCGGTCAGACCATCGGAGCTCTGTCCGAACGTCATTCGCAGATGCGCAGTCACGAAGTGATCGATCAGCGGCCAAGCTCGTTCGGCGGGAAGGTCCGTGGGACGACAACCGTCTTGTGCGAGACGCGCCACGAGATCGGGCACGTCGATGCCGCTGTCCTGTGCGATGCGCAGGACGCCGCCGCGCTCGCGTCCGATGAGGCAGATGTCGCTGAACGCGAGATGGCCGGCACCCGCGATGGCGACGTATCTCTTGTCGGGTGTGGTCAGGCCGTCGAAGCCGCGACGAACGTTCGTCTCTGCCGCGATGTCATCCTCGGTTCCGGCCATCAGAAGAGCAGGCAGGGAATCGTCCTCGGGAGCGGCGATGCTCGCCATGCCGACCCAGCCCGCGATCGGCAGCTCCGACTCGTCCACGAGCGCCTGCACCGCACCCCCTCCTGCGGAGTGACCCATCACCGCGAGGCGGACGGTGTCGACGACGCCTTCGAACGTGCCTCCGGCGCGGGTCGCTTCCGCCGACAGCCATTCGTAGGTGGCAGTCATCTGGGCGAAGGCGTCGTCGCGCGGCAGACCCCCCGAGAGGATTGCCGTCATGTTGCGGCCTTCGTGCTCGGGTGCAGCGACGACGAATCCCCACGTTGCGAGGTGGGCGGTCAGAAAGGAGGACTGCAGCCGGTAGCCGCCGAGCCCGTGGGAGAACAGAACGAGGGGGAAGGGCCCTGCCTCGCTCGGCGCGATGTCGCGAAACGCCGCTGACGAGAACGTGGTGGGCGCATCTTCGGGCACGAGCGGTCGCGAGTCGGCAGGAAGCCAGTTGCGCAGGTCGTAGACCTCCGGTGATTGCCCCGACTCGGCTCCCGGATCCGCGGGGTACCAGAGCTCGACGGTGGCTCCGTCGATCGTCACGGTGGTGACGCCCGAGACATAGGGACCTGGGACGGCATACGGCGCATCCGTGCACGGCGTCGCGGGCGGTGTCGGCGTGGGCGGAGTGGGCGTCGGCGGCGCGTCGGGTGGAGGCGCGGGGCCACCGTCGGTGACACCCGATCCCGTGTCCGACGAGGGAGCCGCGGTGCCGGCATCCTCGTCTCCACACCCCGCGACACCCAGCAGGCTCGGGAGCAGCGACACCGCGATCAGGCGCAACATGAGACCTCCAGCGAAGTGGGAAGAGCCACTTCCAACATTCGCTGTGGTTGGTCAAGCCCGCCGTGATTGCCCCGGTGAGGCCCCTCACGTAGCCGAACGCAGAGCGATCCGGTCGCTCCGGAGCAGGCCCATCGGCGGAGCCTGTTGGCGGCATCCGGGATCGTGGAGCCGGACGTGCCGCTCCCCGAAGACACGGCCGGCGAGGACGACATCGACATCGACAACTGCATGGGCTGCGGGGGACTGCCGCCGCCGCCACGGGGCTGGTGATCGACGACCGGCGCGCAGAGTGATCGCGCATGGATGGTCGAGCCGTGTGCGCGCGGCACGGCGCGTGCGATGGCCCGACGCCATGTGGAACACGTGGAATCGAGCTTCTCTCTGCGGTCTGTGTGCGGCGGCAGTGTCTTTCTTCGCGTGCATCGAGTCGAGCGACCGGCCAGCGTCGTCCGCGGGCCACGGATCTGTTGCGATCGACGGATCGGTTCCGTCGCCCGGGCGCCTCCCGCCGCCGGACCCGGACGTCGAGGTTCCGCCGATCGCGATCATGCACGCGTTCGACGTCGTGGCCGCGATCTCACCGGATCTGACTCTGCCCGGAGCGGGATATCACGGCACGGGCTTCCCGCCCGAGCAGCGGTTCACGTTGTATCTCGAGACCGTGCCGGACGGGCTTCGGGCGATCGCGGGGCGCGCGGGCGACGTCGCGGAGATCATGCTGACCAGTCGCGGCGACGGCACGTACGTGTTCGATGCGCCGTCGGGCTGGGAAGCGCGCCTGGGGTTCGACCTCCCGGCCGGCGACTGCAACGGCGCGTACGGCTGGGAGGCTGTGCGCTACGAGCACATCGAGCTGCGACTCGAGCAGACGGGGACACCTCCCGTGATTCGCGCGGTCGGCCAGGCGTCGGGCTACGTGACCTCCGTCGGCGCCATCGAGAGTTGGGACCACGCGTTCGTCGCGACGTTCGAAGGCTCGCCGGACACGACGCCGCCCGGGTTTCGCGCGAACGTGCGAGCCGAGGAGCACCACGTGCTCGACGGGCTGATCGTCAACGCGTCCGAGCCACTGCCGCGGAGCACGTCGGTGATGCTCGCCGGTGCCGGTGCCCTCGTTCCCGATGCTGACAGCAGCAGCGCCGTGGCGCGCTTCCGCACACCCGACGGGACGGTGCTGCCGTGGGGCACGCCACTTTCCGTCACCCTCGCGCCGACTCTGACCGATTTCGCCGGCAACGCGGCGAGCGCGCCGCCGGAGGTGCCGGCGCGCACGATCGCGGATCCTGGGATGTTGAGCACCGATGGCTTCGAGTCTGCGCTGCGTGCGTGGATCTCCGGCGACGTCAGGATCGTCGGGCCCGGTGATCGTGAGCCCGAGCCGAT
>JADZFZ010000937.1 GCA_020854145.1 Deltaproteobacteria bacterium | reverse complement strand
GGCCGTCGGGCGCCCTCGAGACCCAGTCGCACGGGACTCCTGCATTGTTGAGGCACGCAGCGATCGGGCCGTTGCAGCAGACGTCCATGCCGCCAGGAGGCAAGTTGGCCCCTCCGAGGATCTGTCCGCACGTCTCGGTGGGGCGACACGGATTGCAGCCGTTCTGGCCGTATCCCATCTCCCATCCGCACGTCGCCGCCGCATTGCGCCGGACGTAGATGTTCTGCTCGCCTCCACAAGGGCAGTCCATCGAGCACTTCAGGATGCCACCCCCTCCGCCGATCTGGCTGTTCCAGCTGATGTCCCAGCTTCCGGGGATGTCGTTCATGTTCCAGATGATCTCGGACGCTCCGAGCATCGTGCATCGCGGCCACGCGGCGCCCGGAATCCAGGTCCAGTTGCCGATGATGTCGCTGATCTCCCAGAGACTTCCGAGATTCCCGATCTGGGAAGACTCCCAGTCGTCGAAGGGGCTGAACGCGCTGCAGTCGTTCGCGACGGGAACACACATCCCCGGGCCGCCTTGCGGGCCGAGGCCACGGTCGCAACGCTGGTGCGGTCCGCAGCCGTCCGTCCTGCCCCCGTAGGTCTGCGCGCAGCACGGGGTGAAGTTGTCTCCACAGTAGGGCACGTCGGGCCCACAGGCGCAGTCGAGCCCTCCGGTGGCGGCGTTGGGCGTGCACGTGACCGGTCCACCTGGCAGCGGAGGCCCCACGTTGGCGCCCGCGGCGAACCCGCAGGATGGAGGCAACGCGACGCCGGGAGCCACGATGCCTCGGCCCAGGCACTGCTGGTAGTCGACGGCATTGTGCATGTCGAGGTTGCCTTGCCCGGCGAAGTACATGCACTGCGCAACTCCCGCGCTGTCCGGGATGGGCACGACGGGAGCGGGGATGCCTGGCACGATGGGGATGGGGATACCGATGTTCGCTCCGCAGAAGGCATCGACGCACGACTGCACCGGATCGGTCGCACCCGGGTTGGCGTTGTTGACACAACACGTCCCGGGTCTGTCGGCGAGGTTCCGGCACGGTGCTCCGGTCGCGTCCGTGGGGCACTGCGTGCCGATGAAGGCGGCGTCGTGCACGCCGTTACACTGGCACCATGCACCGCCGAGACTGTGGCAGGTGACGTCGAAGTGCTGGCCGAGGAACGCAGCACACATCGTGTCCGTGGTCCCTGCAACGCTGCTGGCCGCGCCGCACTCGTCGGCCCCAGCGGGGCAGTTGCCCCCTACGTTGGCAGCGAGCTCGCAGATCCGTCCCTCGGCGCCCATGTCGCCGGAGCGCGTGCTCAATCGCATGCAGCAACCCGGGGCATTCGGACACTGGTCCTGCGTCGCGCCCGCGACGTACAGCGGACACCTGCGCTGGCTTGGCGGAGCATCGGCAGGCACACAGTGTCTGCTGCAGACGAGGGGATGCATGTCCGCCAGATCCGGCAAGTAACACTGGTTGTCCTGTAGCCGGCTCAGATCGAATCCGGCACAGGCGTCGATCTGCCCTGGTGGGCAGGCACCCGCGGCGGGACCCGTCGCCAGCGTCGCGACGGCAGCTCCGGTCTCTTCGGGAGCTTGCTCGGCGACACAACCGCTCACCATGCAGGCGATCACGACCCAGCCCCACACGCGCCAGACCGGCGCGCTCCCTCCGTCCCGGATTGTCATGTGTCCTCCGCGAGGTGCGAGTGACGTGACGAGCGACGTTCTCTTGTCGCCGACCTCGAGCGCGAACGCGAGCGGAATCGCGTCGACCACGCGAGATCGGTGGTCGAGCCGGGCACATTCGGTTCCCAATGTGGGTATCGATCGGAGGTGTGCTCCGCGCCCGGCTCAGCGTGCGACGTACGCCGCCAGATGTCGTCCGGTCAGCGTGCCCATCGCCGTCACCAGCTCGGCGGGTGTCCCCTCGTACACGACGCGGCCGCCGTCGTGGCCAGCGCCCGGGCCGAGGTCGATGATCCAGTCGGCGTGTGCCATGACCGCGAGGTTGTGCTCGATGACGACGACCGACTTGCCGGAGTCCACGAGGCGATCGAGGAGGCGGAGGAGATGCTCGACGTCGGCGAGGTGAAGACCGGTGGTCGGCTCGTCGAGGACGTAGAGGCCGCCCTTCTCGGCCATCACGGTAGCCAGCTTGAGGCGCTGGCGTTCGCCGCCCGAGAGGGTCGTGAGGGGTTGGCCGATGTGGAGGTAGCCGAGGCCCACGTCGGCGAGCCGGTCGAGGATGGCGTGCGCGGCCGGGATGCGTGCCTCGCCCGTCCCGAAGAAGTCTCTGGCTTCGGTCACCGACATGGCGAGGACTTGGCTGATGTCGCGGCCGCCGAGGCGGTAATCGAGCACCGAGGGCTGGAATCGTTTGCCCTCGCAGTCCTCGCACGGGGTCGCGACGCCCTCCATCATCGCGAGGTCGGTGTAGATCACGCCCGCTCCGCTGCAGGTGGGGCAGGCGCCCTCCGAGTTGGCGCTGAAGAGCGCGGGCTTGACGCCGTTGGCCTTCGCGAAGGCGTTGCGGATCGGGTCGAGCAAGCCCGTGTAGGTCGCGGGGTTGCTGCGTCGCGAGCCGCCGATCGCGCCTTGGTCGATCGAGACGGCTCCTGCCTCGGCGGGGATGGAGCCGTGTACGAGAGAGCTCTTTCCGGAGCCGGCCACTCCGGTGACGACGACGAGGACGCCGAGCGGGATGTCGACGGAGACGTTCTTGAGGTTGTGCGTGGTGGCGCCGCGGATCGGGAGCTGGCCGGCGGGCTTGCGCACGGTCTTCTTCAGGGCGGCGCGGTCCGAGAGGTGGCGGCCGGTGAGGGTGCCGCTCGCTCGCAGCCCCTCGACCGTGCCTTCGAAGCAGACGGTGCCTCCGCCCGCACCCGCGCCTGGGCCGAGGTCGATCACGTGGTCGGCGATCGCGATCGTCTGCGGCTCGTGCTCCACGACGAGCACCGTGTTGCCCTTGTTGCGAAGGCGAAGCAGCAGGTCGTTCATGCGCTGGACGTCGTGCGGGTGGAGTCCTGCGGTGGGCTCGTCGAAGACGTAGGTGACGTCGGTGAGCGCCGAGCCCAGGTGCCTGATCATCTTCGTGCGCTGCGCCTCGCCGCCCGAGAGCGTGCCGGTCGAGCGGTGGAGGCTGAGATAGCCCAGCCCGATCTCCACGAACGAGTCCAGCGTGTGGCGAAGCGCTGCGAGGAGCGGCGCGACCGACGGCTCGTCGAGGGCGCGAACCCAGTCGGCCAGCTCGCTGATCTGCATCGCGCACGCATCCGCGATGTTCTTCCCTGCGATCTTCGATGAGCGCGCTGCCTCGCTGATCCGCGTGCCACCGCAATCGGGACACACCGTGAACGTCACGGCGCGCTCCACGAAGGCGCGGACGTGGGGCTGCTGCGCGGCGGCGTCCTTGGCGAGGAAAGACTTCTGGATCTTCGGGATCAGCCCCTCGTACGTCAGGTTGATCCCGTCGACCTTGATCTTCGTCGGCTCCTTGTAGAGCAGGTCGTGCAGCTGCTTCTTGCTGTACTTGGAGATCGGCTTGTCGGGATCGAAGAAGCCGCAGCCGCGGAAGATGCGGCCGTACCAGCCATCCATGCTGTAGCCGGGGATGGTGAGCGCGCCCTGGTTGAGCGACTTGGTCTCGTCGTAGAGCTGCGACAGGTCGAAGTCGGTCACGTTGCCCATGCCCTCGCAGCGCGGGCACATGCCGCCGAGTCGCGTGAAGGTCGCCTTCTCCGTCCTCGTCTTGCCGGCGCCGCGCTCGATGGTGATCGCGCCGCTGGCCCTCACCGAGGGCACGTTGAAGGAGTACGCGTTGGGCGGACCGATGTGCGGCTGCCCGAGCCGGCTGAAGACGATCCGCAGCATCGCATTGGCGTCCGTGGCGGTGCCCACGGTGGAGCGAGGGTTGGCGCCCATGCGCTCTTGGTCGACGAGGATCGCCGGCGTCAGCCCTTCGAGCACGTCGACCTCGGGCCGCGCCAGGGTCGGCATGAAGCCCTGCACGAATGCGCTGTAGGTCTGGTTGATCAAGCGCTGCGACTCCGCCGCGATCGTGTCGAACACCAACGAGCTCTTGCCCGAGCCCGAGACGCCGGTGAACACCGTCAGCCGGCGCTTGGGGATCTCGACGCTGACGGACTTGAGGTTGTTCTCGCGCGCGCCGTGCACGCGGATCAGACCGTGGCCGTCCGCGACGTGCCGTGAGCGCAGATCCCGGTTCTCGTCGCCGCTCGACGGGTCGGCTCGGCGGGTCACGTACGCGGTGGTGCCACGTCGCGCAGGGGTTGTCAGCAACGACTCCGTCGCGACGTACGGGCTCGACGATTCAGAACGGCTCTTCGGTCTTGATCGGGCCCGTCTCGTCGCCGCGCGTGTACCAGTCGGGCAGAACGATCTCGCCGCGCAGCGCGAGGCCGCGCAACGACTCTTCCATCTCGCGCTGACGCACCTCGAGCGGCATCTCGCGGAGCGCCGCGCGCACGCCGGCGATGTGCTCGGCGAAGCGCGCGAATCGATCTCCGAAGAGACCGGAGAGCAGGTCGCGCACCGCACGCGCGAGCGCCGGAGCACGACCGTCGCTCGAGACGGCGACTTGCAGAGGGCCGGACTCGACGATCGCCGGATGCGCGAAGTGCGAGCAATCGGGCTCGTCGACGCAAGACAGCAGGAACCGTCCCGTTCGGGCCCGCGCCCAGAGGGCGGTCGCCAAGCGCGAGTCGCGTCTCGCGAGGATCACGACGTGAAAGCCGGTGACCATCGAGAGCGCGAAGTCGCGCCGCGCGAGCGTGACGGCCCCGTCCCTCTCCAGCCCCACGAGCTCTTCGCACGGCGCCACGTCGACGACGACGACGTCCGCACCGGCTGCGCGGAGTCGGCGCGCGCGCGCCGCGACGGAAGCGTCACCGCCGACGAGGAGAGCACGCCGACCCGCGAGGCGAAGGCCGACCGGGTAGTACCCGGACATCGGCTGATCGTAGCCGCCTCGCGGGTGCGCCCGCTATTTCGCGACGCGACTCGGTGACGACAACACGCATCCG
>JADZFZ010000936.1 GCA_020854145.1 Deltaproteobacteria bacterium | reverse complement strand
GCATCCTCGTCCGATCTCCTCGGGAACTCGATTGTTGCTCAGGCTCTCAGACGCCGCCCCCCGCGGCCCCGGGCTGGTAGGAGGGCGTCGCGCTACGAGCGCGCCCCCTCCTACGACCACCCCGAAAGAGCGAGTCCCCATTCACGATCAGGATTCTGATCGACCCTCTCAAGGGCTGCCGCGCTTGGCGCGCCACGTGAGGATCGCGAAGCGCTGCTCTGCATCCGGCTGGCGCAGTGCGACGCGGCGCAGCTTTCCGGTGACGGTCTCGGGCAGCTCGCGGGCGAACACGATCGCGCGGGGCATCTCGAACGCCGCGAGCCGGCTCTTGACCCCCGCTGCGAGGCGCTCGGCCAGCGCTTCGGAGGGCTCGATGCCCGGCCGCAGCACGACGAACGCTTTGACGATGTCGCCGCGGTCCTCGTCCGGCTCGGCGACGACCGCGGCGCGCGCCACCTCGGGCTCGCCGAGCAGAGTGTCCTCGATCTCGGCCGGGCCGACGCGGTAACCCGCGGTGTTGAAGACGTCGTCGGCGCGCCCGCAGAACCAGAGGTACCCGTCGGCATCCCGGCGCGCGAGATCGCCGGTGCGCATCCAGCGCACGCCCTCGCTCCAGAGGAACCGGGCGGCCGTGCCTTCGGCATCGTCGAGGTACTCGAGGAACATCCCCGGGCAGTCGGCGCGAACGACGATCTCGCCGACGGCGCCGGGCTCCACGGCGCTGCCGCGGTCGTCTACGAGGTCGACCTCGTAGCCTGGGTACGGGCGCCCCATCGATCCCGGCCGAACCGGCGTGTACGGCGAGCAACCGATCACGGCGCCCACCTCCGTGAGGCCGTAGAGCTCCTGCACGGCGCCGATCCGCGCGAGCGCCCAGGTGTACGTCTCTGCGCCGAGCGGCTCGCCCGCCGTGTGCACGGACTCGAGATCGAGCGGCGGCTCGAAGGCGTCGTCCGGCAGGTGCGCCAGCAGACGCAGCGCGGTGGGCGGGACGAACAGACGGCCCACGTTCGCGCGCCGCATCACGCGGACCGCGTCCTCGGGATCGAGCTTGCCGCGCCGCGTCCAGGCGAGGACCGGTCTGCCGAACGCGAGCGGCGCGAGCACCGAGTCGACGAGGCCCGCGACCCACGCCCAATCCGCGGGCGTCCAGAACGGCCGCTCGCTCGGCGGGCCCGACTCGAGCCGATGGATGAGCTCGAAGGCGGGAAGTCGACCGGGCACGAAGCGGTGCGCGTGAACGGCTCCCTTGGGCAGGCCGGTCGTGCCCGAGGTGAAGACGATCATCGCAGGGTCGTCGCGGTGGGTCGCCTCGATGGGGACCGGTGCGTGCTCGCGGACGAGCCGATCGAACGGCACGTCGAGGTGCGAGCCCGTGCGAGGCTCGCCGCCGATCGGCTCGTCGCACACGACCACCGCAGCGAGCTCCGGCAGATCGCCGCGAACCGCGAGGACGCGTCCTGCGAGCGAAGGCTCGGTGACGATCACGCGCGCACCCGCGACGCCGAGGCGATGACGCAGCGCTTCGGGTCCGAAGAGCGGCGAGAGCGGTACGCTCACGGCGCCGATGCGGAACGCGGCGAGATGGCTCGCGACGTTCTCGAGCCGCTGGGGCAGAAACACGGCGACGCGCGCTGCGCGCACGACACCGAGCCCCCGGAACGCGCCCGCCAGACGCGCCACGATGTGCTCGAGCTCGTCGAAGGTCGTGCGGCGCTCGCGGGTGCCATCGAGCTCTCTACTGGCTGGCGGGGGGCTTGGCTCGCCCCCCGCGGCCCCCTCCGCGGTAGGGGGGTCGCGCTACGCGCGCGACCGCCCCCTACGACCCCCCGGCAAGACGAGTCCCGATGAGCGATCTCGACGAGGGCGATGCGACCGGTGCCGTCGGCGTGTCGAGCGCAGCAGAGATCGGCGACGTTCAGACGGTCCGGGATCGCGAAGCGGTGGTGGGCGCGAAGCTCGGCGTCGTCCCGCGCTGCCCAATCGATGCCGCTCCACGGGAGGCGACCGTGCGGCCGGCCGGTTGCCACCTGGGCGCCCGCGGGCCGCTACTTGATGACGTCTGGCTGCGCGGGCATGGAGCCCGTGCGTTGGGGCGCCTGCGCCGGCAGGAGCTTCTGCGCGCTCTCGTCGAAACGGTCTCCTGCTGCGAGCGAGTAGGCGCGCGCGAACTCGTGCCCGAAGACCTGCGTGGTGATCGCGCGGTCGTCCTCGGTCGCGGCGCGGTAGTGCTGGACGAAGTGCCGCCACCGATTGCCGTCGGGGAAGAGCTTCTCGAAGAAACCGGCCTTCGGGTCGGCCTGCTTGACGATGTCGTTCGGATCGAATCGGCGTACGAGCGACCGAACGCCTTCCATCAGCCCGTTCAGGAGCGCGACCTGGTGGATCATCAGATCGGCGAAGCTGCTGACGAGCTCGCGCACCCTCGGCTGACCGTCCACCGTCCAGTCCATGAGGTACGCGAGCACCTCGGCCGAGTCGCGCGCGCGCTCGACGGGCGAGGTCTCACCCGCATGGCGCACCGCCATCTCGGTGCCGAACTGCTGGTAGCCCTTGCGCAGCTCGACGTACGAGCGCGTGTATGCGTCGAGCAGCATCGCGATCCGATCGAGGAACTTCTCGAGCTGCGCCGACGAGGCCGGCGCCTGGACCTTCGGCGCGTAGTGCTGCGACAGACCGGCCAGCATCTCCGAGGCGGCCGCGGCGGCGTTCACCGTTCCTCCCGCGATGGGGACGTTGAGCTTGTGTGCGAGGTCGCGGAACTGAGGCTCGTTGGCGATCTCGGGATACGCCTGCAGGATGCCGCCGAGCGTCAGCCCGCGGTGCTCGTCGCCCACCTCGTCGAGGCCGCGCAGGATCGACTCGTGGAGCGACTTCCACGAGAGGCGCCACGCGTCGTACATGTCGCGCTGCGTCGTGACGGCGCCGTAGATCTTCTTGGTCGTGGCGACCGCGTTCGACGAAGACGTCGCGAAGCTCGCGCCGAGCTGGACGGTGCGCTTGATCTGCTCGGCGCCGCCCTTCTGCGCGAACGAGTAGCTCTTCACGCCGGTCGCCGGCATGGGACCGCGCGAGACGACGAGCTTGATCGGCCCGATCTTGACGTCGCTCGCATCGGTGATGTCCACGGGCGCGTTCTTCTCGACGCGCTTGCCGTCGATGGTGGTGCCGTTGGTCGACCCCAGGTCGAAGTAGCGGGTGCCCTTGGCGTCGAAGCGGACGATCGCGTGCCACTGCGACACGTAACCTTCGTCGATGGGCAGGTCGTTGAGGGGGCTCCGACCTATGCGGACCGGCGAGGCGTCGAAGCCATAGATCTGCGAGCTCCCCTTCTGCTCGACCTTGATGATGAGCGGAGTGACGGCCATGGGAGGCCGCAGTATTCCACGATCAGCCGACAGGCGCGCGTCGATTCCGGCGGGGATGCCGGGCGGTGTCAGAGGCGTCGGGGACGAGTCGCCAGATCGACAAGATCGATCGCCAGCAGGGCGACCAGCACGGATGCAGCCGCGATCAACATGCCCGCTAGGTCGCGCGGCCGATCGAGACCGTCAAGAAACGCGCATTCACAAGAGCAAATAGTACAAAGAACGGGCGCCTCGTCGGGCAGGTTTGACCATGCCGTCGCGCGACCGGCATGATGCCGGGGTGGCGGACGTCAACGAGGTCAGCCGCATCGGCAAGTACGAGGTCGAGCGCCGGCTCGCCTTCGGCGGGATGGCGGAGGTCTTCGTCGCTCGTCTCGCCGGCGCCGACGGCTTCTCCAAGCGCGTCGTCATCAAGCGGATCCTGCCCCAGTTCGCGCAGGATCCCCGCTTCGTGGAGATGTTCCGCTTCGAAGCGTCGCTCACGTCGCGACTCCAGCACGGCAACATCGCGCAAGTCTTCGAGCTCGGAGAGGACGACGGTCAGCTGTTCCTCGTGCTCGAGTACATCGAGGGCGCGAGCCTCCGCGAGCTGCTGACGCGCCTCGGCGACCGGGGCGAGAAGCTGTCGATCGCGGAGGCCGCGTTCATCGCCGACCAGGTCGCGCGCGCGCTCGACTACGCGCACCGCAAGCGCAGCGACGATGGCCAGCCTCTGTGCGTGGTGCACCGTGACGTCAGCCCGTCGAACATCCTCATCTCGCGCGATGGCGAGGTGAAGCTGACGGATTTCGGTGTGGCTCGAGCCCGCGAGAACTCGGAAGGCAGCCGCACCGGCACGGTGAAGGGCAAGGCCGAGTACCTGGCACCCGAGACGATCCTGCACGGCATCGTGGACCCGAGGACCGACCTCTTCGGTCTCGGAGCCGTGCTCTGGGAGATGTTGGCGTCGCGCGTGGCGTTCGCCGCCGAGTCCGGTGTCCGGGCGATGTTCAACGTCCTCAACCTCGAGGTGGAGCCGCCGTCGCTGTTGAACCCGCTCGTTCCACAGGCGCTCGACGACCTCGTCCTCAAGCTCCTCTCGAAGGACCCATCGCAGCGTCACGCGCGCGGCGCGGAAACGGCGCGCGCGCTCGAGTCGTTCCAGCAGACCGTGGTCCCGCCCGCCGAGCTGCTCGCCGACACGTTGGTGCGCGTCGAGCTCGCGCGGCTGTCGATCGAGCCTCCTCCCCCGCGCGGTTCGAGCGGCGTCCGTCCCGTCGGTGCGAGCTCCGCCCCGCAACGCGCTCCGGTCGCGCTGGTCGTCGACGAGTCACCGACGTTTCGCGCCGTCGTCAAGGCGAAGCTCGGCGCGAATGCGCGCGTGATAGGAGCCGGCACGCTCGACGAGGCGCGAGAGTCCATCGCGCGCGAAGCGCCGACCGTCGTGCTCTGTCAGCGTTTCGTGCGCGGTCAGCCGGGGCTCGACCTCTGTCGCGAGCTGCGGACCACACCGCCTGCCGAGCGCGTGGACTTCGTGCTCATCGCGAGCGACGTCACCGACGAGCTGCGCACCGAAGCCGAGGCGCTCGGCGCGCGCGCAGTGATCTCGAAATCGGCCGGGCCCGAGACGTTGCTCGCGCTCCTGCGCGTCCGCGGGTGAGCGCCGATCAGCCAGGTCGCGCCAGACGCGCGACGATCTCGTCCGCCATGTCCTCCGGCGAGACGACCAGGTGTGCGAGGGACTCTTCGATGGCGGCCGCGGGCATGCCGGGCACCACGCACGTCTCGGGGCTCTGCGCGAGCACGAGCCCGCCGCTCGCGCGCAGCGTTCGGAGGCCCGCGACTCCGTCGCGCCCCATTCCCGTCAGGATGACGCCGATGGCCTCCGCGCCGAACGTGCGCGCCACCGACTCGAAGAGGATGGTCCCGCTCGGACGGTGTGCCTCGACCGGCGGGGAGTCGACGACCGACACGCGGGTGCGCGACGCAACGGCCAGGTGACGTCCGTCCGGAGCGATGGCGATCGCGCCCGGCTCGAGCGCGTCGCCGTCCTTCGCCACGCGCACGGGGACGCGGGCAGCCTCGGCCAGCCACTCCGCGAACGCCGCGGAGAAACCCTCGAGCACGTGTTGAACGATCAGCACCGAGGCGCCGCCGACGTGCGGCGCGAGGCGTGCGAGCAAGCCCGCGAGCACCGCGGGGCCACCCGTCGAGCCGCAGATCGCGACCATCTTCGCGCCGGCCGGTCGCGCGTCGTCGGCGGGCCGGGCTGCGCGCGCCTCGCTCGGACGTTCGCTGCGCCTCGCTTCTGCATACCAGCGTCGCACGACCGGCACCTCCGCGAGCTCCTTGAGCCGGTCCCGAAACGTCACCGCGGGGGCTGCCATCGGATCGCCGAACGCCGGCGGCAGGAGCACGTCCAGGGCGCCGGCGCGCGTCGCCTCGAGCGCCGCCGTCGCGCTGCGCGGGTCCGCGTCGCGCGTCAGGATCACGACGCGGGTCGGGGCGCGCTGCATGATCGTCCGCGTGGCTTCGGGTGCGTCGAGCCGGGGAAGCAGCACGTCCAGCAAGACGAGCCGTGGGCGTCGACGCTCCGCGGCTTCGACGGCCGCGCGACCATCCGCGACCGCCTCGACGATCTCGAAGTCCGGGTCCACGTCCAGGGCGCGCGCGATGAGCCGCCGGCCGACCTCCGTGTCGTCGGCGACCACGACGCCGATCTTCGCGCGGACGCGTGCGATGGCGG